>NZ_CP114598.1:2318815-2650075 GCF_030848305.1 Akkermansia muciniphila | reverse complement strand
TGTTATTGGAAATAAAAGATGTTGCTGGTTAGAAATAGCCGTAAGGCGTTCCGTCCCGCTACGAGGCCGCCCTGCGGATGGAACCGTATCAGGTTCCTCCGCAGCCGTGACAGCTCGTGACGTTCATCGGGGTGGAGAAGGCGAACTCATCCGCTTTCAGTCCGACACCCCGGTTGACGGGAGCGCCAAATTACTGATTTGCGTCTGAGGAAAAAATATCTTTTTGAAACAGCGCGAGTCATCGTTCCGCGGCTCTACGTTCCACGGGGGTTCCACATGAAAAAATATTTTGTTCTTGCTTCCTCCGATAATTTAGTACTCCTGAGTATATTTTCTGTATGACGTTGTGAATTACTTATTATCAATATGTTATTATGTTGTTACCGGCCCGGGTGACGAAAAGGGCATGATTACGCCGCCGGAAATCAACCACTTACAGGAACCGGAGCGGAATTACCCGGGAAGATGCGGAAGGGAGGCGGTCCGCATGGTTGACAACGGCCGGCCGGGAACCTAACGTGGGTTGCATCATGGAACACATGGAACACATGGAACAGCCAGAGGAAGCATGCCTGTCTCTTTGCCGGGGGAAATTTCTGGAACTCCTGAAAGAAGGAAGGTGGGAATACGTGCGCCGGGTTAATGCCACTGGAGCCGTCATGATTGTGGCCGTGACGAAAGAAGGAGAACTGCTGCTGGTGGAAGAATACCGCGTTCCCCTGCATGCCCGGACTGTCGGACTGCCCGCGGGGATTTCCGGGGATGAAGGGGAGGAAAGCACGTTGCAATCCGCCCGGCGTGAATTGGAAGAGGAAACCGGATACCGTGCGGACTCCTGGACGTATCTTCTTGCGGGTCCTTCCTCTCCAGGATTGACTACGGAAATGGTATCTTTCTATCTGGCGGAAGGCCTGCATCGAATATCGGAAGGAGGAGGTGTGGCTAACGAAAATATCACGGTGCACCGCATTCCGCTTCCTCTGGTGCATGGCTGGCTGATGGAGCAGATGGAACAGGGAAAAGTGGTGGACCCGAAAATCTTTATGGGCCTCTATTTCCTGTCCCGCTCTGTCAGTGGCATGGGTTTGGAGGCATCATAATGCCCCGCGCCGTAAATGTCCGTATGCGGGAAACGGCCTGGGACGCAGGCCGTGTGAAACGGATGAATGGAAAAAATGATTCATCAGTAATAATTTACCTGAAGGGAAAAGCGGGTTGCCGTGATAAAATGCTCCTGATCCATAAAAAAATCTGGACATTCTTTCCAATCCAGGCTAAATATTTCCCCGCCTTACGGCATCAACCACTTAACGGCAGGGTAGCTCAGTGGTAGAGCAGAGGACTCATAAGCCTTTGGTCGGGTGTTCAAATCACCTCCCTGCTACCATCTTCAAAGCCCCTTAAATCCAACGGTTTAAGGGGCTTGTTACTTTTAGAGCATAGTTTACATTCCATGCTGGAAAATAGTGAAAAAGGGTATAATGTGGTCAAAAAAGCATGCACAATTATGCACAGCTTGGTTGACGATTGGAAGCCGCGCCCCTGCACTTCCCGCCCTGGAAAACCGTGGCGGGTTGTCATCCCGGAACGCATATCCCACACGGGGAAACAGACCTCAAAATATTTCGCCACAAAAGGCGAGGCTGAAGGATATATTGCGGAACAGATACGCAATTTGAAACGTTTTGGAACGGTAAACGGAAAAACGATCGATCTTGATGCTTATAAGTGGAACGCGGTTGATGAAATACTGTCAGAAATAGGGGTGACGCCTTTAGAGGCCGCCACCCATTACGCGGCGCTTGTGAAGCGGGCGGGCTCGGTGGCAAAGCTGGGAACATTAGTAGAACTGGGGCGCGGGGTGGCGCCGCCGGACGCGGATATGTCCCCCTCCCTCCGGGAACTTGCCAGCACGGCCAGCACGGCTAAAGCGCACAACAGCCGCGTGACGGTCCTGTCCCGGAAAACGCGCCTGGGGCGCCTGGAACGTCTTTGCCCGGATCTGGTGGCCAGACCATGCGCGGCCATTACGCCGGCCATGATCCGGGATGCCCTGGACACATGCCACGCCGGCCACCCTACCAGCTGGAACAACCTGAAGCGCGAGCTTGCCACCCTGTTTAACTTTGCCATCAAGCGCGGCTGGATCATTAAAAATCCCGTGGATCCCATAGACAAGCTTCCCGTGCAAGAAGCGGAAATAGTGGCATTGACCCCGGATCAGTTGACCGCCTTGTTCCGGGCATGCTCGCCGCCCCAGGAGATAGACAGGACGGCGCCGGTTTATCGGCGGCGCGTGGCGGCCCAGGACACAACGGATTTACGTCTGTATGTCGCCCTGGGGGCCTTTGCCGGCATCCGTCCCTGGGAACTTACCCGGCTGACATGGGCGGATATCTCCCTGGAGGACGGCGTTGTTTCCGTCCGGGCCAAACATTCCAAGACCGGCGGCGCCCGCCATGTGACCATTCAGCCTGTGCTGAAGGCGTGGATCCTGGCGTGCCGGCCACACAACGCGGGCCCGGATGATCCCGTCATCAATCCGCGGGATCTGAAAACGCGCCTGTTTGCCCTCCGCACCCGCGCCGGCTATTCTCCGGAAAATCCCTGGCCGCATGATTGTTTAAGACATTCTTTTGCATCCTACTCCATGAAAGCCGGGCATGATCTGAACCAGTTAAGCCATGATATGGGCCATGTCGGAACCGACTTGTTGAAAACCCGTTACCTGAATATGCGCGGACTGACCAAAGATTCTGCCGCGCGTTACTGGTCCCTGACGCCGGAATATCTGGCCACCGGCGGCGAAACAGCCGGCCACACGGCTTGACGGGACAAAAAAGGGAGATCCCGGAAGGGGGATCTCCCTTGAAGAGCCGTCTTACATGCGCGGTTCGGAAAGAATGACTACATTATATTGTGAAGACACGGCGTCTTCCCGGCGGCCAAAGGTAAAGACGCGCCCGGAACTGTCCACAAATTGCCGCCCCTTGAGCTTCCGCAGTTGATGCCCCATGCTCTGATTCTGGTTTTTGCCGCTGCAAATAATGTCCACCAGCCCCAGATCCCCGGCCACGCCCATCACAGCTTCCACCGTGTACAGGTGCGTCAGCTGCGTATGGGGCGCTTCCGGCGTTTCCGGCTGTATCTTGTCCGCAAGGGCCACCAGCAGCCGTTCCAGGGCATTCCCCCGGACGTCCCCGCCGTCCGTGGTGGCCGGGCGTTTGGTAAAGGGGGAGATAAAGCCCGCCGTCATGACGATGGATCCCACTACCTCCGAAAATCCTTCAAAGGACGGCATGGCGGACGCGGAACACACGGACGGACAGCCCTGTTCATTCCAATGCCAGACCAGGGACCACAAGGCCATGAGCATTTCCCGGCGCCATTGCGGGCGGCTGAATACTTTTTCCGTTAATGGATTGGCAATGTTTTTTTCGACGGACTTGCACACGTCAAACAGGTCAATAATCAGGCTGCGTCGCTCAATGTCCGGCGTTACCGTCAAATTGTTCCCCGTGCTGACAATCTGCATGCGGTTGACCCCGCAAAACTCCTTATTGCCTCCCAGGACGCGATCAGAAATGGCCTCGCTGGTGGCATACTGGTTCAAAGTCGTACTGCTTAAATTGATCAGGTCATCAATGAGGACATACGGCGCCCCGGAAATAAGCTTGGTAAACAACAGCTTTTGCAGGGCGGCGTCATCCTTGGGAAACGGCGTGGCGTTCGGCACTCCATAAATGGGCCCTAGCGCAAATTTGGCAAGCAGCGTTTTACCCGTCCCCGGCTGGTTGCCTATAATAAGAATCATGGGTTGTCGCCCGATCAGGTGGCGGCAGAACTGCCCCAGCATATACGCCATGAAGCAGGATGCGGAACGGATATGCGTGATAGGCCCGGCGGATTTTTCCGCCCATGGGAAGGACGCCAGGGCTCTGTTCATCGCCCGGAGAACAGCGTCCACCGGCCAAACCTTGTTGGCGTCCCATGCCACGGTTTCCGCGCTGTAAATGCGCGTGGCCGGATCATAGCCGGCGGGCAGGATCCGCAGGAAGCGTTCTCCCTTGGGCCCTACGCCCCAGGCGGGCAGACGCACGGGCATGATTTCCGCAATTTCCGGCACGGCGGCCCGCAGATAATCACTCGCCAGAATCAATTCCGCCATATTTTTCCCCATGCTTTCCACCGGATCTTCCGCACTGGCGGAAAAGGTCATGTATTGTTCGATCCACGTTGTGAAACGCCGTGGATCCATGGGCCTTTTTTCAAGTTCCGTCGTCGTTTCCCCGTCCTGGTTGGTGCTCTTGATGGTGCTGATGGTCACATACTCGTCATGATACCGGTATAGGGCGCCGCTTGGCAGGTTGTCCGCTACCGCCTGGGCGATCAGGCTCACTTGCTGGTTGGTGCGGATATTGGGGCGTCCGTCCACCATGACGGGCGCCGCGCCTAATATTTGCGCGGTGGTCAAATCACTCATGATCTTGCTGCCTTTCTTGGTTGCCGCGCGGGCATGGTCAGGATGGGAACGCCGTGGACCGCGCCGGGGTTCAGGTAAAGCAATTCCTGCAGGCGCGGTTGGTCGTATTTGAAATAGGTCCCGTTTTCCCCGGTGGCTCCGTGCCTCATGCAGCCGGGCAGGCGGGACAGCCGTACAGGCGTCATGGCCGCGGTGTCCGCTCCCACGGCGGACAGCCGCAAGACGTATTCTGACTTAATGGCGTTGAATTCCTCCGGCGTGGCGGCGGAAATTTTCACCAGGGCATGGACGGATTTCCCGCCGCTGGTGTAAACGGCCACAACCGGATCCGCAAGCTGCACCAGAATTTTCAGCCATACGTCCGCGGTCAGTACGTCGCTTTCCAGGACCAGGAAGGGAAAGGACGTGCAGCATGCCGCATGCCGCCGCCCCGGCATCAAATTTCCCATGGCATCCCGCTTGCCGGGGTTGGGTTCCCATTTGCCCGTCACGGGCGCCGTTAAGTACCAGACGCCGGCATCCCCGCCGGCAGGCAGGCGCGGGGCTTTCACGGGCTCCACGCCGGGTTTCCGCCCCAGCTTGTAAACGCCATCCTTCACGATATACATATATTGCCCCTGGGAGGCAAAGGCCGTGAATACCAGGATCCGCGCGCCGGCGGGATATAGTTCATTCAGCAGCAGTTCCCCCCAGGCGTGGGGATTGCCGGGGATTTCCACCGGGCTATGATCCCTCAGCCAGTCAAACGTGATTTCTTCCTCCACCCGGCCCGCCAGCGCAAGGGCCAGATCTTCATTCAATTCTTCCGCTTTTACCTTCCGCGCCTTGGGCGCCGGGGGCAGGGGACGCTGGTATTTGGGGGTTGCCTTGCGGGTGCTGCGGGCCCCGCGTTCCTCCGCGCTGATAGCCCGGTAAAGCACCCTCATGAAGTCGTCGCGGGCGCTCTGGCAGGATTGATGGAAGCAATATTCATGCGGCTTTCCTTCGCCGTCAAACCAGATCCGCCAATCCCGCGGCCCGCTTTGCGTGGTATGCAGCGCGGCGCCGGGGCAGGGGGCGCACCCGTCTTCCCCGATTGGATAGCCTAAAATTTCCTCGGCAAGTTCCTTGTGTGATTTCATGCGCGTATCGGTTTTTCCCTCCTAAATATCGCAGTACGGCTTTTATGCTTTTTACAGGGTAAATTCTTTCCCGTACAACGATTTATATATATTGTTCCTTTTCTTCCGGGCGGTACGAATATCATGCGTTTTCAAATTGATGTTTAGCGGGATGATATATTCCCGGTCTGTGATCAGGATATTGAGCACGTATCCGTTTTCATTGAGCCGCAGGCAATAATCTTCATCCCCCGGATCATGAATTACTCCAATAAGCGTATATCGTTTTTTCATTTTATTGTCCCTTTAACTTTCAATACCTTGAATTTGATCATCCATACCCAGGGATCCGTTTCCGCTTCCCCGGCGCCGTGCAGACGATCCCACAGCGTGAAAAAGGAATCTCTGGCGCGGATGCACATGCTTTCCGGGTCCAGATAGTTTTTCCAGCCGGTGGAGGACGTTTCTTCATCGTAAAAAATGGTTTCAATTCCTTCCGCCATGGCTTCTTCTTCAGTAATGGATTGTAGTTTCCTGACCTCAATATCAGTTATTTCCAGCAGGAGCCGGAACCAATCATCATACACATTGAAAAAAGGATCTCGCACACATAACCGTTCTCCTGGTTTGCCATAGGGGCATTTCACCACAGGATCCAGTCCAGGCGGGCATTCCCCGCGCGGATCCTGGAAAATGGCGCGCCAGATGCCCGGCTCTTCTTTTATAAAATGACATAGTTCCCAGGCATCTTCCCCCAGGGGGATTTTCCTGTCCGGCCACCCATTGAACCGTTCAAGTCCGCGCGTGCGGCTGGTCTGTGTTTTCCAGCCTTGCAGCAGCGCCCGCACCATATCCGCGGAAAAGGGGATGGGACGTTCTTTGATATGTGTTTTCATAAGATATTGAAGGTTATTTCCATCCTTCTTTTTCTTCTCGTTTCAACAGTTTGTTTACGGCTCCTGACGGCGTAGAACTGTAGTGTTTTCTCCCCGTCCAATTCCACGGCCCCCGGATGGCGCCCCATTTGCCCGGACCCTCTTGTTTGACATAAATATTTGTCCCTTCCGCTTTCAGGCTGTCGTATGTTTTTGAAAAAATGAATTTGTAATTGATTGTTTTCATAAAATATTGAAGGTTATTTTTTTATTTCATCAATCAGGCGCAGAATTTCTTTTTTATGCCGGTAAAGCACATCTTCCCCCACGCCCAAACGGCCACATAGTTCCCGCCAGGTAAAGGAGCGGGGATCCCCTATCCCAAGCAGTTTTACCAGGATGCCGGCATTAAGCGCCAGATGCCACAGGGTCAAATCCATGCTGCCGGGATGGACGCGCAGCAGCCGGAAAAACTGTTTCACCACGTTTTCCCGCTTGGCGTGGTAGTATTCATCCAGCAGCACAAGCTGATCCTCCGTGAATTCCTCACGCGGAAAATCAGCGGGCAATCCTTCCCCCGCCTCATTTTCCGCCGACGGATGAAAGGGAAGCTGTTCCAGATCCTTCACTTGCACACGCAAATACCATGCGGCATATTTGTTGCTCATAAAAACGCTAATTGTTAAGCACTCCGAGTTTTATTTTATTCTTTTTCAAGGTCATGTGGAGATCCACAAACAGGGACGCCCCTATTTTCACCATGACCAGCGTTCCGTTGTTGCGCCAGGTCCGCAGCGTTTCTTTGCTGGGGGCGCTGTCCGGCAGGAACAGGCCCGGCGTTTTGGGCAGATCGTACAGGCGGCAAAAGCGGGGCAGATATTTGATCTGATCCCCTGCCGTTTGCACGTTCCCCACGGCCACCACGCTTTCAGGATTCACTTGTTCCATTTTCGTTGCTGGGCTTGAATTCACATTTCGCATAAACTCCGGCCATCCCCATCATTTGTTCCAGATTCTTCAGGGGGATTTCAGAGCATCCCAGGCCCTGGGCCAGAAGAATTTCCGTAACCAGCGAACCGGCCAACGCTTCCAGTTGCACACGTGGCAGACCTTCCACCAGTTCCCGCGCATTGTTGATAACGTTTTTGATGATGTCGTCCGGGGGAATGTTAGAGAGCCTTTCATGGATGATATTGATATTCCGCCGGTCTCCCATGGGGGCCGGATTGAATGCTGTATTTATTTTCATGATTCTAATCGGTTGTTTATCTCAAATTCAGGTCAGGATCTTCCCCGGCAACAATCACCGGGCAAGGGGCTGACGGCATCGAGGAAGCCGCCGGGGCAGGGGAAACAGAGGGAGTAGCCGGCATGGGGCCGGCTGTCGCCTCTGCGGATATCCGCAAGGATTGTTTCAACGGCGGCAGTCCATGCTGGACGGCCAGACGGACCAAAACGGCAAAGGGTACTGACGTTTCCGCGGACAGGAAACGCAGTTCCTCATTGTCTGTTTCTCTCAGGCGGATCTGAAGCGGTTGTGATAGCTTGCTCATGCTTTTCATTGTAGTGTTTAATATTACAACGTCAAGCTTGTTTTGTAGTGTTGCGCATTACGTTGTTGTAAAATCTTGTATTGCGGCACATTACAAAGTATGTTTTTTTTATGCGTCCGATTGACAAATACAACCCTTTTACGACTCCCGTACAAATTCGTTTTACATCTTCCCAGATTGAAGAAATAGAATCTGTTGCGAAAGAATTCGGTATGAGTAAAGCGGAAATCGTCCGCTTATCTTGTTCCGCCGGGCTTGCAGCACTTAAAAAGCTTACCCCGGAAGGATTGACGGCGGCGGTTGCCCGTTTGCTGACGGAAGAGTGATTCATCTCTTTATTACCTCAAATTCAGGTCAGGATCCGCGCCGTTGACCACTACGGGGGCGGGAGTGGGGAACATTGCCGGCGCCGGGCATGTTACGGGCTCAGGGGCCGGGACAGGGGGCAATGCTGCCGTGGAGTGATAATTTTCTCCCTTCCGGCGGTCTGCCGCTTTACGGATGATTAGTTTTGAAATATCCACCCCTTGTTGTGCCGCCTGTATAGCAAGTTTGCCATACTGAAGAACTGGAATTTGGAGTTCTAATTTATCATTTGTATAATATTCTGTGCTCATGATGAATAGATATTTATCGTTACCGCAGTAAACCGTCAACAAAAAATTATCGCGTATGATAAAAAATATTTTTGTGCTTGCGGTTTCATTAGCATTTTGCTAATAAGACTGCATGGATTATTCGGTTCAGGAAATAAAGGATTGGCTGAAGCGCATTGGAAAAAACAGAAAATGGCTTGCTGAAAAATGCTTCGTTGCAAAGAGTACGGTAGATTGCTGGCTGGCTCCTACTCGTGATATACCACCAGCAAAAGTGGCATATATAAAAAAGCTTATGGAAGAATCTTGGTCTGTCGGATCTTCTTCTCCTATCAATTATGATGCTGTGATAACTTTTCCTGTGCGGCTTACTCCGGAAGAATGGGAAATGCTTTTACCACCGGATATAGATCCAAAAGACCATGTTGCAGCAGAAAAATACGTTAGGGATTTGCTGCAATCAGTAGTTGATTCTACGCCACCTATGCCGCGACCTAAAGATGATGAATAAATATTGTTGGTTTGGTTTATGTCGTCCATAACTTGGTAATTTCTTCTAACAAATCGGAAATTACCCCACAAGGTAATGGTTCGCAATAATATTTTCCCTAAAGGGTAAAATATCCAGAAAAAGCTTGTCAGTTTTACCCTATTAGGAAAAATGCGCGCATGGATGACATCAAGACTAGGCTCAAGGACTTCTTGAAGGCAACCAGAATGACCAGGGAAGAGCTAGCCAGACGGAGCGGAGTCAAAAAAAGCCAGATTGACAAATGGCTTTCTAAAGTCCCCATTCCTGCGTCTAGGGTTAAATTTTTTGAACTAATTATGAAAGATTGCGGATATACCGCTCCAGAGGCACCCGCTGAAATTAGAGTGCGCATTCATCCCTCACAGTGGGAAAAATTCAAATCGGAAGCAGAACTTCACGGTCTTACAGTCAATGAATGGACTGTTTCCGTGTTAGATGCTCATGCATCTATCCCTTGTAGACGTCGTTAAAAACCTTCTGGTTTGAATAAAAAGGCCGGCACCCAGGGAAGGAGCCGGCCTTTTCAAATTTTTTAGTTATCCCTTAACCTCTTCCAGAATCCGATCCTTAGTCTTTCCTGTTTCCTTTTCTACTTCCTTCCAGAAAACTTCTTCTGGAATGACAAGCGTACCTGAATCGGGTTCAAAGGCATGAGCAAGCTTCCCGCCAATCTTATCATATTTGTAAGCGGGAGACCCTTCTTCACACCAGATCAGCAAATCAGGACGGGCACCTTTCCCGACAACCCCGCCGCCCAACATCTCCACAATCTTTTCAAGGTTCTTTCGCGGTCCTGTTGATGACTTGCCCGTAAATTGGCACCATGTACGCTTGAACGCCGGGAAATTTTCTTCTTCATAGTTCCCCTGAAGCTGTTTTTCCACATGGTAAGAAGAAAGTGCAAGCACAGCCCCGCGGCACAGGGATCTAAGAAAAAGCAGAAGCCGCAAACGGTTCTCTTCATTCTCAAAATACGCGGTGAACATGCGCCGCATTGCGTTGAAAGGATGCCATGCAAATTTTTCGTCCGGTAAGAATTGAGCCAAATAAGACATGTTTTCCCGTGTCGCGCTTTCTTCACCGGCGAAAACGAAGAAATTCCGAAGCATGTTGACCCATAAATGGTTATAATAGAATAAATATTCCGTTTCCGTCTCAATGACATTCCGCTTCTTGATCATGTCAAGAGCAAGCTCCCCAATTTCCCGTGCGGTTTTTCCTTCCTTCAGGGCAAATAAGACGTTTGATGCTCCTTCTTCTTTTCTGACGCGCGTCAATCCCTTCATGGTATCAGGAATATGTTCCGCATCAGGAGTAATGCCGCCCATGTCACAGGCTAGCGCATACCCGGCGATCTCAAATAAATAGACATCCGTTTTCCGGCTCCCGCAATTCCGCGCAAACATGGGATCATTTTCATCAAATGGCAAAGTCACCGTAATCATAACTATTTTTCATTAACGGTCTTCTTTCCTGTTGTCAACCAAAAACCGCAGAAAAATGTTATTTCTGGACAGAAAACGGCATATTATGCTATCACGAACGCATGACAAAAGATCTGTTTTCTATACTGATAGCGTCCTGTCTGGTTCTTCCCGCCGTTGCAGGAAATGTGACTATTCCAACATTGACGATCGGTAATGACACTTACAAGAACGCTACCATTTCTTATAAAGGCGGCCTGACGGCAAAAATCAGTCATGACGAAGGGACGAAAAGCATTCCTGTATCAAAACTGGCTCCGGAACATCAAACAGCGCTCGGCATCACCCCGGATATCATTTCCAGGGAAACGGCTAAGATGGAAGCCCTGAAAGAGAAAGCATTGGAAAAAAAGAAAAAACAGGCTGAGGAAAAAGAACAGACAAAGGAAAAATTGCGTGGCTTCTTGAATGAATTAAACCGTTCCGAATACTATCAGCTGGCCGTATATGGAACTTATAAGAATGGAATCCTGGTACATCCTTATTCTTATTATGATGGGAATTGTGTCTATGAACATACAAGCGTCAAATATATTGTTTTAGGAATTCCGAAAAAGGGCATCACAAAAGACACGTTGTTAAAAATAAAAGCGATTCCAAACGGACATGTTGAAATGGATGGAGAAAGAATACCTGCCCTCAAATTCCTTCTTTATGAGAATGAGGAAAAGGCCTTCCGGAAAGCTAGTCAACAAATGTTGAAAATGAATTAATTGTTATATTTTAATCATGATTTTATATAATTATATCTTTTGTTTGTGTATATAATAAGAGAGAAAATGTATTAAAAATTCGTCATGAAATTATTATTTATAATTTTGGGTTCCTTTACCTTCCTGATTTTGTCGGTTATTTTTAAGTCCGATTTTGTTCAGAATTTTATCTTACTTTTTGCCGCTTTTATTACGTGGTGGACATATAATGACAGTAAAATAAAAAATATGTCTAAAGCAGCAACTATTCTCACCCTTCAAATAAAAAATATAGAAAAAAATATTGAGTATCTGTCTTCAGAATGTTTAATAAATAGAGTTATTCAAGAGAAAGAATTTCATTATTCTGATTTAATATATGATGAGAATCAATGGGATAAATATTCTTACCTAATGGCTGGTCTTCTTTCATCAGAGGATTTTGAAAGAATTGATGATTTCTTTAAAGTCGCGCAACGTGTTCGAGAACAGCAGATTTATATAAAACAAAGAATACGACAGGCTACTGATAGTAAAGTTTTGTTTTATTATAATACAGTATATGGTGATATTTTAAATATTTCTCCAGAAAAAATGGATCAGGAATTTTCTAATATCAGAGAAAAATTTGATAAAAGCAATGTAATGCCGTATATCCAAAAAGAATATGCTATTGGTTTAGAAAAATATTTAAAACAATATAGAAGATTGACTGATGGCAATGCGTATGCAGAACTGAAAAAGTTGAGAAGTTGGAAGATGTGGTCACATGGCGTTATGTAAAAATAATTTATTGAAAATAAATAGCATGGTTCGTTTCAAGAAATTAAAAACAGAAAAAGCATGCTATCACGCAAGCAATATGCGCACGGACTTACATTCTTTTAAGCGGGCAAGAGCGGCATCCAGGGACGAACAAGCGGTATGGCTGCGATTCATCCGCACATGCAAGAGGAATAAAACTCTACGTTATATCTTCATCATCATTTTATTGCTGTTTGTCATCTTTTATATATGGGCAGATTTTTTATCAGAAAATCTTGATGAAGTTGGAGATGCATTCAACATTCTCAATACTTTTTTTACTGCTCTTGCGTTCATAGGTCTTATTGTCACGATTCTCTTACAAAGAAAGGATTTGGCTCTGCAACGTGAAGAACTGAGATTGCAGAGGGAGGAAATGCAGAGGCAACGCGCTGAGCAAAAAAGGCAGGCGGATGAATTTGAAGCCCAAAACAGATTAATGAAAATTCAGCAGTTTGATAGTTTCTTTTTCAAACAGCTGGAATATCTGAATTATTTAAGTGATAGCATACATTTTGAAAATAAAAATGGATTGGAGGCTATATCAAAAATAGCCGATTGTATTTATTCTTGTGCGAAAATAGTAAGATGTGATAACATTGCAGATAGCTTATACTCTTTGAATGAAGAACAACAATCTGAGTATGATGCCAACTGGAAAATGTTTGAAAAAATATATAATGATCTTCTTCCTTGGGTGCATAAATTTTATTCTTTTATAAGGCGTATTCGGAATACGGATATGCTTAATGACGAAAATAAGAAATTTTACATTGAAATGATTTTTGAAAATCTTCTTGATACTCAAAAATACGTGCTCCAAGTAATGGGATGTGTCTCTTTTAAGGAAGAATATCGCGTGTTGGAAAGGCAACTTGATGATGAAGATTTTTTTGAAAAAAAATTAAATGATATTTTTGCGAATGAGAAAAATATTCTAATTTTCCAAGACACATTGGAATGTGGAGATTCTTTTATAGATCATATGAAGTACCTTGTAAGAGTACCGGGCAAACTCCCGGAAGTGCTGGAACGCAATCAGCTTGACAAATCCGGAAGAAAGGGCACAGTAAAAGCGTATTGATTGCCGAACATCACATGTTCACCTTCTAAACAATCGGCCCCGGCTGCTGGAACAGCCGGGGTTTTTTTACGATGAATATAAAAAATGTTCACAAAGTACACTTTTTGCTTGCTAAAAAGAACACAATGTGGTAATATCCGCGCATGCCACGTAAGAGAAGAGAGTTAAGGCAAGACCTTCTGAAAGCGGGTTTCAAAGAATTCCCCGGTAAAGGCTCCCACCGGGTGTTCAAGCTGGGTTCCCTGTCATGGGTCCTTAGCGGACAACTGGGGGACGATGCCGACCACTACCAGGAAAAAGCCGTGAAACGCATGACAGAGCAAGCCAAAAAACAAAGGAAGGGTGAATAACCCTTCCTCCACTCTCATCCCTGACAAAAAATTAGTAAGATATATGATGAAAACAAAAGCACACTACACGAGAATCATTTACTGGTCCGACGAGGACGGGAAATATCTGGGGAAACTCCCGGAGCTTACCCCTTATCCCTGCGTAAGCGGTCAAACCGTGGAAGAAGTCAATGCCGAACTGGATCAGGCGGAAGAAGCTTTACTGGACGCTCTGGGGGATGATCTTCCCGCCAGGGGGATCCGGGTGGTTGTTCCGGGATCCCGGCGGAATTGGATTGCAAAAAACAAGGTTGCCAAACTGCGGCAATCCCTGGACATGGGCCAGAAAGAATTTGCCGCACTCCTGGGAACCTCCATATCCACCCTGAAAAAATGGGAAAGCGGGGAACGTACCCCATCAGGAGCGGCTGCTAAACTTCTGGAGATTCTGGAACGGAATCCGGAAGCCGTCTTAACCAGATAACGCCGCTGATCACGCATGACAAACGCTTGCTTGACAAATCCGCAGGAAAGGGCATAGTAAAGGCGTATTAGGTCAATGTAGTCAATCATTGATTCCTTTCTAAAACATCGGCCCCGGCTGTTCCAGCAGCCGGGGCCTTTTTGTCAGCTGAACAGAACTATAAGAAGCTCAATCAGCCGTTGTATTAGGTCGCTGTATTTGATCAAGTCATGATTTAATCCTTTCTATTAACGGCGGGGTTCATTCCCTGCCGCTCCGGATCAACCGGCGAGGCCAATATACAGAAAAACGGAACTTTCCGCAAGATGTTTTTATATATAATTTTTTGACGCTCAAAAGATTATTATTTCACAGCCGGGCAAACTGAAGGTGCATCCAGTCATAATCCCGTTCGCGGCCCAGGGAAACGGCTCCATGGGCTTCCCAAATCTGCCACCACTCTTCACACTCCGGACGGGAAAGCCCGGCATGGGGGGCTTTGCAGGAATAACTGTTCCGTTCCGGGTCAAAGTCCAGGGCAATCCCCCAGGCGTGCATGCTCTTGCTTTTGCCGCCCGCCGTGCTGCGGTCATTGTAGGATCCGCCATACTGGTCCAGGCGGAGCGCGCGGATCCGGTCCAGGCCATATGCGGCCAGGACTTCCGCCAGGGCCGCCTGAACGTCCTGGGCAATCGCCTGATGCACGCGGATCGTTTTCACGGGCCTTCCCTCATAATATAAAGGATAAGGGGGGACAAGGGAAACAAGGTTGCTTTCATCTCCTGCACGGCCAAAAATGGAAAGCCCGGCACGGACGGTTGCCTGGTCAGGCCAGGACCGGGGCAGGGCAATATCCAGGGCGGCGGCAATGCCGCGGGCCGTGGCAGGGCCGGGGATGCCGTCAGGCGTCACGTTCACGGCGGCCTGGACCGCGGACCATATTTCATGACAGCGCAATTTCAGAGCTACAGCGGCCAGCGTTTTAGGCCCCGGCATCCCATCCGCCTTCAGCCCCAGGGCGCGCTGAACGGGTTTGAATTCCTGATATTCTTTGATAATCATATAATTATTTAATTGTTAAAAGGTTGGAACTTGTAAGAAAAACTTTACAGTTGAAACTAGTCCCTGTTGTCCAGGAATTCTTCATGCGCCTTGCGGACGAACTCACAGCCGGAACATTTATTTTCCGCATCAATGCGTTTTTTGCGTTCTTCGTCATAAAGCCGCTCATAACGTTCCGCCCGTTTCATTTCCCGCCACAGAAAAATTCCCATGACCGCGGCCACGCTCGCCCCGTTTTGAATGTACTCCAAAAACGGGTTGCCTGACGTGACGGACGCAATCACGGACAGGGCATTAGCCCCCAGCAGGCCCGCGTTGACAACAGATCCGGTCATGGCTTCACTTTTTCAGGGATTGAACGACGGGCGGAACGTCCGTTTCCGGCTGGGCCTGACTGTAGGAGATATGCCCCGGTTCGAGCACCAGACAGGAGCTGCCCTTACAGACCACCGTCTTTTCTGGCGTTACGTCAACGGAATGACCGCAGCCCTGGAACAGGGAAAAACCAAGAGCACCAACAGCGGCGTAGGCCAAGCCCAGCAGAACCTTTTTCCACCAAGTGGACGTGCCAGATGCCTTGCCCAGGTAGTCCCGGACATCACAAAGTGCGTGCCTGCCGATAATGGGCAGGGCTTGCTGCGCCAATCGCACAAACGCTTCCCGCTGTGAATCGGTTAAATCTTCCCAGGACTTCCAGCCGCTGCCGTTATCCTCGGAAACTACCCTATAAAAATCCTTGGCGATAGCCTCGGCATGATTGCATTGATTATTAGTAGTCATATGATTATGTTGTTATTGATTAGTAGTGAAAAACTTGAAAAACTCCACAGCGGCGGGTGAAGCAGTCGTAAATTCGGGATAGTCACGGGACGTGAACATTCTGCGCCCTCCCTGGGCATTGACGGCCTCAACAGTCAGTTCCACCGCTTCCCCCTCCCTCATGGGATTCTCCATTTCCGGAGCGTAAAATTTCGTCAGTCTGGCCCACACCTGCACCGCCTGCCAGTCCTCACCCATGCCCACCAGAGCGGCAACGACGGCCTGCATTGCCGGGGCCTGTTCCGCGGGTATCTCGTCCGCTGTATAGCGGGCCGGAGGTCTATAACCGCCCGCGGCATGGTAAATGGGCGTCAAGATGAATTCCTGCCAGTTGCCCGGCTTGGGGAACTGAATCTGTATTTCTGCGTTATTCATTCTATCGGAATGTTAATATCTTCAAAATCAGCCGTTTCTTCGGATTCAATGGCATTGACAGCCAGAGCTTCCAGAGCGTAATAAACCGGGTTCTCATTCCCCGGCTGGTAGTTGGTGCGCTCCGCCGCCCCAACAAACACGTTGACAGATCCACCGGAAATTCCCGGTATATCTGTCACAATGGAGGAAAACCCCGTGCCCGTTTCAAAGGTGGTCACGCCGCGCACCGCGGCAATCTTCCAAAGTTGCTGACTGCTTCCCCCGCCTGTCAGCAAATACAATGAGCCATAGGCGTCCCCATAATCCACGGCATTGTACGATCGGGGGGCATATTGCTGATAAATAACCTTGTTGACAATATAAGGGATAGGTTCGTTATTGGTTGAGGGAATAAAGCTGGTTGTAGTCTTTACCTTCCAGATCCGCGCGGTCTCGGCTGCGTAGATTTCCCGAACGCGGACGACATACCCGCCGCGCGCCGTATCGCGCGCATTGTCAAACGTAATATCCAGAATTTCGCCGGTATTATAGGCCAGATCATTTCCGGGGATGATGCTGTAAGAATCCAGCGTTAAATCTTTCCGCACCAGCTTTGTCCCCCGCCCAATGCTCACGGTCAATTTCCCTGCATTCGTTATTTGCCATGGGACGGCAAAACCCGCAAAACTGGAATAATTCCATTGTCCCTTGGGCCCTGCAAAATAATGCACAATCGTGCTGTGCGTCCCGGCACGCACGTTCGTCTGTGCATACTGTCCGGGGATGAGAACGGTAGTTGCCGCCGTCCCCGTCGCCGTCACCGCGCCCGTGTCCAGATAAGCCGGCAGGGTAAAGAGGCCCGTCACGCCGGCCAGTCCAGCGGCGTACAGGCGATTAACTCCCCCCGTGGCTGTTGGCGCTCCCACGGCAAGCGGAATATTGATGCCGCCGTTGGCGTTAAGTGTGCTTGCAACAGTTGCGGGGCCAATACAGTTCAGGCTTGCCCCTTGTGCAATGTTAAGCATGCCCGATTCGTACATTATTGTTCCGCGCCACCATCCCCCGTCCCGAACATCAAGGGACTGCCAAAATCTCGTGATGCCGTAAATCTGATTACAAGTCCCCGCGCTAACGGTGCCATCCGGTATCCCAGCGATCAATGGCCCGTTGATGGCAGCCGATTCAGCGGTCAGGGCCCCTCCAATGTCCACATCGCCAACGTTGGATTCCAGGGTTCCCGGTTCTCCTTTGTCCCCTGGCCGCCCTTGGGGGCCACGGGGGCCTTGTCCCAAAATAATTTCCACCCGGCCTGTTTCCGCGCCGGGCAGGGTGGCCGTTACGTACCATTCTGCACGCTGTTGCGGATCCGCCGGCGTGACACGTTGGGCAATATCTATTTCCCCCTTCAGGAGCGGCATTTCCGCACCTCCTGGGAAGGTCAGGAACACGTCATAAAAAGCCCATCCGGCGGAAAGTCCGGGAAAATTGATGGCAACAATATTTTCGGGATTGACGGCGCTGCAATCCAGCAGCCGGACACAGCCGCCGGACATAGCAACGGCGGCGCGGACCGTGCAGCCGGCCAGATCCACTTCCTCCGGCGGATCAAGCGTCAAAACCAGCTCCCCCGGAACATGTGCCGTGGCGGAAAAATTGAATGTAGCGGGTTCTTGCATATAACTATATCCCCTCCGTCTCTTTTGCCCTTATTCGGCCAGGACGATCTGGCCGGGCTTCCAGGTTTCAAGAATCCTTTGTATTTCCTTCAACGTAAATGTTTGCTTTTCCGTTGCCGACAGGAGCGAGGATGACAGGCCCAGGCTCTTTCCGCCGTTGCCTACCTCAACGCCGCTTTGTTTGATAATGTCATTCAGGCCGGGGCCGTCTCCCAGGGATTTCTGCCTGGTCTGGATCCGTTCAAGCGCTACGTCGCGCCGGGCCATTTCAGCGGCGTCCTTTTCATCCATGCCGGCGTCCTGGTAGCTTTTCGTTTTTTCCCGCAGGGCTATTTCATCCCGGATCTTTTGCGCCCGTTGATCAAGCCCAGCTATTTCCGCGGCCATTAACTCCTGATTCCGGCGCGCCCCGGATTCCATTTTTTCATAATCTTTTCTGGCGTCAGACAGTTCTGCATATTTTTTCCTCAAATCGTCCAGGGCCTTAATTTGATTCATCACGGCATCCGTAGGTTCCTGCCGGGACAATTCGGCAATGCGGGACGTGATGCCGGCCATGCCGGGCTCGGAACCCATGCCGCGGGCTTCCCGGTCCAGCCATTCCCCGCGTTCCCGGAGGCTCTTTTTCTTATAGGTACGGTCAGATTCGCTTTTCAGCCAGGAGGCTTCCAGTTCCCGGAGTTTCTTCCGGTTCTGCTCCGCTTCCCTTTCCGCCTTTTCCCGTTCCTTGGCAAGTTCTGCCAGGCGTTTTTCCGCGGCGGCCTGTTCCCGGATCCGGGCCAGGGCTTCTTCACGGGACGATTGATAAAGGGTGTAAAGATCCGTCAGGCTCCCCACCACGGCGGCCTGATCCTTCCATTCCTCCGATTCTTCGCCGGCGGTCTTGGCGACATATTCCAGTTCTTCTTCCGCACGGCGCAAATTGTTCAAGATCCTGTTCCCCACGGCGTCCACATCCGTTTCCGTGTTGGCATTTTTCATGCCTTCTTCATACGCTCTCCATTCATTATCAAGAAATTGTCCTTTTCTCACGCGATCGCCCGCACGGGTGCGGGCTTCCTGGTCATGCTCCCCGCCGGCTGGGGCTGCCGGCGCTCCGGAAAGCTGCCGGTAAATGTAAGAGATCCCTTCACCAATCGCCACCACGGCCAAACCTACCCCCGTTGAAATAATGGCGCCCTTGATGGCGACCATGGCAGCGCGGACAGATGCCGCGATTCCCGCCGCTGCGGCGCGGACCACGCCCGCCGCCGTGGCGGCGCCCGTCCGGATGGCATTCCACAATCCCGCCCAGCTGCCTTTGGCGAGCAATACCCAGGAGGACATGGACGTCAGGCTGCCCTTTGTCTGCGCCATGGCGGCCACCATTTGAGACCGGGACGTGAGAAACGCCGCTCCAATCCCAAGAACAGCTGTAGAGACATGATCCGCATTGTCCGCAATGAGGGCCAGGGCGGGCCCTACCGCCTCGCCTAACGCCATGGCGGCATCAGCGGCCCGGAACAGGAGATCCCCCGCTTTTTGCCCCCATTCCGCGGCGCCATCCCCCCATTCCGCCAGCCGGGCGTCCACTTGCTCCAAAAGGGCGCTTAACGGCCCCAGCAAGCCGGCTCCAAAATTTTCCTGCAGGTTGCCCCAGGCGTTTTCCGCCCGTTTCAGCAACCCTTCCCAGCTTTCCCCCACTTCCTTTTCCGCGTCTTTCAGGGGGCCGTCTTCCTTGGCAAGTTCCCGGATGGCGGCGGCCACGTCGTCAAATCCAATCCCGGCTTTCAGTTTCTCCTGAAGGGCATAGCCGGACAGGCCGGACGTTTTTTCCATGGCTCCCATCAGATCCACCTGGGCGGCGTTGAATGCCTCCATGATTTCAGAATTAAAACCTTTCAGCCCCCCGGAACCCTTGACCATGGCGGCCACCAGGGCATTCATTTTGCTTTGGTCCCCCTGGGCGATCGTGGCAAGTTGACGGACCAGATCAGGCGCGAAACTTTCGGAAATGCCGCCGCGGATTAACTGGGCGGCGTTTTTGAACATTTCCGTGGGGGTATATTGGGAGGTCAGGGCCCATTCGTTGATGGTTTCAAGGATGCGCTTTGCTTCATCCGCGCTTCCCGTCAGGCCCGTCAATTCCCGTTCCACGCGTTGGATGGCCGCAGACGGCGCGACAAAATCAAAAGCCTTTTGAACAGCTCCGTCAATAGCGGCAAAGGCCGTGGAAACCATGTCTTTCACGCCGGAAAACGCAAGGCCAAGCTGCGCTGTTTTAGCCGTGGTGGAATTCACCAGGGAATCCACGGATTTCTGAATTTCCGTCAATGCCTGCTTGAATTCAGCGGCATCCGCTCCCAGCGTCACAGTTACGTCAGACATTGCTTCAAACGGTTAAAATCCCATGAATCGCTCTACCCGGTCCAGGGTGGAACGGGAACAGTTTTTGGAAAACAGGGCATGGCGGGCGCCGGATTGCACAAGCACCATGACTTCCCGCTTTTTCACTTCATCCACCAGCCTCCGCTTGTTATGAAAGCCCGTGATGATATAGGCCAGAGGATCAAGGTTGTTCGGATCGTTCAGCCAGTTCCAATCTTCCCAGCGCGAAAGCACTTCTCCCATGGTGTATTTCCCATCCCGGTTGCGTTTCCCAAACCACCAGGTGACAGCCCCGCCGGGCCCGGCGATCCCTTCGCCAATCACGCGGGAAAAGCCCGGCGTGTTGTTCAGGAGGGGGAACCCCAATGTGATCAGGCACGCGGCAAGTTCCGTGTTGCGCGTGCTGTCAAAATCTTCCGGCGTCAGGATGGCGCCGCCGTCTTCGTTTTTTTTATCCGGCATAATATTGATAATTTGTTAAAATTGAATGAATAATTCGTAACTGCACTTATAAACCATGAACGTTTCCGATGTGCCGGCAAGCGCGGGGGATGATGACGCCCCCAGGACTGCCCAGGCGGCGGGCGCGTCCTGGCCGTTCCGGCGTCCGGCAAGCGCGGCCATGACTTCCGCGCAGGCGCGGGAAAAGGCAGTTACGTCCAGCGCCAGGGCGGCGGGCTCCGCTTCCGCGTACCGTTGCCGGTACATGATTTCACCGGAAATTTGGTAGGTGAAATTTCCGGAAATGATTTCATCCGCGCCAGTTACATTCACCAGAAGGGCCTTGTCCCCTTCCTTCTCGCCGTCCGTTGGTTCCCAGACAGGCACGCCGGCGAATTCCGGGCGTTCCTGAAGCGCCTCCGCAATAATTTGTGCAACAATTTCGGTATTCATGGTTTATTTGCCGTAGATGTCTTCGTCCCAGCCGTCCGGACCGGAAAGCATGTAGGAATCCGTCACTTGCCATTCCTTCCCGGATCCTTCCACGGACGTCCCCATACACAGCCAGTTGAATTTTCCGGACGGGGATTCAAACGGGCCCGGCGGCGCGGCAATCGTGCATGCTTTCTGATAATTGATCGTTCCGGGATCCGTTACTTTGTAACGGGCTTGCAGCACAATTTGCGGGCTGTAAAAGCTCGTGACGCCCTTTTTTATCTTTTCAATCAATTTACTGTTATCATCCCCAAGAATGCTTCTGATGGTTTTTTGCTGCAATGGCTGCCCGTCTTTGGTTACGTCCACCAAAGACCCCATGCAGCCCCCGTTCACCAGCCTTTTCAGGGCGTCCAGCGTTTCCCCGGAATAGCTTTCCGCAAGGGTGTGCGTTAAAATGGGCTGCGGCACGCAAGTCACGGAAAGGGAATACTGCGGGCTTTCACGGGTGCTTCCCGGCATTTCAAATTCTTCCTCTTCTTTCCCGTCCATGGCCTGGCGGCGCACCCGGCATTCCGCAAAATCCCCGGCTTTCCGGGTAACGGTGGCTGTGATATTCCACAAATCCCCGCCGGCGGCTGATTGGCGGTCCGCATAGGCGCACATTTCAGCCCAGGTTCCTTCCCAGGTTTCTTCCGTATAGCCCCCGGAGACAGGCTCCCCTTTCCCTTTATTGACTACGCAATAACTGCGCTGTACTTGTTCAATCGCCATAAGTAGCTAAAAATGAATTGTCCTGTTCGATGATTTCAGCAATCCGGAAACGCATGGCACGTTGTTTTGCCCGGTCCGCATAGGCCCAGCGGGTAGCATTGCCTTCCTGGACCAGCCACGCATGGACGTATTGGAGCAGGATTTTCAACGGCATGTGCTTGATATAGTATTCCGTCCAGCCGGTCGCGCGGGCCATGATCATAATCAATCCCGCCCACCCGTCCGGCTCCGCTAGTTTTTTGAGGGCGCTCCGTCCGGATCCTTGATCCCCTCCGCCTGGGCAGACATGATCGCGTTCATTTCGCGCGTCATGCCCGCCACAATTTCCCCCAGCGCGCCAAAACCCACTTTTCCGGAAAAGGCCAGGACGGCCCGGCGGATGGCTGCCGCATCGTCAAAACCGCCGCCGGCCACCAGCCGCACCACGTCTTCTTCCGGCGCCGCGTGGATCCAGACAAATTCCGCCAGGGCGTACATGCTCATTTTTTCCGGAGGATTTTCCGCAGGCTCCGCGCCGTCTTCCAACAATGGACCTTCCCGGCGGCGGTTCAGTTGCGTCAGGCAGGAGTTATTCAGGAGTTCCAGCATAGCCATGCTTGACAGGCTGACAGGCCGGACTTTCAGACCGTTCACTTCCGCCTGGGGCAGATCGCCGGAAACAATGGATGTGGTATTGGTTATTTCACGCATATAACTATATCCCCTCTTTCTCTTTCAGCTTCCCTTCCAGCACGGCTTCCATGATCCGCGCGCACGCTTCCCGGATCGTCCCTCCGTCACGCTCCACAATAGGATGATAAAACGCCATTTGCCCGCAATGAACCGCGCACACGCCGCCGCGCGCCAGGCGGGCGATTTCCGCCAGATCGCGCGGATCACACGTCCGAACGCCAATCAGACGCCGCCCGCCCCGGAATTCCAGCACGTCCACCCCGGCTGATCCGTACAGGTATAACAGAATTTTTGAAATGGTCTGGTCTTCCGGATATTCCTGACGGGCATTTTCCGGCCATTCCCGCCGGGACAGCAATTCCAGCGCGGCTTTGATGGCCGGACGCGTGATCCAGTAGCAGCAGCCGGCCCAGGCAAGCGGCACACGGCATTGCATCCCTCCCGCCACCTTTCCGCGGTCTTTCAGGCTGCGCGTGATTTCCGCCGGATCCATCAGCAACGTATCAGCGTCAATCTTGATGACCGGATCATCCCCTGGGATGTCCAGCATGCACCCCAGCATGCCGCGCACGCATTCCAGGCCGTTCAGGTTCCCCCCGCGGGCAAAATAGGTGATTTTGTAAAATATATCATTTCCTGTGGGGACTTGTGCCGGGAATAAAGGCTTCGCCGCGTCATCAAATAAATAAAATTGGGCGGCCTGGTCTATTCTCCGTATTTGTTCCATGCATATTTTCAAGCATTGGTGATCGTCTCGATATAAAAATATTGCGTAGTTCATTTATTTAATTTATCGGTGAATAAATTTTGGAGGTCACAATCCATTCCCCCTGCTGGATATAGATTTTTCCGTTTTCGTCCCGGTGCAGGCGTATTGCATGGTCGCTGTCGCATACAAGAGCGGTCCAGGAATCGCTTATAAGACTATCAGAGCCATCCGGCTCCGTTTCCGCGTACAGCTCCACAGCCAATTTATTATTCCGGATAAACAAGCCTGCCTTCACGCCGTTGACAGCATCAGACCAACTTGATTCATAATCCAGCACCACATATTTTCCATTTTTCCGCAAAGGGGTGCGAAAACTCAATTCTTCCGCGTCGCCCCCAGGAGTAACTATAAGAGAAAGAGCCCCTGCCGCCGTGGATAATCCTACCTTAGCGCCTCCACCTAAATCATGAACGCTGGTATCTACCGTTAAATCAAGTTCCCCGGCCAAACCCTCCGGAGAAACTGACAAAGACAGTGGCCATTTTCCATTTTCCCCCGGCGTTTTGGAATCTACCGCCGTTGAATCAATCCTGATCTGTAAAATCTGCGTATCAATGTCATTCCCGTTCTGATCCTTGTCCTTTTTCCATTCCAGGCCATCCCCAGGTTCCACTTTTTGGGCGGACAAAGACAGTTTTCCTTCTTCATCCTTAATGTTGACCGAACCGTCAGAAGAACATAACAATTTAAGCTTATAAGGATCTCCATCAGCGTTCCCGCCGTCTTCCTTTTCTTCGTAAATCAGCGAACAGTCCGCGCTGGAAGGTTCTTTCGCGTCTTCAATCAAGGCGCTGATCTTCCATGTTTTTATTTTATTTCCGTTTGCGCCGTCTTCTTCGTCTTCCTCCGCCTGAATTCCTTTCCCGGCTTTAATGACAATTTCGTCCGGGCGGATAATATAAACAGGCCCCCCGGCGTGCTGCCAAACCAGTTCATCCCCTATGTTAGCCAACGAAAATTCCAGGGAGGTTCCACTTCCTTCCGTGGCGGTTCCTTCCTGAACCACGCCGGAAGAAAATTCCCCGGCATCATCCAGCGTGACAACAAGCTTGATCCCCCCGGTGTAGGTATCGCCCGCAATCAGGGTCCATTCTTTTTCCCCTACAACATATTCTTTTCCTTTAACAATTACGCGCCCCTGGTGGCAACACCAGCCCCAGGCCCCCGCGTCGTCCTTCCGGTACAGGACCGCAAAATCCATTTCCGGCAGGGGCAGGGCGTCAAAATGCTGCGGAACCATCATTTCCCCTGCGGTGCTGACGTTTTCTGACAGGTGGCGGATGCTGTCACCAAGAGCATTGAATTTTCCTGCGCTTAAAGGATCGCCTGCTTTGAAAATAGGTATCATGATTTCATGATATGTTTCCGGTTATCCCCTCATGGTGCGCTGCGCCTTTTTCAGCAGCCATGATTTCACTTTTTCATCCCGCTTCCGTATTTTGGCTTTCACTACTTCATCAAGTAATTGATTGATAATAAAGTTCATATTTGGGTGGTAGGCCGTGGAATTGGTAATGATTATTTCCCACTTTCCACGGCGGTTCACCAGCCGGGCCCGCCCGCCGCCGGTTCCGTGGCGTTTCACCCAGGCGGGGATGCCGGTTTTCCGTCCGCTCAATACCGCTCCGGCCATCCATCCGGCGGCCATGCGCCCCACGCGGGCCAGGCGCCGCTTATATTCCGCGGTCAGGGCCTGTTTTGTCGTCCAGGCCCGCGGGCCGTGCCAGTCCAGCTTCATTCCCTTCCGCCCGCGTTTCATCCCAAATCGTTTCAAGTGCGTGCGCGGATCCACAATCAGCACGGGATCTTTAGGGCGCGCGAGCATGAACGGGGAAAGATGGTGCGCTCCGTCGTCATAAGTCATCAGTTGGCCGCGGGAACGGTAATAGCGGGGCTTGGCAAATTCAGAGCCCATAATATCCCAGCGGATCCGCGTTTCCTGGCGGTTTTTCGCTTCCGCTCCCTGGACGCGGGCGCCATTTCTTCCCCCGCCTGAAGGCGGCGTCCAGTCAATAGCCGCTTTGGTGAAAATCCGGCCATAGTCCAGGGCGGCTTCATGGGCCGCTTCCTGGGCGCCGGCTTCCAGTTCCCGGCAAAGCCGGGTGAAGCCGGCCATGTTGAATTCCGAACGGACTTTCATGATGCAAGATCCATGTGGATCATAGGATCCGTGTTGCCGCTCGTTACCGTGGTAATATAATATATGACCGGCTGATCCCCCAGCGGGGCGGAAACGGTGAGGCGGTCCCCGGCCCGCGGAAGCTTGGGAAGGTCATGGGCTCTCAACATGCAATGTGCCGTAACCTGTTTTTCCGCGCCTCCAATTTCCACGGTGTACCCCACGGCGGCGGGGGAAACAACGGCGTAACAATCCGCATACACGTTCCCTTTGCGCAACAGCCGTACACGTTCCCCCAATTCCCGGATCATGTCATTCCCGCCGGCGGTTAATAACTCACGTACACTCATTGATGATAATTTCGGAAAAAGGGCCGCCGCCCGGACGTTTGCACGGTTCCGACGGCGGCCCATAGTTCAACAAATACCGGACAGGTTATGCCGCGGGGTCTTCTTCTCCGGCGTCTTTTTCGGACGCGGTTCCGGATGCCGCGGCGGCGGTACTCAACAACCGCAGATTTTCCGGCAGGGCCACAACGGTTCCCACGGCGGCTTCTACGGAGTGCATAACCCCTTCCATCCCAGGCACAACCCATTGTTTCAGGTAAAGCTTGATGCCTCCGACGCTGCCCAGTTCGGAAACGAAAATGGCGCCGTTTTCGGTGGGAATCAAGGGCTGGCGGCTGATGATGCCGATGGCATTTTCATATCCCATATATCCAATGGTTTTTTTATCGTCAGACAGGGCTTCCAGGCCGGTAGCCTTGTAAATGCCGCCAATCCCGTACACGCCGGTTTCCAATTTCAGGCTGTCCGCGTTATAAGGCGTCAGCTTGGCGTGGTAGGTGGGATTCACCGTCAGGGCGGACACTTCCGGGATGATCAGTCCGGAAAGCACGGTTGCCACGTATTCCGGCGTGAAGCTTTCCAGCGTCACGCCGGAAATTACTTCCGGCGCGGCGGTCTTGATCTGCGTGTGCAAGTCCTTCAGGACGGCCTTGGCTACGGTTTCAATAGCCTTGTTCAGCTTCCCTTCCAGGCGGCTTCCGGCGGCCATGTCATAGGACGTGACCAGGAACGGGCGGCTGTAGCGGTTGCACTCAATGCTGACGGCATCCGTTTTGACGGCGGAAACGTTCCAATCTTCCGGGTTCTTGAGGGCTTCCCCTACTTCCCTGGCAATTTCAATGGTTAGCGTGACGGCCCGCCCTGGCCCAAAAGTCACAATTTCGTCCGTGTAGTCCGTTGTATAACGGTCCAGCGGGGCAAAAACCTCGCTTACCGCGGCAAGGCTTTTGCTTGCAACAGTTTTCCAGCCCAGGCCGGCAATGCTGTTCGTGTTTTCCGTCATGTGCATGCTGGGCTTCTGATCGGTCAAATTCGTGACCGGGAACAGATCCTTCATATTAAACGGCTTGTTTCCTTTATTGGCGATAGTCATATGTTTTTTGTTTTCTAATAGTTGAATGTTAATATGTTGTTATTCTTCGGAAGAAGCGCTTCCGAACGCATAAACGGTTCCACTTACGTCCAGTTTCACGGGGCCCGTGTTGGTCATGCTGCGCTTGACAGTCTCGATGAATACCGTTGTGGCTTTTGGCGTGTTGTTCCAAATGGGCGGAATGGTATTGTTCAAAAGAAGGGTGCTTCCCATGGTCAGCGTATAATCCCCTCCCAGGGGGAGGGCGCCGGACATGCTGAAGCCTAATTTTTCGTCAATGATGTAAACACCAATGACTTTTCCCATATGATCCTTCTGTTCGTATTTCTCCATGGACCCGTCAAAATTCATGCTTTCGACAAGGATCCCGGATTCGCTGTTTTTGATCCCGAATTCCGGCGTTGTACCGTAAAGAGTTGGCATCGTATGATTTCTTTCTTGGTTGATTCACCGGTCTGACGGGCCGGGACGTAGGAATCTCAATCGCGCTCAAAGCCATTTTTTCACGGCCTCCGGATGGGCGGATGTGACGGCAAGGCGGTCATCCACGGACAGGGCCATGAATTCTTCCCGGCTGGCGGGCAGGGCTACCGTTTGCGCCGGGGCGGTCATTTCGGTTTCCGTGGCTGACGGTAGATCAGAAGCGGGAATATTCAGGGCCGCCAATCTGGCCGTAACCTGTTTTTCCACCAGTTGTTCCGTGATTGACGCCTGTTGATCCTGGGCGGCTTTCAGCTTCGCCACTTGGGCCTTCAGGCCCTTGTTCATGGCGGCTAGGCGGCTGTTCTGCGTTTTCAGCGCTTTCAAGGGATCCTTCTTCTTCCCGGATCCCGTAAGGCCAAAAATACGCATGCAGATGGCCCCCGCGGCGTTTTTCAGGTTCAGGCGGCTTCCGGTCATGCCTGCCGCCGGGGCGGTTTCCTCGTCTTCGTCTTCCCCTTCTTCCCCTGTAGGGCTTTCGTCGTTTTCTTCGTCATTGTTGCCGGTTTCCGCGGTGGATGTGGATTCGTCGTCTTCGTCTCCGGCGTTTTCTTCTTCATCCTCACCGTTTCCGGCGCTTTCGTCGTCATGGATGACTTCATCCACAAAGCCGTAAGCTATGGCTTCCGCTGCGCTGTAATAGACGCTTGCCTTGTGGTCATTGCTGACCTGTTCCCAGGATTTCCCGCATTTTTCGCCGTAAATGCCGAACATTTTTTCCCGTTCCTTGATCAGCATGGCCGCATAATTCATGATTTCATCCGGGTTCCCCCAAACGCCCGCATAGGGCTGATGCACCATGAATTTAGCGCTTTCGCTCATGGCTACCGTATCGGCGGCCATGCACAACAGGCTTGCCGCGCTGGCGGCCAGGCCATGGACTTCTGCTCGGACAGGCATCTTGCATGACCGGATGGCATCATACATGCTCAACGCGGAAAAAACGTCCCCGCCGGGCGAGTTGACGCGCAAGGTGATGCTGGACGCGCCCTGATTGGCGGCGGCTTTCAGCTTATCGGCAAATTCAAGGCATTGGGCGTCATCCCACCCAATAACCCCGGTAACGTCCACTACCGCCACGGCGCCGGAGGTTCCGGCTTGCATGGTCAGCATGGGCAACTGGTATGTTTTTTTTCTATTCATGATATAATACAGGTTTCCCTATATATTTTCCCCGCCGTCTCTTTTGCTCTTTTCCCCGTTGCCGGCATTTTCCGGTTCATCGTCTTCCGGAGGCGGGCCTGGGTGAACGTCATGGGCCGCATGTGTGGAGCCGATGGCGCCAGGCAAAAGTTCCGTGATGGGGATGCCGGAGGATTCGGCAATTTCATGAGCCCGGCGCAACAAATCCGCCCGGCGGTCCAAAATGCTTTCCGCGGTCATGCCCTCCGTGGCGAGCGTCCAGCGGTCCGCGTCCGCCAGTCCTTCCCGGATCAGATTGATTGCCAGGCCCCCTTCACGGCCTAAATCAATCGTCAAATCACGCTGACCCACCCAGGACACGTTTTCCCAGGCGGGATCTTTACAGCGGGGGAGGCGCCCCGCCTCCATTTCCAGCGCTACTATATGCCGGTAAATCCGGTTCATGTACACTTCCCGCGCGTCTTTCCGTTCGTCGATCCAGCGCCGCAATTTTGACAGGATCAGCCGGGCCGCCGCGCTTCCTAACGTGTTGATGTCATAGAGGACTTCTGCGTCCAGTCCCACGCCGTAGGCGATTTCCGCAAGCAAATCGCGGATGAAGGCGGCTACGTTGGGGGATGGCCGCTGGTCATAAATGGCTTTCAGATCCCGCCCTGGGGCAAGGCTGACTACACGGGCCCCGCCGCCGGTGACGACTTCAAAGGATTGCGCCGGATTTTCCGGCTTTTCGTCACAGCCCGGGTTCTTTTTGCCCCCAATGGCGGCGGCCATTCCGGGGGCCTTGTCTGCCTCCGTTTTCGTTTCGACAAATCCCACGGCGGCGGACAGTTTCACGCTTGCTTTTGTAAAGCCATGTATTTCCGCAATATCCACCCCGTGCCGGATGGCGTGGATTAGATCTGATTCCCCGCGTGGAACCGCCGGATCCGGATCCCGCTGGTACAGGATGGCACAGCCGGCGGGGATGACGATACAGCGGCCCGGCGCCGTTTCCAGTCCATAAGCAACCGGGCGCCCCTGTGCGTTTGTTTTCACTCCCTGGTTCCAGCCGTCTTCTTTACCCAGTCCCGGCGGGGTGATTATCTTCGGCGCGCTGTACCAGGCCACCATTCCCCCGCCGTCCAGGCCGCGGGCCAGAACGCACAGGCAATCGCCGTCAATGCTGGTTTTCCTTTCGGCCCATGCCTGCATGGTTTTCCAGGATAATTTTCCCGTAACGTCAAAAGCGGCGGGGCTGGCCACCCGCGCCAGAAAGGCCGCGCGGGCTTTCCGGTTCCAGTCCCGATCTTGCGTCGTAGGAATAGGCATCAGGCAGCCCTGCAATAGCCAAATGTCCCGGACTGCTTTCCGGATTACTCCTGAATTTTTGTACAGGTAACGGGCGGCCCGCATGACGGCGGCCCGGTCATAATCATCCATTTCCGCGGCGTCATCCAGCGTGGGCCAGTACAACATGCCGTTAGCCCAGGGCAGGGCGCCCTGGATGCCTCCGAACATTTGAGGGGGTAGGGTGCGGGGCTGGTTCAGGGCCTCCGGCATGGAGCCCAAATCTGCCTTGTTCATGCGTAACTTGTATTTTCTCTTGCGTCGTTTCATGTCAATAATCTGTATTCTTAAATCCCACAATAGTAACGCTTTGTCCCGGATTCGGAGATTGCCCCGTCTTCGCCTTGATCGCCATGTTCAGGGCGGCCAGTAGGCTTTCCGCGTCCATGCGTTGTTGCCGGCTGTAGCTACTGCCGCCGCCCCCGCTGGCGGATGTGATCATGTCAAGTTCAAGTAGCTTGTCCGCTACTTCCTTTCTTTTGGCCTTGAGTTCCTGGAGGCTGTAAGTCTCCGCCAGGGCATCTAAACTTTCTTGAGAAAATCCGCTCATACCTTATTCCCCGCCGTCTCTTTCTCTCTCTTCTTCCGGTTCGGGATCCGGGACGGATGATTTCAGGACCCACCAGGAAAACATGCAGAGCTTCACGCAGTCGCCATAGTGGTCTCCGGCAATTTTCTTCCATTGGCTGGGGCTGCCGGGTTTCTCTTCTAGTACTTGCCCGCTCAATCCCCTGATCAGATCCAGATCCGCGTTCCCCGGAAGGTGCAGCCCAGGGCCGCGTCCGTGTGCAATGCGTTCGGCGTATAGTTCGATTTTTGCGGCCCGGTCCTGATAGGTGTACAGTTCAAGGCCCGGATGCGTTTTCAAATCCGTGCGATTCCAGACGCCAAAACCCGCGGCGGATCCTTTTGTTGGATAAAGCTGGCCGGGCATCAGGGCGCATTCCGTATAGGTCGCTTCCGCGCTCCAGCCGGAATCTACTAATCCCAGCGCCGGCTGAAAGATCTGATCCCCGGCCTGATACTGCAATCCGGGGAAATGGGCGGCAACGCCTTTCCGGCCTCCCTCCGTCCGGAAACTTAGGATGGTTCCCCAGTCGATAACCCATAATTCCCCGCCGGCTGACACGGCGCAAACAACCCAATGCGTTTGTAGTTCCCCCGGATCATAGCCGGCCACCAGGTACAGCGGTTCCACGGGGGGCATTTCTCCCCGACGGTACGCGGTAGTTTTCAGGGCTTCCACAGCCTGATCTTTCACTTTAACCTGATATTTTGAGTAAGGCAGGGCTTCCCAGGAATTCCGGAAGTTCTGCAATTCCATTTGCGCCAGAAGGGCGCGGGAACTTTCTACGAATTTACGGGCAAACTGACCAAAGGAGACGAAAGGGGAATAAAGCGAATTCAAATGATACCCGCGCCGGGACGGATGCGCGGCTTCATTGGTGGCCCTCCATTCGCCCGCCTGCATCATGTCTATTTTTTGTGCGTCATAAATGGGCCGTGAACAATCCGGGCAGACATAGCGGGCGCTGGCTTCAATCTCTTCTAGGCTGTCTCCGTCCCAAACCAGCGTTGTCCGGCTGAATTCAAACCGGATCCACATCCCGCAATGGGGACAGGGCATGAAGTATTCCCGGCAATCCGTCAGGCTGTAGCCCTGCCAGTAGGGTTCATCTTCAACGTTCGGTGTACTGCTATGGATGATCAACCGCCGGGGAAAGGCTTTTGTACGTTCTTCGATCAGGGCGGACGGATGCGCTTCCTTTTTGTTGATATGTTCAAATTTCGCTTCTTCGTCCTGGATAACGTAAGCAATGGGCCGGGATGACAGACGGGCCGGGCTGGTCACGCCGGTCATGTAGATCGGCATATTGTCCAGCGTCATTTCCAGCGGGGCAAAAGATGCGGGATTCCGGAGGATATGCCGGGACAGGCAGGGATTTGCTTTCAGAAACGGCTGAAGGCGGTTGCGGGAAAAGGGCGCGGCCAGATTATCGGATGGGAGGGCCCATAGCAAGGGCATGGGATCGTGTTCCAATAAATAGGCAAGGGCCAGGAGATCCAGCGTTGTTTTTCCGGTTTGGGCTGCCCAAACCAGATACAAGTGTTCAATTCGGGTATTACGTAGGCATTCCAGCGGTTCCCGCATGTAAGGCTGACGATCCAGGGACACGGGGCCCGGCGCATTGGGGGAGGTTTCCCGCGGCAGCCTCAATTCCCGTTCTACCCATTCCACTACACTTCCCCGTGGCTGAAATAGGAGATCTTCTAGCATGGCAACAGGCTTGTGATATATTCATCCATTTTTCGGATTCCCGTGTTCCATTCCGGCATGGCGGTTTCAAAGGCTTGATAAAATTCATGCCGGTTTTCCGGAGACAGGCGGCCCGCAATGTTCACTTCCAGCTTTTCAATGACGGATCCAAGAGGTTTCAAGTGTGTGCGGATTGCCATGACCCGTTCCACCGGGATCCATAATCCCGCCGCACGCAATAGCGCTTCCCGGTGCTTGGTGGCATCTTCCCATTGTTTCCGGGATTCCCTGGTGGCGCGGGCTAGGGACGGAATAATATCCTGCTTGCCGGGATCTTTCAGGGCCGCGTTCAGCAATCCGTTCATTCCTTGCCATGCGGCCCAGGCTTCCGTGCAAATCAGTTCTGCTTTTTCCAGATCCGTTCTTTCCTGGGCGTCTTCCCGTTTTGCCGGGCTGACCACCTGTTTCCCTTCACAGAATTCTTGCCACATGGGCGTGTTCTTTTCCCGCTGTTTCCGGGCCCAGCGCTCCGTTTTGCCGTGAGCTTTCGCCAGAGCCCGCACTTTCAAACTGTCTTCCGTTGGTCGTCTTGGCATGCTATTTTTCCTTTTCCTTATTCCCCGCTTTCTCTTTCTGTCTGTTCCGTTTTCCGCTGGATTTTTATATTACAACATGCTAATAATAACGGCGTTGCGTTCCGTAAAAACTCCGTTCCACTTTCAGAAAAATACCCCCGCCAGTCATCCAAGCACCGATCGGAACGGCCCCAGGCAAAGAGATTCCTTACCCCCCTTCCGGGGTTGGATCAGGCCATCATGGGAATGTAAGAGGACTAAATAAGGCTTCTCGTGCGCGCTTGTGCGCGCGTATAGCGTAGTAGCATACACATTGCCAACATTGCCACAAACAAAGCATATTTATAAACTATGCACTATAATGCACTAATAAAATACAAAACGCATAACTAATTGATAATGAGTAGAAGGAAAAAGACCTCATAAGCCTTTGGTCGGGTGTTCAAATCACCTCCCTGCTACCATTTTCAAAACCCCTTAAATCATTGGATTTAAGGGGTTTGCTATTTGGTGAGATGTGCAGGATTCCCATCCTGGCCGCTGGTTCTGGAATATCAAGAGTTGTTGCAATTCTGTAATGAATGCGAGTTAGGGATATTTTCTAAAATTTCTTTCCCGTCTTGCAGTTGAATCATAAAAAAGAGCATGGGCTTGTCACCGCCTACTTTCCTTCCAGAGAAAACAGGTTCAAAAAAGGCGCGCGCGGCATGCGGCCGGTTTCTTATTTCAATCTGAGGCCAAAAACCCCGGATTTGCGACCGCTGAGTTCCAGGGTGCGCAGACGTTCCGGAGGCAGGCTATCGCGGGAAAATTCCGCGTAATGCATGCGGTCCCGGAAGTAATGGACGGCGCTTTGGGAGAGGGCGAAGATGAAGTCCATGCCCATTTCCTCCGCTTTCCTTTTGGCGAATTCACATAATGCGCGGCCGTAGCCGCGGCCTTCATGGCGGTGCTTGATATACAGGCAGCCCAGTTCCGCGCTGTGGTGTTCCGGGTAGGGATAAACGGCAACGCAGCCCACGATGCTGTCGTCCAGGGTCAGCACGTAGTAACTGTCCATCCTGGCGGCGATGTCTTCGTAATTCCGGTTGACCAGTTTGGAATCCACCACGGAACGGGCGATCATGGAGAGGAGCTCCGGAATGTCTTCTTCCTTCAGCGGGCGTATTTCCCGGTAGGAGTCCGTGTGGACCATAGTGCCTACGCCTTCTTCAGAGAAGAGTTCCTCCACCAGCACGCCGCGCATTTTTCCGTCCAGCAGATGCACGCGGGGGATTCCCGCCCGGCAGGCTTCCGCCGCCTGGTCAAGCAGTTCGCGGTGGGTTACGTTTCCTGCCAGCCCCGCTACTTCCGATTCCAGAATGGCGGCAATGGGGCGGCCATCCAGAGACGGAACCTTGTGGTCATTGAGCAGGGCAATGTATTTGGAGGCCCCCAGGCTGAAGGCCATATGGACGGATTCCGGGTCAAAAGAGCCGGAACGGCCGGAAGCCACCACGGGAATCTGGTGGCGCCCCAGGATTTCCCGGACTCTTTCCCGGACAAGCTGGCCGCCTTTCAACGGCGCTTCCACCAGGGCGGAACGCATTTCACAGACGCGCGTGTGTTCGTACAGCGCGGAGGCGTCCGCCCCTTCCACAATCAGGACGGGCCTGACGCCTATTTCCTGCAGTACGTCCAGATCCAGCAAAGCGTCCACCAATTCCCTGGAATCCACCAGGGGGCGTTCCACATGCACGGCAAAGATTTTATCCCTGAAGTACGGAACATACTCCAGCACGGAACGGACATTGGCGGATTTGTTGGGCGGGAGCGTAGCCAAGGCGGACCGGAAGTTTGGGGCCGGGGGAACGGGAATATCCGCTTCCCCCGGTCTGTAAATGATGCGTGGCGTTTTTAGAATGTGCGGGTATCCGCAGAATCCCGGTTGTCCATGGTTTCCGCGAAGTCCTGGGAGTCCAGAGTAACGGCAGTTTCTTCCCCGTCTCCGGAGGAGGGCGTTGCCGCCGGCGCCTGGGAGGCTTCCTCCCTGCGGAGGACGACGCTGACCTTGCGCTTGGGCATGACCAGTTTGGGTTCCGCCACGGCGGGTTTGTAACCTTCCCCAATGGTAGTGGCGTCGGAAATGACGGCCGGGGCCTGTTCCGGTTCCGCCTGCTGGGCGGCTTGTTGTTCACGTACCCGGGAGACTTGTTCCCTCAGGGCTGAGAGCAGGTCCGAAGGCATGCCGTCAAAACCGATTTCAGGCAGGCTGGTTCCGCCTTCCTGGTTTTCGTCGGAAGATTCGAACTGGGGCAGGCTGGCCAGGAAGTCCTCAAAGGCGTCCAGGTTGGTGGTGCTCTTGAAGAGGTTGCTGATGGCTTCTCCCTTGATGCTTTCCATCAGGGTGATGAAGAGATCGTAGGCTTCCGATTTGTATTCCACCAGGGGGTCTTTCTGCCCCTGGGCGCGGAGGCGCACGCCTTCCCGCAGGGAGTCCATGTTGTACAGGTGTTCCTGCCACATTTTGTCAATGGCCCCCAGGATGATCTGGCGTTCCATGTGGTCCAGGTATTCCGGGCGTTCGCGGGAGGCCTTGTCTTCGTAAGTAGCCTTGACCTTGTCAGTGAGGAAGGCGATGGTGTCGTCTATGGGCCGTTCTTCCAGTTTGGCAGCCTCTGCCGTGAGTCCCAGCGGGAAGGATGCGTTCATCCAGGCGAGCAATTCGTCCGGGTGGGTGACGCCTTCCGCATCCGGGTCCAGGAATTCATGGGCGCGCGTAGCGATTACTTCTTCCAGAATATCGTAAATCATTTCACGCGGGTTTTCCGTGGAGAGCACTTCATTCCGGTATCCGTAAACGATTTCGCGCTGCTTGTTCATCACGTCGTCATAGTCCAGCACGTGCTTGCGCCACATGTAGTTGCGCTGTTCCACCCGTTTCTGGGCGGATTCCACGGATTTGTTCAGGAAACTGTGTTCCAAGGCTTCGCCGTCGGCTACGCCCAGGCGTTCCATCATCTTGGTCATGCGTTCCGCCGCGCCGAAGTTGCGCATCAGGTCGTCTTCAAAGGAGATGAAGAACTGTGAGGCGCCGGGGTCCCCCTGGCGGGAGCAGCGGCCGCGCAGCTGGCGGTCAATGCGGCGGGATTCATGGCGTTCCGTACCCAGAACGAAGAGGCCGCCGAGGTCGGCTACGCCTTCGCCCAGCTTGATGTCCGTGCCGCGGCCCGCCATGTTGGTGGAGACGGTGACGGCTCCGCGCTTGCCGGCCTGCGCCACGATTTCCGCTTCGCGCTGGTGGTTTTTGGCGTTCAGCACTTCATGGGGGATTTTGGCCCTCTTGAGCATGCGGGAGAGCGTTTCGGAGGCGTCCACGCTGGCCGTGCCAATCAGGATGGGCTGGCCTTTGTCGTGAAGTTCCTGGATTTTATTGACCACCGCATTGAATTTTTCACGGCGGGATTTGAAGATGAGGTCATTCTGGTCCTTGCGGATGCAGGGGCGGTTGGTCGGGATGGGAAGAACGTCCAGCTTGTAAATATCATGGAATTCCGCGGCTTCCGTTTCCGCCGTGCCGGTCATGCCCGCCAGTTTTTTGTACAGGCGGAAGTAGTTCTGGATGGTGATGGTCGCGTACGTCTGGTTTTCACGTTCCACTTCCACGCCTTCCTTGGCTTCCACCGCCTGGTGCAGACCGTCGCTCCAGCGGCGTCCCGGCATTTCGCGGCCCGTATTCTGGTCGATGATGATGACCTTGCCTTCCTTGACGACGTATTCCACGTCTTTTTCGTAAATGCAGTAGGCCTTCAGCAGCTGGGAGGTGGTGTGCAGGCGCGCTCCCGTTTCGTCAAGCTGTTTGGTCAGTTCATTTTTGCGGCGCAGTTTGTCTTTTTCCGTCAGGCGCGGGTCTTCGTCCATTTCCGCGAAGGCGGTTCCCAGATCCGGCAGCACGAAATCTTCCGGATGGCCGGGGGAGATGACTTCCCTGCCTTTTTCCATCAGGTCGGCGTCGTGGGTTTTTTCATCCACGGTGAAGAACATTTCCTCCTTCAGCTTGTAGAGTTCCTTCTTGCGGGTATCCTGGTAAAGGGTCAGTTCATATTTTTCCACGATGCGGCGCAGCTCGGGGTCCTGCATGGCGCGCAGGAAGGCGCGGTGGCGGGGCTGGCCCATTTTTACTTTGAACAGGCAGCGGCCCACTTCTTCCGTGCGGCCTTCCTCCTGGGCTTTCAGGGCCTGCGCCATCAGTTCGTTGCAAAGGTCCGTCTGGGCCTTCACCACGCGCTCAATGGCGGGGCGCAGGGTATCATACTGCTGTTCCCGGGTGACGACCGCGGGGCCGGAAATGATGAGGGGGGTGCGGGCCTCGTCAATAAGGATGGAGTCCACTTCGTCCACAATGGAGAAGTAGTGCCCGCGCTGCACCTGTTCGGACTTGGAGGTTGCCATGCCGTTGTCACGCAGGTAGTCGAAGCCGAATTCGGCGTTGGTGCCGTAAGTGATGTCGCAGGCGTATTGCTCCCGGCGGAGCTGGGAGGGCATCATGCTCTGGATGCAGCCGACAGTCAGCCCCAGGAACTGGAAGAGCATGCCCATCCATTCGGAGTCGCGGCGCGCCAGGTAATCGTTCACGGTCACCACATGCACGCCCATGCCGGTCAGGGCGTTCAGGTAAACGGGGAGGGTGGCGACAAGCGTTTTCCCTTCTCCCGTGGCCATTTCCGCAATGTAGCCGCGGTGCAGGGCAATGCCGCCCAGTAGCTGCACGTCAAAGTGGACCATGTCCCAAACCTGTTTTTGTCCGCAGATATCGCGTTCTTCCCCGCAGAGCAGGCGGGCGCCGTGTTTGACGGCGGCAAAGGCCTCCGGCAGTATCTGGTTCAGATAACGTTCGCGCAGCTTGTCAAACTGGGGCGTGATGTTGTTCCAGGCGGCTTTCCCTTCTTCAATGGAGGCGGGGGTGGCTTCCACCGTGGGGAGGGAAGCGAATTCTTCTTTCAGGGATTCAAAACGGGCGTTCAGTTTGGCGGCTATTTCCTCCAGCTCTTCCCTGGGCGCGGCTTCCACAATGCGCACGGGGGGCAGATCCATGGGGAGGAAGCGATGGAGGTACCCCTGCCATTCCTTCGTTTTCTCAAGCAGGAATTCCTGTCCCTTGCCGTTCCATGATTCTTCAATGGAAACGATTTGTTCCACAATGGGGCGCAGACGGCGCACTTCACGCTGGTTTTTAGTGCCGACAATCTTGGTTAGAATCCACTTAATCATCTTTGTCTTGTTGAAAATTGACGAGGTAGAGTCGCTTTCAGCGGTCTAAGAATCGAAAAATACTAGCGGCTGCCGGAAGAAATGCAAGCACGGCCCTCCATTTGTGCCGATGATGACGTAATAGGCTGGACCTGGCTGGACGCCGCTGGAAACCCGGATTCATGACAGGCGCTTCTCTTGGAATGATTCCAAATTAATAATATTCTTTCTCCATGAGTCATTGCGAGGATGGGCGCATCCGCATCCGCGGCGCCCGTGAGCATAATTTGCAGAATGTGGATGTGGATATTCCCCTGGGGCGGCTGACGGTGGTGACGGGACCTTCCGGCTCGGGGAAAACAAGTCTGGCCATGCACACGCTGTACGCGGAAGGCCAGCGGCGTTATATGGAAACTTTTTCCCCGTACGTGCGCCAGTTCATGGACCGCATGGACAAGCCGGACGTGGACGCCGTAGAGAATATTCTTCCGGCCATCGCCCTGCATCAGCGCAACTCCGTCAGGACATCCCGCTCCACGGTGGGGACCATGACGGGGCTGAATGATTACTGGAAGTTTGTTTTCGCCCGTCTGGCCGTGGGCATTGACCCGGAAACAGGACGGGAAATCAAGCCGGAAACGCCGGGCACCATTGATGAAAAACTGCATGCGGACTTCCCCGCCGGAACGGAAGTGATGGTTTGCCTGGAGGTGGCGCGGCCCGAATCTGTGGATCTTCCCGCGTTGAAAAGGAATCTGGTGGCACAGGGGTACTTGCGCGCTTTTGCGCATGGAGAGACCCTCCGGCTGGAGGATGAGGATTGGACGCTGGAGGAAGGAGAACCGCTGCTGGTGGTTCAGGACCGCGTGAGGCTGACGGAAGACCAGAGGGAACGCAGGCTGGAAGCGCTGGAAACGGCCATGCGCCTGGGCGGCGGCGTGGCCCATGTGATTCCCCGTGTGGACGGCGTCTGGCTGTCCGTTTTGAAATTCCGCGGGGACTGGCATCCGCTGATGGAGCCGCGGCCGGGCCTGTTTTCTTTCAATTCCCCCCTGGGGGCGTGCCCGGAATGCCGCGGCTACGGGCGCGTCATCACGATTGACTACAACCGGTGCATCAAGCCGGAACTCAGCGTTCATGACGGGGCCATCCATATTTTTGAGGGGGACGGGAAAGTCTTTTCCGAATGCAAGCGGGACCTGATGCGCGGCTGGCGCAAAAACGCCCGCAAAGTCCGTCTGGATGTGCCGTGGAAGGATTTGAAGCAATGGGAGCGGGACTGGCTGCTGTACGGTGATGGCGATGACCCGGATGAAATGTATGAACAGGGGCTGTGGTACGGCATTGCGGGCTTTTTCAAATATCTGGAAAGCCGCACGCATAAGATGCACGTGCGGGTGTATCTGAGCCGTTTCCGCACATATCAGGAATGCCCCTCCTGCCACGGTTTGCGCCTGAGGCCGGAAGCCCTTCAATTCAAGGTGGGCGGCAAAAGTATGCCGGAACTTTCCGGCATGCCCATGGATGAACTGCTGGCCTGGGTGGATAGGTATGTGACGCCGCGGGCGGATGAAGACCCCGGCTTGAAACATGCCGTGGCGGAACTCAGGAGCCGCCTGGAATATCTGAATGAAGTGGGATTGGGCTACCTGACGTCCGACCGCTCCACGCGGTCCCTGTCCGGAGGGGAAATTGAACGCGTGAGCCTGACCACCTGTCTGGGCGCATCCCTGACGGATACGCTGTTTGTGCTGGATGAACCTACCGTTGGACTTCATCCCCGCGATACGTCCCGTTTGATTTCCGCCATGAACCGGCTCAAAAAGCGCGGGAACACCCTGGTGGTGGTGGAGCATGAGGAAGCGGTCATGCGCGCCGCGGACTGCCTGGTGGACATGGGCCCCGGTTCCGGACGGGAAGGGGGAAGGCTGGTTTATTCCGGGGAGCCTGCCCGGATTGGAGAAATTGCGGAATCCCTGACGGGGGCTTTTCTTTCCGGCAGGCGACGCATCGCGGTGCCCAAAAAGAGGCGCAAGCCGCGCCGGTTTCTGACCGTATCCGGCGCTACGCGCCATAACCTGCGCAAACTGGACGTGAAAGTGCCCCTGGGCGTCTTCACTTGCCTGACAGGCGTCAGCGGGTCCGGGAAAAGCACCCTGGCCCACGATGTTCTTTACCTGAACGCGCTGGTGGAGAAAGGGGCCGTATGTGAGGAAGAACCTGCCCGCGTCAAGTCCATCAAGGGCTGGGAACATCTGGATGAGGTGGTGATGGTGGACCAGAGCCCCATCGTCCGCACCCCGCGCTCCACCCCTGCCGTTTATGCCGGAGTTTTTGAAGAAATACGCTCCCTCTTCGCGGAAACGGAGACGGCCCGCGTGCGCGGCATGAAGCCCGGTTTCTTCTCCTTCAACAGCGGGGACGGCCGGTGTCCGCGCTGCATGGGCATGGGGAGTGAGAAGGTGGAAATGCAGTTTCTTTCCGACATTTTCGTGCAGTGTCCGCTGTGCCGCGGCTCCCGGTACGGGAGTGAAGTGCTGAGCGTGTACCGTGACGGCAGGAATATTGCGGACGTGCTCGGCATGACGGTAGCGGCTGCGCTGGAATGCTTCAGCGCGGAAAAAGGGGCCAAAGCCTCCCGCATCGCTTCCAAGCTGGGCGTGCTTCAGCGCGTAGGGCTGGGGCACCTGACCCTGGGGCAGCCTCTGAATACCCTTTCCGGCGGTGAAAACCAGCGCCTGAAGCTGGCTAAAATCCTGCTGGACCAGATCGGTTCCGGCGCGAACAGCTCCAAGATGCTGATTCTGGACGAGCCGGGAACGGGGCTTCACTTTGCGGACATTGAAGTTTTGCTGGCCGTGTTCCGGGAGCTGGTGGAACAGGGGCATACCCTGCTGGTCATCGAACACAACCCGGAGTTCATCAAATCCGCGGACTACGTGATTGACCTGGGGCCTGAGGGCGGCGCCGGAGGCGGCCATGTGGTGGCCACGGGCACGCCGGAGGAAATTGTAGCCGCCGGAAAGGGATATACGGGCAAATACCTCAGGGATGTGCTGGAAGGCAACCCTTCCGTTTACGACCCTACGGACGCCGCCGTCCCGGAATCCGCGGACATGGATATACCGGAAGGCGTCATGGCCCTGCGGGGAGCGCGCCACCACAACCTGAAAAACGTGGATCTGGACGTGCCGCGGGGAGAAATGACCGTGCTGACCGGGCTTTCCGGCTCCGGGAAGAGCTCCCTGGCCTTTGATATCTTTTTCGCGGAAGGGCAGCGGCGTTTCATGGACGTCATGTCCCCGTACGCCCGGCAATTCACGGAACAGCTGGAAAGTCCGGACATTGACCGCCTGACCGGATTGCCCCCCACGGTGGCTATTGAACAGAACATGTCCCGCGGAGGCACCAAATCCACCGTGGGAACCGTTACGGAAATCTGGCAATTCATGCGTCTGCTGTATGCCAAACTGGGGCAGGCCTATTGCCCGCAGTGCGGCGTTCCGGTGGGCAAAAGGTCGGAATCCGAAGTGGTGGAGCTGGTGGCGAGGGATCTGAAAAAACATGGCGGGCTCGCGTTGCTGGCCCCCCTCGTCAGGGGGCGCAAGGGGCATTACGCCGACCTGGCCCGCTGGGCGGAAGGAAAGGGATATGAGGAAATGTGGGTGGACGGCAAACTGGTTCCCCTGAGCGGATTCCAGCCGCTGGACCGCTATTCCAGCCATGACCTGGACCTGGTCGTTGCACGGCCGGAGGCCTCCTGGCCGCCGGAAAAGCTTGCCGGGGCGGTTCATGCCGCGCTGGAGATGGGGGAAGGGTTTCTGCAAGTGCTCCCGCCCGGTTCCGGCCGCCCGGAACTGATGGGCACCAGGCTGGCATGCGCCTCCTGCGGGCAATCCTTCCCGGAACTGGAACCGTACACGTTCTCCTTCAACTCTCCGCGCGGGTGGTGCCCCGTATGCCGCGGGCATGGAATCGTCGGCAAGGGGAAAGTAAAGGAAGACCAGGCGCAATCCCTGCTGGAAGCCGAATTGAAATATGACAGGGAACTGGCGCGGCAGGCGGACGATGACAAGGGAATAACAACCTGCCCTGCCTGCCGGGGCGTGCGGTTGAATGAATTTGCCCGCTCCGTGCGGCTTCAGGGCGTGACTCCCGGTGACATTGCCTCCCTGCCTGCCGTGGCCGCCGCGGAACTGGTCAAAGGGTGGCGATTTGAACGGGAGGAAGCGCTCATTGCCCGTGACGTCGTGGCGGAAATCACGCAGCGCCTCGACTTTCTCCAGCGGGTGGGGCTGGGCTACCTTTCCCTTGACCGGAGCGCCACGACGCTCTCCGGCGGGGAAACCCAGCGCATCCGCCTGGCTTCCCAGCTGGGCTCCCACCTCCGCGGCGTGCTGTACGTGCTGGATGAACCGACCATCGGCCTGCATCCGCGGGACAACGAATTGCTGCTGGGCACGCTGGATGAACTCAAACGCCGGGGCAACACCCTGCTGGTGGTGGAACATGATGAAGATACCATGAGGTGCGCGGACCATATTGTGGACATGGGGCCGGGAGCCGGCATCCACGGCGGCAGAATCATGGCCCAGGGCACCTTTGAGGAACTGGCCGCCATGCCGGACTCCGTCACGGGCGCGGCCCTGCACCATAAGCCCAGGCACCCCTACCGCGGGAAAAGGCGCAGGATTCCTTCCAAAAAGGATGAATCCGCGTGGTTGCGCGTGGAGGGCTGCCGCCTGCACAATCTGAAGGACGTGAACGCGGCCATTCCCAAGGGACGGCTGACGGTGCTCACCGGCGTGTCCGGTGCGGGGAAAACCTCCCTGATGACGGGAACCATCCGTCTGGCTGCGCGCCAGGCCATCGGCGACAAGCTCACGAGGGACCAGAGAAAATTATGGAAAACCTCTTCCGGCTTTGACTCCATCCGCATGGTGTACGGCGTGGACCAGAGCCCCATCGGCAAAACGCCCCGTTCCACCCCAGCCACCTACGTGGGTTTCCTGGACGACATCCGGACCCTGTTCGCGCAGACGGCTGACGCCCGCAGGCTGGGCTTTGACCGCGGCCGCTTCTCCTTCAATACGGGGCAGGGCAACTGTGAATCCTGCAAGGGTACGGGCATGCAAAAGCTGGAAATGGACTTCCTGCCCCCCTGCTATGTGCCGTGCGAGACCTGCCGGGGCAAACGCTACAACGCCGCCACCCTGACCGTGAGGTACAAGGGGAAGACCATTGCGGACGTGCTCCAGATGGACTTTGCGGAAGCGGCGGAATTTTTTGAAAGCCAGCCCCGCATCTCGGACCCCCTCAAACTGCTGTCGGAAACCGGCCTGGGCTATCTGACGCTGGGGCAGGCCTCCAACACGCTTTCCGGCGGGGAGGCCCAGCGGCTCAAGCTGGTGACGGAACTCATCAAGGGCCGGCGCGTCAGCCGGAACGCCCTGATGAAAGGCAGGGAGCTGCCCGGAGACCTGTACCTGATTGAAGAACCCTCCATCGGCCTGCATCCGCGGGATGTGCGGCTGCTCATTGACGTGTTGCACCGTCTGGCGGACCAGGGAAACACCGTCATCGTCATTGAACATAACACGGAAATCATGGCGGAAGCGGACTACGTCATCGACATGGGCCCCGGCCCCGGCGATGCCGGAGGAACCATCGTGGCGGAAGGCACGCCGGAACAGATAGCCAAAAAAGACTCTCCCACGGCGGAATACATCCGCCGGGAACTGGATGGAGAGTCTTAGGCGGGAGGAAGGATTGATAAGACACTCAGGGCCGTTCCGGGAATGCCGGGGCGGTCGCCGTATTCGTCTGCCTTTTTCTGTTCCGCGAAAACAGGCATGGCTTGTGCCCGGCATTAAAGAAGTTTGGCGGAGAGAGTGGGATTCGAACCCACGGTGGGTTGCCCCACGGCGGTTTTCAAGACCGCTGCATTAAACCGCTCTGCCATCTCTCCATGCAACAAGCGCGGGCACAGGCTACCGTAACGAAGGCGGTTCTGTAAAGTCCTATTCATGTCTTTCCGGCATGTTTGCGGGAACAGCCCGTTTTCCCAAATGGGAGGCTGCCGCCTGTTCCCGCGGCATCAGGGCAGGAATTCTCCCGGCAGGAGGCTGATGAGCCGCATGGCGCATTTTCGGGGAGCGTCTTCGGAAGTGTCTATGGAGAAATCATGCGGGAAATGGCGGTGGATGCCCGCGTGCTGGCGCTGGGCATGGGCCGGGGCTGGGGTCCGGTCAGTGCGGCGCCGCTCGCGCTCCAGCAGAACATCCTGACGGCATTCCACTTTGACCAGGATGCGGGGGATGCCGTCCAGGCGGTTCAGGAGGTCCTGAATCCAGCGGGGGGATTCGCCGATGACGTGGTCCACGATGACCAGGGCGCCTTTCCGGGCCGCCTCTGCAATGGCGGCGTGGAAAGATTCAATGAAGGGCAGGCCGGATTCCCTGACGGCATCCAGGGCGGTTTCATGCTTTCCCTGGCTCATGGCCAGATAATCGTCCATGGAGAAAATCATGGCTTCCTCTTTCAGCAGAAGCCGCAAGTTCCGGGCCAGCGTGCTTTTTCCCGCGCTGGAGGCTCCGTTGAGCAGGATAACGCGCCCGCTCCGCGGTCGGGGAGCTTTCCGTTTCTCCACAGGCTCTTCTTTCCAGTACAGGCGGAACCTGCCTCCTTTCTTTTTCCCTGTCGCCGGGTTTTTCCCCGTAGTTTCATGACTTTCCGGACGGCTCGCGGAGGTGTTTTGATCGCCGTCTTCCGTCCGGCAGGTTCCGGCCCCTTCCATAAGGGAGGGGGCTTCCTGACGGGAGATGCAGGCTGGTTTCCTGAGGATGTCGGACGCGGCGGTCATGGAAGGTTCATGGGCATCATGAATAAAAAGATTCGTCAGGGCAATCATAAGAATGGCTTCGTGCGGACGGAATTGCCGCCGTTCGTGGCTTGCCGGGCAGGGGCGGGAGAGGATCTTCTTACGGAGCGGCCGCGGCGGCATGGATGCCGTCCGTCATGACTCCGTGGGGCATGCTGCGCCTTTTCCCGTCAATAACGGGGATGCCTCGTTCCTGCCGTCAGCCTTCCCGGCTGTCATTTGCTTCTTGCAGCGGGTAAGGGAGGCATGAGAGAGTTCGGCATGGCTTCTTCCCCGGATGTAGTAGAGTATATTTGTTTCCAGCTCCGGCATGCCGGGGATATTTCCTTCAGAAAAATGTTTGGGGACTACGGATTGTACTGCGGCCGGACATTCTTCGGTTTGGTGTGTGACAACCAGTTGTATGTCAAGATAACGGAGCCGGGGTTGAAGATGTTTCCGCAACAGGAGCAGGGCTGTCCCTATCCCGGCGCCAGGCCGCATTTCCTGGTGACGGAGCTGGACGATGACCGGGCCATCTCCTCCCTTGTCAGGGAAACATGCTCCGTTCTGGCTGCTCCGGCGGTTCCGGAGGGGAGGAAGAAAAAGGTGTCCGGTGAAAAAAGAAGCAGGCGCCCTTAGACGTCTGCCGGCAGGAAATGGCTGCTTGAGGGAAAGGTTATTTTCCGGGAGTTTCCGGAGCGGCCAGGGAGGAGAGGCTCTTCTTCAGGCTGGCGGCGGCAGTCCGCCCGGGCAGGGGGCCTCCGGAATGCTCAGACTCTGGTAAATGGGGAAAGTGATTTTCTTTTCTTCCAGGAACTGTTTGACCCTGGGGGACGGAATCTGGCAGTGGCTGCCTATGACGGTAAAGCCCTTGGACTGGAATTTTTCCTGCAATTCCTGCAGATGCGGCATGCTGGCGATGCAGGGCGGGCTCCGGGGCCGCGCCCGGCTAGGAAAGACTTGACAGTTTTTTCTGAGGGAGAGGTGTTTCAGGCAATATCCAGTCCCATGATGTAGTCTGTCATATAATACCCGTGTCCGATGTGGAAATCCCCGCGTTCCAGTTCCCGCATGCCCATGCGCTGATAAAATTCCACCGCCCGGGTGTTATAACGGTTCACATTCAGGCGCATCAGGCACGGTTCCGGATGGATGCTCCTGATGTAGCTGATGGCGTGGCGGAACAGAAAGCTTCCGATGTGCAGGCCCTGGAAGCCGGGCAGAACGTAGATTTTCTGCAAATGGAAGACGCCGGGGCCTTCCGGCTGGACGGACAGGTAGCCGCAGTCCTTGCCTTCATGGGAGACGATAAAGTACACGTGCCCCTCCTCCATCTGTTTTTCCAGGTTGGCGGGGGAATACATCCAGTCCATCATGAAATCCATCTGCTCTCTGGAAAGGAGGTTCCGGTAAGTGGCCGGAAAAGCCTGGCTGGCCAGTTCATGGATCAGCGTGATGTCGTCCTTAGAGGCTTGGCGGAGAGTCGGCATGTCAGGAATATTACACGGAAAAGCGTCGGATGAAAAGGGCCTCCTCCCCATTTCCTGCGGAATTTTCCGGCATGGCCTATTTTCCCCTACCTATTCCGGCGGAGACATCCTATGCTGAACGCCGCCGTTTTTCTGACAGCCTCCGGGAAATGCTGTTTTTATTGCGAACTTTGCATGTCCAGTCATGAAAGAACCCATCCCCATACAACAATGGCTTCCCGCGGGGCCTCTGAGGGACATGGGTGAAAAATATGTAAGCCAGCTTCCGGATGTGGCGCAAAATCCCATCGGTCCGGAATCCCTCATGCACCAGTCGGATCATTCCTGGTCGGAATACCTGGTTGCTTATTCCCTTCTGTACCCGGGAATAGCGATTATCCTGGCCCTGCTGGGAGGGCTGGGGCTTTGGGCCTTCTTCATTTTTTGCCGCCGCCGGGAATATGCCCACCGCATTTTCTGTTCCAAGTGCGGCTCCATGATGTACCCGTGCGGCCTGCACTGCCCGGAGTGCGGCACGTCCAATCCGTCCCCACGCGCCCTGAACTGGATAGGATATTCCAGGCTGCGCACCGTGGTTCCTCCCTCCGGATGGAAAAGGCATGAGGAAGTTCTCCGCAGCTACCGGCGGTGTTTTTACTGCGGGCAGCCGCTTCGTGAGCCCTCTCTTGACCAGAGCTGCCCCGCCTGCGGCAGGGCGGTGCTCCAGGGGGAGGAGTCCGTGAACCGGTATGATGCGTATATTGGCCGCCGCAGGGGGTGGACCTTCGCTGCCGTGGTCGTGCTGGGGGTGATTCCCATTTTGGGGCCGCTGCTGGCTTCCTCCCTGTACAAGAGAACGCTCATTAATCCGTATTCCCTGTACATGACCGTATACCGGGAAAGCTTCCTGATGGTGGTGCTTTTCCTGTGCCGCCATTTGTTTCGCCTGCTGCCGTTCATCGGCGTCATCGGCATGCCCATCCTCTGCGTGACGGAATACCACCTGTACCGGCGCATGTTCCTGTGGAAAGCGGAGAAACATGATTTCAGGGGGGAATGAAGCGGGAAGCTCTTTTCCTGTAATGCCTTTCCGGCGCCTGAGCGGAAAATCATGGGGTGCGGATCTGTTTGGAACCCGGGCAGCGTATCGTTTGGTGAGATTCTTCTGATTAACGTCTTATATCTTATTGTATCAAGTATGACAAGGAATGCCTGGTTTTCTTATGGACTAAACTTACCTGGTACAGTATGTAGGAGGTGTTCCCCGGAGGGGGGCACGGGAAGATTCCCCAAAGCCCCGCATACGGAGGAACAAAACCTGTAATATCAATAAGATGAAAATGAAAAGAAAACTGGCATCGGTTCTGGCGAAGGCTTTCTCCGGAAAGTCCGTGCCGGAAAAGAAACGGGAAAGGGAGGCCAGGGCCTCCAGGAAACTGGAAGCGTGGCTGAAGACTTCCAGAATGCGCTCCTTCTAGGGAAGCGCCCGCTGAAGTGAAAGGCGGATTCGGGCGCCGGGCGTCCGGTTCGCCGGCTGGGACGGGGATGTCATCTCCGTCCTGTTGTTTTTACCGGAAAAGGTATGTCTTGATGACAGTTGCGCCTTGACTACGGCGGTGGAATGTCCGTTCATCTGGACAGACATGACCATACCCGGAATTCTTGAAGAAAAGTTGTCCTCCGCGTTAAAAGCGGTGTTGGGGGAGGAGCTTCCCGCTGATTTTCACGCCTCGGTGACGCCCTCCGCTGATTTGCGGTTCGGGGATTACCAGAGCAACGCCGCCATGGTGCTTGCCAAGCGGTGCCGCACGAATCCCCGTGCGCTCGCCCAGCAGGTGGCGGACCGGATAGGGCAGGATGCCGTGTGCTCTCTGGAGATTGCCGGGCCCGGATTTATCAATTTCCGCATCAGGCCGGAATTTTACGCAGCGCGCCTGCTGGCCATGCTGGCGGATGACCGGCTGGGGGTGGAAAAAGTGCAGGACCCCAAAACCATTGTCATTGACTTTTCCGCTCCTAACGTCGCCAAGCCGATGCATGTGGGCCACATCCGCTCCACCATCATTGGTGACGCCCTTTCCCGCGTGGCCCGCTTCGTGGGACACCATGTGATTACGGACAACCACATTGGTGACTGGGGGACCCAGTTCGGCATGATTCTGTGGGGCTGGAAGAATATTCTGGATGAACAGGCGCTGGCCGCCAACCCCATTGACGAGCTGCTGCGGGTGTACAAGGATGTGAACCTGATGTGCAAGGAAAAGCCGGAACTGCTGGATACCTGCAAGGCGGAACTGGTGAAGCTCCAGGCCGGGGACGGGGAAAACCTGGCCATCTGGAAACGCTGCGTGGAAGTTTCCAAATCCGGCCTTTCCAAGATTTACGACCAGCTTGACATCCATTTTGATTACTGGCTGGGGGAAAGCTTTTACAATGATGCCCTGGCCCCGCTGGTGGACGGCATGATCGCCGCCGGAATGGCCCGGGAGAGCGACGGCGCCATCTGCGTGTTTTCCGACGGTTCCGTGCCTCTCAATGAAGACCCCTTCCTTGTACAGGACAAGGGGGAATGGCGCGCCAACCCCTGCATTATCCGGAAAGCGGACGGAGGCTTCCTGTACGCCACCACGGACCTCGCGACGCTGGACCACCGCATCAAGACGTGGGGCGCGGATTCCATCTGGTACGTGGTGGGCGCCCCGCAGGCCCTGCATTTCAGGCAGATTTTCTCCACGCAACGCCGCCGCGGCATGGACGGGGACTACCGGCACATCGCGTTCGGCTCCATTCTGGGGGATGACCGCAAGCCGTTTAAGACGCGCTCCGGGGATACGGTTTCCCTTCAGGATGTGCTGGATGAAGCCATTGAACGCGCGGCCCGCGTGGTGGAGGAGAAGAGCCCGGACATGCCGGAGGAGGACAAGAAGCGCGTGGCGGAAGTGGTGGGCATAGGCGCCGTGAAGTTTGCGGAGCTTTCCCAGAACCGCATGACGGATTATGTTTTCAACTGGGACAAGATGCTGGCCCTTCAGGGAGATACGGCCCCGTACCTCCAGAACTCCTACGTGCGCGTCCGCTCCATCTTCCGCAAGCTGGACGGCGGGCCTTTGGACTGGTCCGCCCCCATTCAGCTTTCGGAAGACGCGGAAATCCATCTGGCCCGGCTTCTGGCCCGCTACGGGGAAGTGGTGCCGCAGGTGCTGGACGACTGCCGTCCAAACATGCTGGCCGCCTACCTGTTTGACCTGGCCAGGGCTTTCCATTCCTTCTATGAGGCGTGCCCGGTCCTGAAGTCGGAAGGGACGGTGCGGCACTCCCGCCTGGCCCTGTGCGAGCTGACCGCACGCACGCTGAAGCACGGGCTGGGCCTGCTGGGCATCCAGCTTCCGGACAGGATGTAACCGTTTCTTCCGTATGGCCGCCTCTTTCCTCCATGTCCTGCTGGCCTCCGCCGTGGCGGGGTGTTCTTCCGCCGCCGCGGACGGGGCACACGGGTACTGGATGAACAGCCCGTCCCTGAACGGCTGGCGGGAAGCCGTCTTCCGCGCCGGCGTTCCGGCGCAGCCTGCCGTGCTGCCGCCCGGCGTGGAGCCGATGATGGTGGGTTCCTCATCTCCCGCCGCGCAAATGCTGGTGCTGGAGGGAATGACGCATCTGCTCACGTTCGGGGACATGCGGGCTTTCCTTAAATTTGACGCCGCTCTCCGTCTGGACCCGGACTGCCTCATGGCCCATTGGGGCAGGTGCATGAGCCTGATGGGCGCGGGACCCGCTTTCCAGGAACAGCGCGTCCATTCCATGAAGCGCATGAAAGAGCTGGCGCTCCGTCCGGATTGCCCGGAACAGGAACGCGCTTATGCGGATGCCCTGGCCGTGCTGCTGATGGATGGCCCCGTGAAGGCGCAGGAAGCGTGGAAAACCATCTGTTCCACCTGGAAGCGCGACCCGTACGCTCCCCTCTTTTACGCCATGCTCCTGCGGGACGGCTTTGACGGGCAGGGCAACCCCGGAGAAGGGCAGAAGGAAGCCGTCCGCGTGGTGGAAGCCGTCCTGAAGGAACGCCCCGGCTCCCAGGCCGCCCTGTTCATGCGTGCCCTGCTGGAGGAAGTGGCTCCATCCATTTCTCCGGAAACGGTGGAAACCGCCCGCAGGGCCGTGGCCGCCAACCCCTTTTCCGCGTCCGCTCATCATTTGCTGGGCCATTGCCTGTTCCGCACAGGTGATTATGAAGGGGCTTCCGCTGCTTTCAAGGAGTCTGAAAATCTGTGCCTGGCCTGGGAAAAGGCAGAAAATGTGCCTCCCGCGCTGGATGACGCCTACTTCCGCTCCATCCTTTACCGTGCCGTTTCCGAATTCTGCGCCGGCCATTACAAAAAGGCGGAGGCCATTGCCTCCAGAGCCGCTTCCGTTCCCCTGGACAAAAAGCATCCGCTGGCTCCCGGAACCCTGCTTCAGCTATGGGAGGCCAGGACGTTGCCTGCGCGCCTGATGCTGGCCCGGCCTGTCATTCCCCGGCAGGCCCTTGTGCTCAAGGCTTTTCCGGGGCCTCTTCCCAAGGGATTTCCAGATTTAAGCAACGGCATGACCGCCGTGGCCACCCAATACATGGGCGCATGTTACGCCGCCAGGCAGGGCAGAACGGATGCCGTGGCGTCCTCCTTTGACAAGATGTCCGGCATTCTGCGGCTGCTGATGGACGGCGCGGACGCCGCCCGGAGGCAGATGAGCGTTTCCTACTGGGCGCGCTGCCTCCAGATGGGCAGCCTGTATTCTTCTGAAATCCGCTCCCTCATGTTTCCGGATTCCGCCAATGTCTGGATGTCTGAGGCCATACGGAGCCAGCGTTTTTCCTCCCTGCTCCTGCCTCCCGTAGTGCCATACCCCGCGGAATGGGTTCTGGCCCGCGCCTACCTGAAAGCCGGGAAATTCCGGGAATGCGCGGATATGTGCGAACAGGCGCTGAAACGCTTCCCGAACCATGCCGGAGTTCTGGAGACCCTGGACAAGGCCCGTTTTTCCGGAAAATAATCCGGAATAAGCGGTGGAAACGGTTCTGGCGCCCGGTTTTGGACTGGAAACGGCATTTCCCCGCATCGCGCTGGAACATGACGTCCAATCCCGGGGCAGGAAGCTTGTTCATCTTGAAAAATAAGCCTGCGGTGATAAAAAAGGGGCGTGAAGCCGTGCCCGAAAGGGCGGATTCCGTCCCCGCCGCATTCATCAAGATGCCCAGCAGGCCGCGGCCGTTCCGCCGGATGTCTCTGAAACATGGTAAGTTTTATTTTTTCATGGCTGTTGCGGCAAATGCCGGAACGCGGTCGTTTTCATTTTCAATAACATCATACATCAAGCAATATGAACCATCCCTATCTGGACCCCGCCTTTCTGGTTTCCTGGTCCCGGCTTACGCCGGAGGCCATCAAGCCGGACATCACGGAAGCCATCTCCCGCGCCAAAGAGAATATCCGGGCCATCTGTGACCAGCCGCTGGATTCCCTGACTTATGAAAGCACCTTCGGCGCTCTGGAAAAGGCTTCCGAGGACCTGCACCTGGGCTGGGGCCGCATCATGCACCTGGACTCCGTCAATGACGAACCCGCCCAGCGGGAGGCCATCGGGGAAATGCTGCCGGAAGTGGTGGCCTTCTCCTCCTCCGTGCCTCTGAACCCGCGCCTGTGGACGGTGCTGAAAGCCGCGGCCTCCTGTGACTGGGTGGAAGACCTTTCCCCCGTCAGGCAGCGTTTCATCCAGGAAACGCTGGCGGATTTCCGCGAGAGCGGGGCGGACCTGCCGGACGACGTGAAGCCGGAATACGCGGAAATAGAAGCCCAGCTCTCCCTGAAGACCAAGAAATTCGCGGAAAACGTGCTGGACTCCACCAACGCCTGGGAACTCATTGTGGAAGATGAGGCGGAACTCTCCGGGCTGCCGGATTCCGTGAAGGAGGCCGCCCGCCTGGACGCCCTGGCCAACGGCCACGGCACGGAAGAAGATCCCCGCTGGCGCTTCACCCAGAAATTCACCTCCCTCCAGCCTGTCATGCAGTTTGCGGACTCGGACAGTCTGCGCCGCCGCATGTGGGAGGGCTCCTGTTCCATCGGAAAAGGGGGTGAATACGATAATGAAGCCCTCATCGCTGAAATCCTGGAACTGAGGGACAGGAAAGCCCATTTGCTGGGGTACGGCTGCTTTGCGGATTACGCCACCTCCCGCCGCATGGCCGGGAGCGGGGCCAACGCCCTGAAATTCATCAATGACCTGCATGACAAGGTAAAGCCCTCTTTCCTGAAGGACATGGAAGCCGTCCGCAGATACAAGGAGGAAAAAACCGGAAAACCCGTGGAAAAACTTTCCCCGTGGGAAACCGGCTACTGGTCTGAAAAACGCCGCCGCGAACTGTACGCTTTTGACGAGGAAGACCTGCGCCCGTATTACTCCGTGGAAAAAGTCATGGAAGGACTCTTTTCCATCTACTCCGGCCTGTACGGCATTACGGTGACGCCGCGCCCTACGGTGGCGTTCAAACCCGGTGAATCCGGGGAAGCGCTGGAAGGCGCGGTGGAGGTATGGCATCCGGACGTCCTGTTCTATGAATTGCATGATGCGGAAAGCGGGGAGCACCTGGGTTCCTTTTACGCGGACTGGCATCCGCGGGACTCCAAGCGCGCCGGGGCATGGATGAACTGCCTGAGCGTAGGGGAACCGCCGCATGGCGGCAAACCCCGCGCGCCCCATCTGGGTCTCATGGTCGGCAACATGACCAAGCCCGTGGGGGACAAGCCCGCTCTGCTGTCCCACCGGGAGGTGGAGACCATTTTTCATGAATTCGGCCATTTGCTGCACCAGCTCCTTTCCGACGTGGAAGTGAAGTCCCTGGCGGGTACCAACGTGGCCTGGGATTTTGTGGAACTGCCCTCCCAGATTAATGAAAACTGGTGTTGGGAGAGGGAATCCGTGGACCTCTTCGCCGCCCACTATGAAACGGGTGAAAAAATACCGGACGAACTGTTCTCCAAAATGCGCTCCGCCCGCAATTATATGAGCGGCACGGATTTCATGCGCCAGCTCTGCTTCGGCAAGCTGGATTTGGAGCTTCACGTCAACTGGCCGCAGTACAAGGGCGTTCCGCTGGAAGAAACGGATGAACGCATCCTGGCGGACTACCGGGTGCCGATGACGGACCGCGGCCCTTCCGTGGCGCGCCGCCTGACGCACATCTTCGCGGATCCCACGGGCTATGCCTCCGGCTACTACTCCTACAAATGGGCGGAGGTGCTGGAAGCGGACGCTTTCAGCCGCTTCCTGAAGGAAGGAGTGCTGAACCCGCAAACCGGGCGCGACTTCCGCCGCTGCATCCTCAGCAAGGGCAACAGCAAGCCCGCCGCGGAACTCTACCGCGACTTCATGGGCCGTGATCCGGACGCGGAAGCGCTGCTGGTCAAATCCGGCGTTCTTTAACCTCTTTACCCACATTATCTGAACAATCCTTATGTCTGAACAAAAGAGACTCTCTCTCGCCGGCGTCGGTTGCGGTTCCCGTACGCGCACTTACATGAAGCTGGCCATGGAACAAAAAGACCGCTACCGCATTGCCGCCGCGGCGGATCCCGTCAAACAGCGCACGGAAGCCGTCCGCGATTTTGCCCCGGAGGAGGAACGGGACTCCGTCCGTCTGTTCAAGGACGCCGCCTCCCTGCTGGCGGAGCCGCGCCTGGCGGACGTGGCTATCATCGGCACACAGGACGACTACCATTACGCTCCCTGCAGGAAGGCCATGGAGCTGGGCTATCATGTCCTGCTGGAAAAACCCATTGCCAAGACGCTGAAAGAAGCGCTGGAACTTAGGGATATGGCCCGTGCGCTGAAGCGCCGCGTGGCCGTGTGCCACGTGCTGCGCTACACCCAGTTTTACCGGACCCTGAAAAAAATCATCGACAGCGGGGAAATCGGGGACGTCATCACCTTCAACGCCAATGAAGGCGTGGGGGCGTGGCACTTCGCCCACTCTTTCGTACGCGGACACTGGGGCAACAGCAAGACCTCCACTCCCATGATCGTAGCCAAATGCTGCCATGACATGGATATCCTCTACTGGCTCATGGGACGGCGTAAATGCCTCTCCGTCGCCAGCTTCGGAGAGCTTACCTTCTTTACGAAAAAGACGCTCTCATCCCCCCGGCCGGAACGCTGCACGGACTGGACCGCCCCGGTGGGGGAAGACCCCTGGGACGCCCGCAAATACGCTACGGACGACGAATGCAAACGCTGGCTGGGAATGGTGTATGACCGTGCGCAGGAAGCTACCGCGGAAGAAATCTGCGAATGGCTGAAAACTTCCCCGTGGGGCAGGGACTACCTCCAGTGCGACAACGACCAGCCGGACCACCAGGTTTCCATCATGCGCTTTGAGGGAGGCCTGACGGGCACGTTCACGATGACGGCTTTCGAACAGGGACGCCACATTGAAGTGTACGGAACCAAAGGCAAAATCCGCGCCGGGGCCTTCTACAAGGAAAACGGCCCCGGTGAAATCACCGTGACGCCCCACTTTGGCGGCAAAACCCGCGTGGTGGAGCTGGAGGAGCTGGCCGGAGGATACCAGGGGCACGGCGGAGGCGACTGGGGATTGATTGAGGCTCTGTATGATGACATGCTGACGGTGCCCTCTCCGGAAGATATGACCACCTCCATTGAAGAATCCGCCCATTCCCATGTCATGGCCTTTGCCACGGAACACGCCCGGCTGACCGGTCAGGTGGTGGATGTGGCTGAGTTCGAGCGCAAGGTGGCGGACGGAAGTCTGGATTATTGATGCGTTTTTCCCGTGGTTGGGAACAAAAAGCGCAGACATTCCGAGTGTCTGCGCTTTTTATATATGGAATTCCATCCTTTTTTTAAACGAATTTGGAATCCGCAGCGCAAATGCAAGAGATAGGATATTTTTGTATCAAAAAATGTTCCGATTATCGGGATTTCTATTAACTATATATGTAATGCATTAATAATTAATTTGAAAAATCTATCTTCACGAAAAGAGGATGAAGCGGGATATCGTTTTCTTTCCTGCGTGTTTATAAAAAATGGAGAGGGAAAATTTGTCTTGTCCTCCGGTCAGTACTGGAGGGAAAAATACGGTAACAGGTTTACGCTTTTCCCATTTTATAATTTTACGTTGACGCCGGATTCCAAATTCGGTATGACACATACCGTTATGAGAAAAACATTATCTCTCTTGGCGGTTTTGGCCTTGGCCTCCATGGCTAATGCTGCTTCATTTTCCGTTGACCTGTCTCCAACAGGGGCAGGAACCACGGGTGTTTCTTCTTCCGGGATTTCTCCTCAAGATGTCTTCGGTTACAATGTTCAGGAATGGCACGGAACTTGGGAAAACAGTTCCTTGAATGGTCAGGTGGGGTTTGAAGCAGGAACCCTCAAGCTGCAAATTGGAGCTGTGGCGTCCAATAATGCGGGGGGAAATTTTGCCGGGCTCAAATTTGAGATGCCGTCCGGGACGGATTCTGCAACTTTGTCTTTTGACATTTCCAAAAGCGCTTCTTGGGGAGGTTCTCTTGGGTCTTTTGAATGCAAATACATTTGCAATGTCTATGGTTTCTCGGATGATGGAACATCCTCAGTCATAGGGACGTGGACGCTGGAAAACGCCAAGACGGCCCTGACGAGCAGCCCAACTTCCGTTTCCGTTGACCTGGATTTGAGCGGAGCGGGGAATTATTCATCTTATGGGTTGATATTCAATTCTATGGAGACTTCATCATTAGGGTCTGGTGCCGGTATGGCCGCTGACATTACCAATATCAGTCTTTCCGGGGAAGTTGTTCCGGAACCGGCTACGGCATCCCTTGGGCTCCTTGGTTTGGGAGCTCTTCTTCTGCGCCGCCGCAGGGATTGATGGAGGCGGACAAGTGATTTAGCCGGGCAGACTTTGTCAAAGCCGGTTTTGTGAAAGGAGGGGATGATTCATCCCCTCCTTTTTTATCCGCTTTCCACACGGTTTTTTGCTGGATTGATGGACAGGATCGGATAAAATGGCGGACGGTATTTATGGTTAAGGCGTTTTTCAAGAGTGCAGCCTATTTGCTGACAGCGTTTTTTGCGGGAGGCGTCTGTATTTTGCAGGCGGCGGAGACAGCCGGCTTCGGCGTGGACCTGGGCAATGGTTCCGGGACGGCACAGGAGGGCTGGACCAATGTAACCATGCCGGCAACAGCGTCGGGTGGCGCCAATGTATTTGTCGCCGTTCCGTTAATCAGAAATGGTGCGGCGTCTTCTTCATCGTCTGTGGCGGTGGGAGCCTTGTTCGGCAGGATGGTTTCCCTGACCGTCTCCGCCAAATGCAGTTCTGGCGGTTCTTATACGCTGGCGGAACCCAACACCCGGTATACCTGGTATGAAGGAGGGAAACACCGGCACAACGGTACGAACGCTGACGCGCCGTCTGCTTTTGAATTTCCCAAAGGCTGCGAAGCTTTCAATACGAGCATGCGACTGAGCGCCAACGGAATGTCGGCCGCTTCCGCTACGGCAAGACTTTCCTTCTCCGGATTCCAGGCGGGCAAGGAATATGCGGTATCTTTCTTCTGCGGGCACAATGCGCCTGCTTATGAATCCATAACGCTGGTCAGCGGATCTCTGGTGAGCGTACGGGGGCTCCAAAGCTCCATGGGGAATCTTTCCGGGAACCGGTTTTCCGGTCTTTCCAATTCATCGGGACAGGACGCCTATCTGGCGGTGGAGTGGAAGGCCTGCGCGGATGAACAGGGCAGGCTGGTGTTTGACGTGACCAAGGAGGCGAACAGCAGCGCTTCCGGCCGCATGGAATTAAATGCCGTTACTGTCAGCACGGATGATTCCCCGGCTCCGGAAGTTCCGGAGCCCCGGCCTGTCAGCGTCTTGCACAACAAGGCGCTCATTTTTCTGCCTTCTTCTCTTGCTTTGCCTGTGCCGTCCTCCACATGGACGGCTGAAAACCAGTTAACCTGCGAATTCTGGGTCAGGCCCAATGATGACGCCGTCACGGGAAAAATCATCTCTTTGGGGAATGCGTGTGTTTCCCTGGATCACGGTTTCCTGGCTCTGTCTGCTCCAGATGGGGATTCCGTCGCTTCCGTGAAAGCAGCCGGGGAGGAATTGGCTGCGGGAGCGTGGCACCATGTGGCCGTTTCCGTGGGAGTAGAGGATATATGTCTGTATGTGGATGGTCGGTTGGCTGTTTCCTCGCCTCGGACGCCTTACTTGCAGGCCATGAAATCAGGCTGGAAGGGGATTGTGCTGGAAGCGGGTTTCAAGGGGGCTCTGGATGAACTGCGTTTCTGGAACACAGCCCTGGGCGGGGAGGAAGATGACTTCTTCATGAACGGCCCGTTGTCCCTGTCTCATCCCAGGTATGGGAATCTGGTGGGCTGCTGGCGTCTGGATGGGGATTTCCGTGATGCCAAGTGGACGGAATTCTCGGAAAAAACAGGCAGCGCCTTTGTGCGCCCTTACCAGGCGGTTGCCCCTGAAGGGGCTGAATTCTCCATCGTCACGGATAATGAAACGTTCCGCTACATGCTGGTGACGGCATATGTAAGAAATGTACATGTCATTTATGACTGGCCGTCGCGCGCGCACCTCATCAACAATTCCGATTTAATCTACATCAATTCCGTCACGCCGGCCGCGAATGGCTCTCTCAATTTTCAATATCCGGACAATGACGTGACGGAAAGCTCTGGTGTGGTTTTGCTGCCGTCTGACGGAGAATGTTCCAATGTCCTGGACTTCTCCGGACAGGGGGCTTATATGAACGTGGGCGGAGGTTTGCTGGGCGCCGGCAGCTCCGGAGCGTTCACCGTGGAAGTCCGCATGGCTTTGGACGGAGACGGTCAGGAGGCGGTGCTGTTTGAAAATGACAACGTTTCCATGAGGCTGGAATGGAAGGAAGGCCATTATCAGGCTCGTATCCAGACAGGGACGGATAAAGCCTGGGTGGCGGATCTGCCTTCTGTGGAGGCCGGCAGGTATTTCTGGCTGGCCTTCGTCAGAAATTCTTCCGCGGGTACGGCATCCTTTTATGTGAACGGGAATGCCGTGAGCACGGCCGCCGCGGATGCGGGGGAAATGGAAGGAACCGCCAATGCGGTCATAGGAAGGGATTTGGACGGCAGGATTGATGAAATGCGTGTGTGGCATGAGGCCCGTGCGGCGGCCCGGCTTGGTACGGCTGTGCAGCATAGCTGGGGAGACAGGCTGCTGATGGGCCGCTGGGGGACAAGTGACCAATTTGGTCATGATACAGCTTCTTGGGTGGAGCATGTGCGTATTCTCCGCAGGCTGACTAAAGGCGTTTCCGGCATGCGGATACGTCTGGGGATATCCGGCGGGAACTGGTCCGCGATGCTGTCTGACGCGAATGCCCGTGCGGCTTTTGCCGAAAATGTGGCGGAAGTTGTCCGCAAGCATCAACTGGACGGGCTGGACCTGGACTTTGAATGGATTGAGCAGAACAACACGGCCGCCTGGAGGAATTACGGAGAACTGGCAAAAGCCATCCGGGCAGCCTCTCCGGACATGTTCTTTACCATTTCCCTGCATACTTACTATTATAAATTTCCTGTGGCCTATATGCAGTATGTGGATTACTTCACCTTCCAGAACTATGGCCCCCAAATTGACGTAAACGGATACAACAGCATGGTTTCCGCATGCGGAGCGTACCGTTCATGGGGGTATCCGGACTCCAAGATCATGCTCAGCGCGCCGTTCCAGGGAACTCCGGGAGCGGGGCAGGGCGCCGATATTCGCGCTTACCGGGATATTGTTTCAACCTGCGCCGGTGTGAGGCAAGACTCTTCCCTGGACTCCGCCAGCTTCAATTACGGCGGAGGCAAAGTGAAGACGCTGCACTTCAACGGTGTGGATACGATCAGGAAAAAGGCCCGGTACATCAGTGAACAGCAAGTGGCCGGATTCATGTACTGGGATTTGGGAATGGATGTGGCGGATTCCTCCGGGAAGAACGACTACTTTGACGAATGTTGCCTGCTCCGGGCCGCCAACCGTTATGTTTCCTCCACCGCTTATCCTGATACGCCGAGCCCCTTTGCCCTTTCTTCTGCTGGGGAAACCATCCCTGCCGGGGGCGGCGCCGTGGCGGTGGAAGTGCAGTCGGAAGAGGAAACTCTTGGCTGGGTGGTTGCAGACTGTCCGGACTGGATTTCCGCCTCCGCCGTTTCAGGGATCGGCCGTACTACGGTCATGTTGACGGCAGCGGAAAACAAATCCGCCGCCGGACGGTCCGGAACGGTAATCTTCCGTTCTTCCGACAAACAGGAATGCTCCGTCACCATAACGCAGGATGGCGCCGAACTGACGGGCTACGACAAGTGGGTGCAGGACTCCTTCCCGCCGGATGCTGCCGCGGACCGGACGGCTATGGATGCCGTTCCTGCCGGGGATGGCATCACCAACCTGATGAAATACGCCACGGGGCAGGATCCGCTGAAACCCTGCGGGAGCGTTACGAAAGTAACATTGGAAGAGGGAGAGGACGGATGCATGCATCTGGTGCTGCGCTGGCCTGTGAATCCGCAGGCGACGGACGTGAAGCATGAGGTGGAAGCCTCCACGGACCTGGCCGACTGGATTTCCCTGGGAGAAGTGGAAACCGCCGGAAAGACGGCCGCCGAATTTTGGGATGCGGAACCCGTACGGGAAAGCGGGATGGAACGCCGGTTTCTGCGGTTGAAAGTGACGCGGGAATAACTTCGGGTACGCCTTTTCTGAAAAACTTCTGTTCCTGCTTCCGTTTTTGGAGAGAGCCCTCCCAGCCCGGCGCGGCATGGCCCGGATGAAGGCGTTTCTCGTATCCGTGCCGCGACGGACGGCTATTTGTAAAGACGCGCGAATTTCAAAGGCATTTGCTTACCTTGAAACAGGAAGGGGCCGCTTAAAAAAATCGCGCCCGCTTTGCGCGCTTTTCTGCCGGCTGCAGGAAAATCTTCGGCCAAAGCTTTGTGCTCCACCGCCATTCCGTGGTATTCCCGGAGCGGGAAAAGAGTCTATTTTTTCTTCATGTTGAGTTTTTCCCTCACCCGCTCCACATTGGCGAGGGCGTCTTCATTACCCAGCTCCGCCGCCCGTTCATACCACTTTCGGGCTTCAGACAAGTCCTTGGCTACGCCGGTTCCACGTTCATACATGGACCCCAGGTTGTTCATGCACTTGGCGTCGTCCTGCTCCGCACCCTTGACGTAAAACTGATAGGCCAGCGCCATATCCTGCGGGGTGCCGAGACCTTCTTCATGCAAGTAGCCGAGTAGGAAATGCATGCCGGACACCGCATGCGTCTGGTTCTGTTCCAGGTCGGTCAGAATGTTCAGCGCCATTTTCGGATCCGGCTCCATATCCTCTCCCTTGATAAGCAGGCGAGCTTTCTCCACCAGAGCCTCCGGGTCTCTGGTTTCCGCGGCTTTCAGCACATAATCCTTGTGCAGCTCCCTGTTCGGCTGCACGCCGATGCCCAGTTCGTAATAGCGGGCCAGCCTCTTGAATCCGCGTACGTCCTCCTTTTTCACCAGGGCGGTGGCCGCCGTCATGGCAGAGGCCAGGAGCTGCTGCCGTTCCGCAGGCTCCTGAACATTCCCGGCCACGGTTTCATAATAATTGGCCAGCTCGTCCAGAGCTGTCAGGCTGCCGAGTTCTACGGCCTGTTCCCAAAATTTCACGGCTTCCGGATTGATGGTTTTCGGGGCCGGAGCCTGGCGTTCCCTGCCGGACGGGGTCATCCAGGGAGGAACGGCTCCGGCATCCGCTTGAGCATCTTCCTCCTTACCTTTCTGTTCCGGCTTCCGGAGCCACGGCGGAGTGCTGGCGTCCCCGCCGTTCAGGGTCAGCTTGACCTGCTGGTAGGCGGAAGGGGAACCGTTGCCCAGGATCGTCGTCTCCCCCGTATTCTGGGGATAGGCTGTCTGGTTGGCCAGGAAAAGAAGGGAAGGAATATGCCCCCGTGCCGCCAAACCGTGCATCATGGCGCTGTAAGGCTGTAGGTTCTCATTATTGGAACTCCACATGTCCGCCGCGTCCACATGGCCTTTCAAGGCTCCCCGGAACATCCAGGAATCCCCCTCGGCCATGCGTTTTTCCAGGCCGAATTCATAAATGAGGGCGCGGCCGAGCACGTACATGCCGCAGGGATCTCCCTGTCCGGCGGAAAGGCGGGCCCAGGCCAGAGCTTCCGGATAGCCGGATTCTTCGCTCCTGTAACTGAATAACATCAGGTATGCCAGGTCTGCCTGGCTGCGGGCGTCCCCCCTCTGAGCTTTTTTGCGGAGGGCGGCAGTCAGCTGTTCCCACTGTTCCGGCGTGGCGTATTCGGAAATTCCTTTCAGCGTGATAAAATCTCCTGCGGCGGCTTTTGCCAGGCAGTCATTCAACAGCGTTCTGGCGGGTTCTGCGGACGGTTTGTCCATTAAGTCCGGGTTTTCCATCTGGGCCAGGCGCAGCCTGGCCAGGGGATGGCCTTCCTCCGCCGCCTGCCTGTACCATACGCGCATATTTTCCCGCGCTTCGTGGGCCTTCCCTACGGAATCCTGTGTATTGGCCAGTTCCTCCTTCCACAGCTCGCCCAACTGTACGCTGGAATCTGCGTCCCCCAGCTGGGAGGCCAGCTCAAGCTCCTTATGCGTCTTGGCGTAGGGGGGAAGCTGGTGGAGTTTTTTTGGGGGAAAGGAAAGCGGTTCCTTCAGGTATGGCATGCCCCGTTCGTCATGAAGGGACAGCAGATCCAGGGCCGCTTTGCGCAGCTCCCGTTCCTGCGGGGGCCGCGCTTCGGAAATCAACTGGGCGTACCAGGCGAAGGCGTTATTGCTGCCCAGTTTCCTGGCCTGATCAAACAGAGGCTGGAGAGATGAGCTTTTCCCTCCACCCATTTTTCCCTTCATGCCGGCGGAAAGGTCTGCCAGCAGGGTTTCAAGATCCCCTCTGGAGCGCAGTTCCGCCAAGAGCTTTCCGGCCTGTGCCGGGGTGGTCTCCTTCGTCATTTCCGCCAGAAGCCGCATGGCTCCTGCGTGCCCCTTTTCCGCAGCCAGGGAAAGGAATTGAATGGCCGTGTCCCTCCATTCCCTGCCGTCCTTACCGGTGCCGGAAGGGCCGCCGTCCAGGGCAAGGGCCAGTTCCCCTGTCCGCGCCAGAAGAACCGGTTTGGCGTTTTTTCGGTATTTCTTCAGGGGCTCGATAACTTTGGCTGGGTCTTCCTTCAGCCAGTCCACTTTGATGAAAGCGAGCTGGGCCAGCGAATCCTGATCGCCGGAAGCTGCCTTCTTTTCCAGGGGGGCCAGGTAGCGCCTCAACTCGGCTTCCGGAAGATCCGTGACGGTGTACAGGGCCGTGATGGCGTCCATGTCTCCCTTTTCCGCAAGCTTGCGGCAGGCAGCCAGCCATTCCGCGTGTTCCGGCTGCATGGGTTGCGCCTTGAAAATCCCGAAAATCCCGTAAGGATCCGTCATCATGAGCTTGGGAGCCGGATGGCCGGATGCCGTGGCCGCGTTACGGAAAAAATGCTGCATGTGTTCCAGGCAGGCCAGCGGCAGGTCTCCCCGGTTCAGGTAATAAAGACCCATCCAGTATTCCCCGGCCAGCATATTGGCCCGGAAGTCTCCTGCCGCGGCTTTGTCCAGCACTTCCCCGTACGTCCAGCCGCCGTCCATAGGCAGTTGGGAAAGATCCCGGACCGGAACGTATTCCACCTGCCCGGGAGGATTTGCCGCTGTGGCGGATGGAATGTCCTGGCCATAAGCCGGAACGGAAAAAATAAAGGGAATAAGCAAAAGACGGGCTCGCATGGATCAACTCTTTTCTAGCAGGAAAAACCTCTGCCCTACAAGCGTTTTTCACGTGTCTGAATGTTTAATTATTGGTCATGTCACGTTCTTTTTTTAAGAAAATAAATGGAGTCGGACAGGAAGGTCCCGGAGATGTATGCGGAAGCCCGCAAGGCGGAGGAAAATGGCTTTCCGGGAGACAGGATGAATGAAGTGGATAAGGGATTCCAAGCCCGCCGTATTTCTTTCTTCCGTCCGGTTCGGATTCTTTTGATGAATATCCCCGGAAAATGGCCTTTTATTAAATTTTCCTCAGTTGTTCCGGATGATCGCTCAACTGGGAACGCAGCCGGTTTCTGTCCAGCTTTCCCATGACTGTGAGAGGGATGGGCGTTTCCATAACGGCGCGGATGCGCTGGGGGCCTGGGGCCGCCGCATTCCATGCGCGGCAGGCCTGCTCCAGAAGGGCGGCGGAAGGACCGCAGGCAACCAGTTCCATTCCGGCGCGCGGATGTGGAACTGCCTCCACGACAGCCTCCGGAACGCTGCGGCGCAAAACGTCCTGGACGGCATCCGGATCCACCAGTTCCCCCAGAACTTTGACAAGTCTGTCCGCCCGGCGCAGAAAGGTCAGCAAACGTCCTTCCAGGCGTACCAGGTCGCGGGTGCTCCACCACTCCTGCGGAGCGACCCGTTCCAGGAGAAACCCTCCATGGGGCTGCGTCAGCAGACGGCCGGACAATTTCCCTTCCCCCTGGAAGCGCAGGAGGCCCTTTTCGTCCGTCTGAACTTCCCAATGGGGCAGAAGGGAGAGGCGGTCCGTATGGTAGGAATCTCCGGGAAGGGCCGTGGCTAATTGGGAGCCGGCTTCCGTCATGCCGTAGCTCTGCACTACAGGCCAGCCAAGGGTGCGCGCTTTCCGTCCCGTCTCCGCGTCCAGCGCGCCGCCGCCTACAATAATGCACTCGGCGGTGGAAGGCGCTCGGAGGCCGAGGCGGACCAGATCCACTACCTGCGTGGGAACCAGGGAGGACCATCTGGCTCCTGAGCTTCTCATCAGGTCGGCATAGGCCTGCGGGCACCACTTACCGCGGAGCGTATGGACGGCGGTTCCGGCCAGGGCCGCGCGCAGATAAATCATGGCGCCCCCCACATGCCAGACAGGTAGCGGACAGCACCAGTCCCCGTTTTCCGCATGCAGATGTTCCAATGCCCCGCGCGCGCATATATCCAGAGCGCGGCGGGTGAATAAAATGGCTTTGGGAGGCGAACCGGAAGAGCCGGAGGTGGCGAAAGCCGTGATTCCATCCATGCCCCGGCGGGAAAGAAAGGCGGCGGCCTCTTCCGCCCAGCCTCTCAAATGGGGCGGGGCCATCACGCAAGGGCCGTTGCCACGGTCCCAGGGCAGGGGTGTTCCGGAGGCGGGCATGGCGGCGGCAGTTTACCGGAGGGCCTTTCTGCGCAGGGTGTGCCAGCGTTCTTCCATGCGGGGCTTCAAATGGTGTTCAATCCATGCATAAGCTGCTTCCAGGCCGCCCGCTTTGAAAGTGCGGCCTATCTCCGCTTCCACGCCTGTGGCGTTGCCGGTGCGGCGCAGAAAATCATTGCTGGTGAATTCTACGAAAAGCTTGCCGTTGATTGCTCCTTCCTCCGCCAGAATCCATTCCCTGACGTACAACGCCAGAATGGCGTCCCCTACCCATGCCTCCGCGCGGAGGCGTTCTTCTGTAGCCTTGTCCATATGATGGTTCATGAAAATCTGGCAATGGCGGTTTTCCCTCCCAAAGGATCCCTGATGGGAGGCGGAGGCTCGCCGGGCGCCTTGTTTCCGGAGGGGGAAGCCGGTTGGCGGTTTTCCCGCGGGAGCTCCGGCAGATTGTCCGTGGGCGAGGTGGGGGCTCCTGGCAATGGCGGGTTCTCCTTGACGCCCTGTGGCGCGGGCGCGGCTCCCGGAACCAGGGGCACGTCCAGCACTCTGTCCTGGGCCGCGCGGCGGTTGGCGGCGTCCCTGGCTTCCAGGGACTTGCGGAGCGCTGTTTCCGATTCCGAATTCCAGTATCCGGAATCCAGTTCTATATAAATATTGGAATAAGGCAGGGATGTCTTGGTTTTAATGACCAGCACGTTGAACTGCCTGGCCGCGTCTTCGATCAGGGAATTGATCGTGCGGCTCATCAGTTCAAAATGCTGGCGCCCAGGAAGCATTTTATTGATATTGTTGCGGTAACGCTTAATGCCGGGAGCATAGTCCTCCGTAACGCTGCGCAGCTCCGAGCTGATCATGATGCGGGGCACCACGTGGGCTTCCTCCTCCAGCATATTCAGCACATCCAGAAGCACTTCGTCCGACGTTTTGTCGGAAACCATGGTTCTGATGCCGGTTCCCGTGTAGGCGGGAAAGGAGGATTCCGCAATGACAATCCAGTTTCTAGCCCCCACGATGGCCAGGTTTTTATATAACTGCTCCTTCCATTCCCGTTCTGCCGGGTTGGCGTCCTGGCAGCCGCTGAACAGGCTGATGATGCATATGGGCAGGATGAAGGGGAGTCGGGTCATGGGTGGGACCCCGCCTTGCGGGGCTGGAAAATGGGCTAGAATTTATGGGACCGGGGTTCGCGGCAGGCGCTGGGGCAGCGGCCTTGTTCCGTAGCGAACGGCGCTCCCTGGGTGGGAGCCGCCTCCGTAAAGGCGACGCCCGGCAGTTCAGTAGGTACGCCTTGAACGGGGAAATCCTTTCGCAGGGGGAAGTAAGGATAGCCTTCCCACATCAAAATGCGGCGCAAATCAGGATGGCCTGAGAACCTGATGCCCATCAGGTCCCATGCTTCACGTTCGTGCCAGTTGGCGGACTGGAAAATTTCCGTGACGCTGGGCACTTCTTCGCCGTCGTCCACCTTCGTCTTGAGGCTCAGGTTCGCGCCTGTTTCCGACTGCGTCAGCGTGTAGTTGACTTCAAAGCGGGGGCTTTCCCCCATATTGTCCACGGAAGAAAGGTTAACCAGCATATCAAACCCGGCGGAATCCCGCAGCCAGCGGACAACATCCGCCACAGCCTGGCGCGCGACGGTCAGCGTAATATCTCCGCGGAATTCGTAGCGGTCCGTGATGACGTCTTTCCCAAAGCGGTTTTGGGCGTTGTCTGCGGCGGTTTTAATCTGTGATTCTAGAGAAAGCATGGAGAAAAAATGGTAAAAGTGGAACGGAAGAAACGTTGGAAAAACTTACTCAAGAGGCATTTCCGTGTTGACCGGGACGGGAGCGTTGGCTTCGCGAGGCTCTTCCTTCTTGAAGAAGGTGCGTGCGGGCTGCTGGGTATCCATCTTCTTGCGCAGGGTGAGCAGGGCTTCCAAAATAGCCTCCGGACGGGGCGGGCAGCCGGAAATGTAAACGTCCACGGGGAGAATCTTGTCCACGCCCTGGAGCACGGAATAGGAGCGGAACATGCCGCCGGTGGAAGCGCACGCGCCCATGGCGATGCACCACTTGGGTTCCGGCATCTGGTCCCAGATGCGGCGGACGGCCAGGGCCATTTTATAAGTGACGGTGCCGGCTACAATCATTACGTCCGCCTGGCGGGGGGAAAAACGCGTCACTTCCGAGCCGAAGCGGGAAAGGTCATAACGGGAACAGGCCACGGCCATGAACTCAATGGCGCAGCAGGAAAGCCCCATCGGCATGGGCCAGAGGGAATTTTTACGAATCCAGTTGATGGCGGCGTCCAGGGTGGTATAGACAAAATTGCCTTCCGCATTGGAGTCCAGTACTCCCGTTTCGTAAATATTCGGTTCGTTCGTGGTGACCATGATAACAGATGATTCTTGCTGAAGTCAGATTAGCGAGATGCCTTCAACTCTCAAGCCTTAATTTGGTTCAGCCATGATTTTCTGCGGCTTGTTCCGGCCCTGTTTTCCGGCCTCACGGGAGGGGGGATGAATAAACCCGCACAGGGTTTCCCCCGTGCGGGTTTTTTATCCAACTATATTACCTATGAAACTCAGAACTCCCCATAATGGGCGGCGGTCTCTCTACCTCCCGTCGCCCGGTTTGTTGCTGATGCAGGTTAGAGCCCCAAACAGGAACATCCGTTCAAAAAGAAGAAAATTGTATGACAAAAAGTCGGAGATATAATTGAAAATTATTGAAAATAAATATATTATATAGCTATTTTCTTTCAAGGGGATGCGTGGCCGGAGCTTCATTTCTTTGTGGTACCTGTGAAGAAAATGGCGGAGCGGAAAGGACGGAGGGGCCGTTTACGTTTTTCCTGTTCCTGAAGGCGCGGATGGAGAGATGAGCGATCAGCCAGAGGCCCAGAGTGATACAGGCTGCAAGAGCGGACATGCTTTCCGTAATATCCCATAAAAATAGAATGGCCAGTTCTGCCGCCAGCAAAAAAATCCCCAGGAAACGCCAGTACAGTGATTCTCCCTTATGTTTGGCGCGAGGGGAAAAATCGGCAAGAAGGCACGGGATATCCAGAAGAAGAACGAGAAAATCAAGCATGGTATTTGTTATGATAAACAGAAATAGATGGTTCTTCTTTGTTTATCCTATTTGTTCGGTGTTCGGCAGTCCAGGGCGCTGTCTAAAAATAGCCGCGGTATCAGGTAGCGTTCATGGCTGGCGACCGTGCCGTTAACCGTCACCTTCTTCATGTAGCGTCGTCCCTGGTAATCGTAGCCGCACTCAATAATCGTGTTTCCATTCTGGCTGGTGAAGCTCACCGCGCGGTATATAATCAAATAATATTTTAAAGTCCAAAATAATATTATAAATCATCCGTTAATACAGAAAATCCACTTGTTTGTAGAAATTAACTATTACTTTTTCACGGCATTGAAAACTTTTGAAATGTTGCTAAAACAAGATTAAGTAAATTCGAGATTGTGTATTACCATTATTTCCTATTCATCTCAAAAAAACGGAATATAGATTTTATCATTGGCACAATAAGGATCTACCAATTCATTTTAACAAATTTGAAAAACGAATCTCTCAGCTAGGCATGAGCCTTAATTATTTGATTTAGTAAGATATTCCAATATAAAAAGAATATAACATACATAGGGAAAAATAAACAATGATGAACAGGGATATTGATTTTTTGATGCATTCGTACCAGCTGAAGAATGATACAATATATGACAAGTATGCTAAAAATAGAAATAAAATGTATCTGAGATTTTTATCATCAATGTTACTGGCATATTTGCCCGGCAGCACAAAAAATCTATAGTCATCAGGTAAAATAAGCATGCATCCAAAAAATAAATATACAAATAAAATATAGCTGAAAATAGATTTGCTTTTCTTAAATTTTTTTTCTTGAAAGAAGATATCAAATGATATCATTGTTTCAACAATTTCTTTTACGTTTTTCATAATTATTTATGAACGGTTGTATTTTTTTTATACCAAATAGACTTATGGAATCAATTTGGACAATTTATTTGTAATATATTATACGTAGAAAGTGATTTTATATCTTGCTGAATTCCTTAAACATATTTATATCTTCAACAGGGGAATAAGGCATGATTTCTGGATTAGTTAAATGGATCTCAGTTTTTTTATTTCAATTTTACGCCATATTTCTGTTTGTTTATCTTTATTCCATAAATCAACAGTAGCCCCTACATGTAATGTATGTGAAGTACTTAATATTTTATTAGGTGTTAACTGCGATATGTATCTATCTTTTCCTAATAAGTCTGTTTCCATGTTGATTTTATTGCTGATGAGCCTATACAAATTTCAATCACCCTTTTCAGCGATAGGGTCACGATTGATCATCTTCCGTCTTTTGGGTTGTAATAGTGGTAATTGTAATAAACCAGGACGGGTTCTTCGTCGTGCATCTCGCCGGACCACTGGACGGGCTGGACGAGACTGCCCGTGGAAGCCGCCTGTCCATAGGGCGAGTAATCGTAAGCCGCCGCAATACGTCCATCTCCATCGAACACCTCCGTCACATTCTTGTTGAAGTCCATGCCATAGCAGTAAAGGGAAGCGTCCTGCGCGAGGGCCAGGGGGCGTGTGGCTGTCGGTTCCAGAGGATCCCACAACAATGTGCGGAGCACGTTACGGCTGTTGAGCATGTCCAGGGCGGCTACTTGCTATATCTTTGTCCCATGTAGGCTTAGCGACTTTCCTCCATCGTGTTACTATGAAAAATGAAGTATCTATTTATCGGAATCTCTGTATTCAGGTAATGGATATTTAAAATGAAATATAGTTAATGATGAGTTTTCTGTTGTATTTTTTTTGTTTTAATATTTCAAAAAGAAATTTAATTATTTTGTTTATAAATAATAATAACAGCAGTAGTAATCCTATAAAAATGCCTAAAATTATTCCGTGCTCAAAACAAATTATGAATGTAATCAAAACAATAGGAATGCAACCTATAATGATAGATATAGTACTAAAAATAAAAGATATATCTGAATCTTTTATATATAGACATGAAAAGGGATGATAAATAAATTAATAAAAAACAAGATATTAGGGGCATAATTGAAATAATTTTTTGTTTATTGTTTTATTTTTTTCTTTCCAAATATATACTTGTGTCCAATTTCCCATTGGATAGCCAGAAGACCAACTAGGCATTGGGTAATAAAAAAATGAAGTAGCAGATGTTGTATTAGTTGCTTTATATAGCATTTATATAAAATTCATTTCCTTCATTAATAATTTCAATAGAAACATCGCCACGGAACTTCCAACAAAAGTTGGTCCGTTCTTCGCCGTTGCGTGCAGGCAATCGGGCATCCTGGCTTTGGGTGGGGGAGTGTCAATTTTTCCAATCAATTCCGTTGCCATAAGTCCATAAATTATAAATCATCATTTCTTTCCAATTTCCTATTTTGGACCATTGCATATCAATTTTTTCATCATTCAGATAACATGTTATATCGTCATTATCATATGAAGCTTCTATTTTAGAAATACGGTATTCTTCATTATTCAGCTCAGTAAGCTGATTTTTACGATCAAAAAATGTTAATACAATCTTTTGATTTTTTTTCTCATACAAGGCTGAGGCAACTCCACATGGTAAGGCATATGATTTTTTTTCCTTGTCCAAAAAGAACATAATAGCTCTGTCTTGTAGAGAATTGTGTTTGATTATTACACTGGATATTCCCCATTCATTATGAGCAGGTTCCCATAATTCATTGTACCATTGGTGGCACAAATACATGGTTTGTCCGATTTTCAAAACTTGATATATATAAATTGCAGCATCTCGACCACCAAACATACAAAAACTTGGAACAGGCTTTCCTGTTTGCTGGTCTATTTGAATAACATCATATGATCTACCTACTACATTGCCTTTTTTGAATTTGATAACTCCAGATGTCGCTATTCGAATATTTTTCCAAGCTTCAAATCTATCCCTATAATATGGTATCTGTGTATATTTTTTAGTATCATTTAGCCCTTTATTAGTATCTATAAATTTTATTATAGGAAAATCTTGAAATAAATCTGTGGACTGAACTATCTGTTTTAAGGTTGCTATATCATCCTGTGCCTGAACTATGTTTATTATTATAGAGCTAAATATGAATATATTGATGATATTTTTCATGATTTATTAATCTAATGTCTTATGTCTTTTACTACATTTAGAAATACAATAGTCAGTAGAAAATTTAACCATTCCTTTTCCTAAATCATTTTTTAAAAATATTTTTGCATACTCTCCCATGGCCACGCATAATTCAAAACAACTTGAGAATGTCTTTTTCTTCAGCGTTTGATACCGTGTCGCTGCTTCATAAAATTGTTGATACGCAATTTTTTCATCTCTTTTTATATAGACAAAATCAATTATATCTTCAATTGCAGAAATTTTTACTCCGGGAATTTTTGTTCCGGGAGTTACTTTATAAAGTTTAGATACTTTTTTACTAAAATCTTTTGCATATCTAATATTGCTTGCCGCTTGATTAGCACTATTAGCTTCCTTGAAAGCGTTCATGGATGCTGTAACTGTGTTATTTAAAATTTTGTCATTTATTTTCAATCCTGTTGTTTCACAAATGTATATGTCTGTCCCTTCTAAAGTTTGATCGTAAATATATCCAAGAAATTCTTTTTCCTTATTTTCCAACCCCAAAGCATCAACCTGATCTTGAGTGCTGTTCCCAACAAACCCGTACAAATTCCATCCACCCTGTTCAGCGATGGGATCGCGATTGATCCACCTGCCGTCTTTTGGGTTGTAATAGCGGTAATTGTAATAGACCAGGGCGGGTTCTTCGTCGTGCATCTCGCCGGACCACTGGACGGGCTGGACGAGGTCTCCCGTGGAAGCCGCCTGTCCATAGGGCGAGTAGTCGTAAGCCGCCGCGATCGTTCCCTGTGCGTCGAACACCTCCGTCACATTCTTGTTGAAGTCCATGCCGTAGCAGTAAAGGGTATTATCCTGCATGAGGGCCAGGGGGCGGGTGGCTGTCGGTTCCAGAGGGTCCCACAACAGCGTTCGAATCACGTTCCGGCTGTTAAGCATGTCCAGGGCGGCTATCTGCAAATAGCCGCGGTACAGGTAGCGTTCGTGGCTGACGACCGTGCCGTTAACCGTCACCTTCTTCATGTAGCGCCGTCCCTGGTAATCGTAGCCGCACTCAATAATCGTGTTTCCATTCTGGCTGGTGAAGCTCACCGCGCGGTTGGCCGCGTTGTACGCCACCGTCCAGATGCCCGTTGACGTCCTGATGAGCGTCTGGTTGCCCGAGTCGTCGTACGTCGGAACAAAAGGCGCTTCCCCGCTTTCTTCAATGCCGGTGTACTGATTGAGTTCGTTGGCCGCGTAGGCAAACTCCTCCTCTATTTCCTGCGCGGTCTTGCGGTTGCCGATATTGTCGTAGCTGTAACCGTAGGGGGCGGCGCCCAGGGCAGCGCCGGTGAGCTCGTTTCTGCCGTTGTAGCTGAAGCTGTCGCTTCGGGCAGGCTCCGTTCCCCGCCGCTGCGTGCGGGTGACCGGGCGTCCCAGGGCGTCGCAGCTTTGGGTCCGGGAGACGAGCCCGGTTTCCCCCAGACGGCAGTCTAGGCCGCTGATCAAATCACGCCGCTGTTCGTAAGAAAGTTCCCGGACGATGCCGTCGGGCATCGCGAGGCTGGAGAGCAGATTGCTTCCCGCCAGGTAGCCGTAGGAGAATGTCTGTTCTTCCCCCTCGTGCATGATTCCGGCGCTGGCCAGCCGCCCGTCGGCTTCATAGCCCTGGTTCACTTCCTGGAGAACGCCGGTTCCTTGCGTTAAGGCGTAGCCGGAGGAGCGTCCGTAAGTGTCGTAGTGTTCCTGGAGCTGGCAGGAGGCGCCTTCGATGGTAATGGCGTCGGTGTCCGGTTCGTTATAGGGAGTGTACGTGAGCACGCGCGTACCGGAAGCGTCCGTGACCTGGGTCAGCTGGTTGAGATAGTTGTAGGCATACTGGATGCCGGGCGTGGAGTCGCTGTAGGAGACGGAGTTGTTGACCCCCTTTTTCAGGTTGTAGCCCCAGGTGGTGACCACCCCCCGCGCGTCCGTCAGCGTGGAGCGGAGATTCAGGGCGTTGTAGGCCGTGTCCTCATGCGTCCCGTCCGCCCAGGTTTTGCGGATGAGCAGGCCCGTGGCGTCATCGTAGCTCCACGTGGTGACATCTCCGTCCGTGCGCCCTGTAGGATCCGTGGTGATGTCGCCGGCGTCCTCCCGGAACGTGGTGAGGCTGGTCATCCTGTCCGCCTCGTCGTAGGCGAAGAGCAGGGGCTGGGTTCCCGTTCCCCATTGCGCCGTGTTGCGGCCCCGGAGGTCGTAGCTGTAGCGCGTCGTGTTCCCAAGCGCGTTGGTGACGACGGCAGGCAGGTCGAAATAAGGGCTGTAGGCCGTGGCGGTCGTATTGCCCGCCGCGTCCGTCACCGAGACGGTGCGCCCGGCAAGGTCGGTGCGCGTCGTGACCGTGTTGCCCCGGCCGTCCGTATGGGCGTAGATGACGCCGGTTTCCGTATAGGCGCGGGTCTGCGTGGTCGTGACGCCTGCGTGGTCCGTCTGCGAGATGATAAAACCGTCGATGACCGTAGCGGTGGCCGTGATGTCGGAAGTGGGGATGCTGCTCTTTTGCGTCCGCAGGGCGCCCGCTCCGTACTCGCTCCACTGCGTGGATATATTTCCCCTGGGATCGATGGAAATGTCTTTGCTTTCCAGCGTGGACGAGAGGGAAGAAAGAAGCGTTTTCCGCGTTTCGTCGCAGGTCGTTCCCCGGCCGTTGTTCCTGGTCGCCGTGACGACCCGGTACACGCCGTCTTCCGCCTGTTCCGCGCCGTAGCTCCACGCGGTGATGCGCGAGTTGGACACGGTGGCCGGATCGGCCAGCTTCCAGGTTTCTTTCGTTCTGTTGCCGAAGGCGTCGTATTCCCACAGGGTCGGGGCCATCGTCGTGGCCGCGTTGCCCGCGTCCGTCTGTTCCTTGATCAGCTGCCCTTTGGCGTTGTAGGTGCGCCTCGTGTAAATGACTCCGCCGACGGTGTTGGGGACGCCCGTGCGCAGGGTTTCCCCGGCTCCGTTGACGATGCTGCGCTGCAGCTCGGTTTCCGTTTCCCCGGAGACGGTTTTCGTGAAGGTCCGCACGCCGTCACTGACCAGGTCGATGGCGTAGATGACGTGCCGCTGCCCCGTCCCGGATTCTTCCAGGACCGTTCCGTCCGGCGCGCTGCGCGTGACGAACGTGGCTCCGGAGGGGGCGGTCCGCGTCGCCGTCAGGCCGTCCCCGCTGTAGGCGTAGGCGGTGACCCGGCCCAGGACGTCCGTGGTGGAGGTTGTTCTTCCCAGCAGGTCGTAGATGGCGCTTTCCTGCGTGGTCATCGCCCCCGTGTCCCGGCGCGTGGAGAGCACGCGCCCCGCCGCATCCCGGGCGTAGGTGGTGATGGTTTCCGGCGTGACGACGGTTTCCCCGTCCATCACGGCGGAACGCGTGGTTTCCGTCAGCTGGCGCGCCGTGTCGTAGGCGTAGTCCGTCCTGATGCCGTTTTCGTCGGTTTCCCACAGCAGGCGCCCGTCGCACATCAGCTCGCGCTGCGTCACCCGCCCATGGCCCGCCGTCCGCTTCACCCACCGGTTCTGCGTGTCAAATTCGTAGACGGCGCTGCCCGTGAGCGCCCATTCCCCGCCGGTGAGCAGGGCGTAGCTTTCTTCCCGGACGCGCTGTCCTTCCGCCGTGATCCACGTCGTGGTGCGCGTGCTCTGGCCCGGCACGGTTTTTCCGTTGACGCGCGTTTCCACCGTTTCCGTGTAGAGGGCGCCGTGCTCCGCCGCGGCCGCGTAGTCGTGCCAGGTTTGCACGCCGTTGAGGTCCCGGCTGAACCGCGTGCGCCCGCGGGCATGGATGTTGGCGGCGCCGGCCAGCCATTGTTCTTCCGCCGTCAGGCGCGTGCCCGCCACGCCCAGTCCCGTGACCTTTTTTTCCGTCCTTTTGATGTGGTTGGCCGTCGTGTAGTTCCAGGTGGTGGATGTGAGCGTTTTGACATGCCCTTCCAGCGGGAGCAGGTCCACCGTTTCCGTGGCGGGGGCGTCGCTGAAGTTGTCCGTTCCCGAATAGGCATAGGTGTAGCGCGTGATGCGCCGCCCGCTTTCCGCCCACGGTTCGTCGCGGGAGAGCAGGCGCCCGTAAAGGTCGTACGCGTCATGAATTTGGCTGCCGTCCATGGCCATTTCCGTTTTGAGCCTGCCGCACTGGTCGTAGCCGTATTGCGTGGTTTGCGCCTCCGGGGTCTGGTAGCCTTCCGTCAGCGCGAGCAGCAGGTCGCCGACGTCCGTGGTCTGGTAGATGGCGCAGGCGCGCGCCGCCACGATTCCGTTTTTGGAGGTTTCCGTGACCAGCAGCCAGACCGCGTCTTCCGGTTCCAGTTCCGTGCGCGTGCGGAGGGTCGTGATGGCGTCTTCCCCCGTTCCTTTCTTCATGTTCCACGCCAGGCCGCTGTTCCACCAGGTGACGGCGTAGGGCTGCCTGGCCGGCGCCTGTTCCGTGATGGTGAAGCGGCCGTCCGCGGACAGGGAGAGGGCAAATGTTTTGAAGGGTGTTCCGGCGACCGTATAAAATCCCTGTTCGTCCGTTCCGGTGATTTGCCCAGGGGTATAGAGCGCGATGGCGTAGCCCGCGGCCGTGACGTTTTCCACGTTGAGCAGGCCGTCCCACAGGTTCCATATCTGCCTCAGCGAGCCGTCTTCGGCATGCCTGACGTCCAGATAGGATGACGCGTTGGAGATGACCTGCCTGTCGGTGGTGGTGTAGGAGAGGAGCTCTCCCGTTTCCGCCGAGAAGAGGTATTGGCTGCCGTCTTCCACCACCCAGCGCAGGCAGGATTGGCCTTCCGCCGTGACCAGCGCCGCACGCCCTCCGCCGCCTGTGTCCACCCCGATGGGCAGTACCGCGCCGTTGGTGTAGCAGCGCATCGCAATTTCCCGGCCTCCCTGCGCCAGAGTGAACCGCGCTCCGGGGACAATGCCTCCTTCGGGCACGTCCAGACGGCTGTTCAGGGGATGGTTGTAGGCCAATGACGCCGGGTTTTCCAGGCCGGAGGTATTTTTCTCAGCCCTCAGTTCCACCCTTCCGGCCGGGATGCCTCCCAGCCCACGGAACGCTCCGAAGTTGCACGACCAGTACATCAGCGTGGCCGTGCTTTCCGCCGTCACGCTGCACCCCGCCGAGCTGTAGTTTCCCAGGACGCCGCTTTCCATTCCCGCCCCGCCAGGACCCGACCGGGAAGGGGAGGGCGGCGTTCCGCCGCTTTCGTCGCACGTGTTTCCTTCGCAGGGACACGGTTCGGGCTCTTTCCTGCCCCCCGGCTCCGTCGGAATCACGTCGATGCTGTAGTTGCAGATGGAGGTGTTGCCGCTGGCCGGCTGGTAGTCGATGTTGGTCTGGCTGACTTCCCAGGTGTAGGCGCCGGAGGGGAGCTGCGCCCCGCCGACTCCCGTGTGGTAGCTGTGCCCCCCCTGCGCTCCCGCCGTCTGCGGGTTTTCCTTCAGGTCCACCTGCGCCACCACCTTGCCGCCGGAGTCTTTTACCTCCAGGCTCCCCCAGTCGTCCACCCCCAGGAAGAGCGAGCAGGTGCCGTAAAGTTTTTTGCCGTCCGCTCCTTCCGGGATGGTGAACGTGCCTTGCGCGCTGTAGCCGTCCGCCGACGTGCTCGGCGGCCCCACGTTCCTTTCCTCATGAATCCGGATTGCTTCAAACGGCAGCGGCGCGGATTCCGAAACTGCCCTCATGCCCTGCGCGCCAACGCTGCCTCCCGCTCCAAAGTACCATTTGCGATAAGTAGGAATGGAAGAATGATGAGGGGGATTCATAAGGCATTAAAGAGTTGGGATTAATGAATAAAACAAGATGAGCGCAATCCTCCCATGACCATTTTCTTAATAGGGTTATCCAGAGCCTGTGTCGATAGAATTTTGTTTGAATATTTTTGATTTTTTATAAAAGGTGACAGATGTTTCCTGCCAAAGGATGATGGCATTGTCTTACTATCAGTACTTTCTATCTATAGACGCAATTATTTTTCTATTTGTTAGAAAGTCTCCCTGATAGATGCCCTACCTTCCTGGCTGCCGGCAAATCCCCAGGAAAGCGGCTATCTGGTATTTTATTCCTCGCTCAAGGAAACCCGGTAATGAAAAAACTCCCGGTGTTTTGGCGTCTAAGGGTTATTCCGGTTGCTGCCGCTGGCGTTCCTGAATGAGTACGTGGAAGTGCCCTCCGGCTCCGTGTTCATCCGTCAGGAAGGCATCCTGAGGCGTGTTCTCCGCATGGGGGAGCAGGTAGTCCCGCTGGGTCATGAAAGTGACTGTGTCTCCCAGACAGTTGCGGGATAATTCCAGCAGGTCCGTAAAATTGACGTCACAGGTTAAATCCGTGAGGCCGGGGTTACGGTACAGTTCCTCTCCGGTCAGCACCTGGTGGCTTTTGTACCCGCGCAGGGAACCCCGGGGGCGGCGATAGTACAGCCGCTCCATTTCATCCCCGTAGTCGATGACCGTCATGACGCCCATGTTCCAGTGGGGAAGCCAGCTCGTAAACCAGCGCGCGTAGGAGTCGTGAATTTCCACCCGCTGCCCCGGTTGGGAACCGTATTCCAGTATATGGGAGAAAAGCGGCTGCTGCCGGACGGGGCGCAGTTCTTCCCGGACGGCTCCGTTTTTCACGACAAGCCCCACTTCCTTCCAGTCCTGTTCCGTGTATTCGAATACGCGCGCCGGGAAAGCGTCCACCAGCTCGTTGGAGAAAATAAAGGCCTTGCCTCCGCAGTGTTTCAGCGCCTTTTCCATGGTGGAATAAATTTTGGCCCTGCCTCCCAGCAGAAGGTGCTGGAATTCGCGCAACCGCGGGGAAGATTCCACAATCACGTAGTCCGTATTCAGGCGGTTCCAGAATCCCAGCCGCTCCAGGATTTTGACGGCCAGGGCGCCGGAACCGGCGCCTATTTCCAGCAGGGGCAGCCGCCTGCCGCAGCGGGCGCAGGCTTCTTTCCAGTGCGCGGCAATGGCTTTTGCGAGGATGGGGGAAAGCGTGGGGGTGGTGGAAAAATCCCCGCGTTGACCGATGTTTTCAATGGAAGATGAGTAGTACCCTTCCTGCGGGTGGTGCAGGGCCAGCTGCATGAAAGCTTCCAGGGAGAGCCAGCCGCCAGCGGCCGCGATGTGGTCTGAAAGGCGTATCATGCGGGAAAGGCAGGGGTCAGGATTGGGATTGCTCCAGCATGCGCAGCAGCGGGGCTTCCGCCCTTCTGCGCAGGTCTTCCGGCAGTTCCACGGCGGGAGAGAGGTCCCGGAGGGCCAGATACAGTTTTTCCAGCGTGTTCATTTTCATGAACGGGCAGGTGCTGCAGGAGCATTGCTCCGTGGGCGCGGGAATGAATTCTTTGCCCGGAACCAGCTTGCGGAGACGGTGCAGAATGCCGGATTCCGTCACAATGATGAAAGATTTGGCGGGGCTTTCCGTGCAATAGGGAATCATTTTCTCCGTGGAGCAGATATGGTCCGCCAGCAGGCGCACGGCCTCCGTGCATTCCGGATGGGCCACCACCGGCACGCCGGGGTGCTTTTCCTTCAGGGCAAGAATCTGGTCCCGCGTGAATTCCATGTGCACGTGGCAGGCCCCGTTCCACAGTTCCAGGGGGCGGCCAAGCTGGCGGCTTACCCAAGCGCCCAGATTCTGGTCCGGGACGAACAGGATGGGGCGGTTCTGCGGAGCCTGGGAGACGATTTTTACGGCATTTCCGGAAGTAACGATTACATCCGCCAGCGCCTTGACGCCGATGGAGCAGTTCACATACGCCACTACATAGTAATTTTTATGGGCGTTTTCTTTTAAGAAAGCTTCCAGCTCACCGGCGTCGCAGGAGGCTTCCAGAGAACAGCCGGCGTCAGCATCCGGAAGAATGACGGTTTTGTCCGGATTAAGAATTTTGGCGGTTTCCGCCATGAAATGGACGCCGCAGAAGGCGATCACGTCGCAATCCGTATTCTGCGCCTTGTAGGCCAGCCCCAGGGAGTCGCCCACGTAGTCGGCTATGTCCTGGATATCCCCGGTCTGGTAGCTGTGCGCCAGAATGATGGCGTTGCGTTCTTCTTTCAGGCGTAAAATTTCCTCTTTCAGGTCAAAGGGTGCCATGCGGGAAAAGATGGGGCGAAGCCCCCGGCAAGTCAAGCATCATGTCCCATGCAGGGCGCGCTTGTTGACGGGAAGGGGGAAATGTGGCACAGTCTGGCGCATCATACGATTATGTTTTCACTTTTAGCAGATAAACTGGATAACACGTTCCGGAGGCTTCGCGGCCTAGGCAAGATTTCCGAGAAAAATATTGCAGACGCCCTGCGCGACATTCGGCTGGCCTTGCTGGAGGCGGATGTGGAGTTTGGCGTGGCCCGGGAATTCATCGGCCGCGTGAAGGAACGGGCCATGGGGCAGGAAGTGCTCAAATCCATCAAGCCCGGAGAGCAAATCGTCAAAATTTTCCGTGATGAAATCGCCGCCCTGCTGGGTGGGGACGCCGTGGGGCTGGACCTGACGGACCCTGCCAGAATCATGGTGGTGGGCCTGAACGGCGCCGGCAAGACCACGACCAGCGCGAAGCTGGCCCTGCGCCTGAAGAACGAGGGGCGCCGCCCCCTGCTGGTGGCCTGCGACCTGGTGCGCCCCGCCGCCGTGGACCAGCTGGCCACGCTGGCGGAACAAATAGGAGTGCCCGTTTATAAGCCCGCTCCCGGCAGCAGGGACGTGGTGGCCGTGGCGCGCGAGGCTCTGGAATGGGCCCGGACCCAGAACGGGACCGTCATGATTTTTGACACGGCGGGCCGTCAGGAGGTGGATGAAGCCCTGATAGACGAGCTGCGCCATCTGCACTCCTTCCTTGCGCCGCGGGAAACGCTCCTGGTGGCGGATGCCGCCACGGGCCAGCAGGCCGTGAACGTGGCCCAGACCTTTGACCGTGCCGTGAACGTGACGGGCATCGTCCTGACCAAGCTGGACGGCGATGCCCGCGGGGGCGCGGCTCTTTCCATGCGTTCCGTGACGGGCAAGCCCATCAAATTTTCCGGTGAGGGGGAAAAACTGGACCAGTTCGGCCCCTTCGTCCCCGGCCGCATGGCGGACCGCATTCTGGGCATGGGCGACATTGTCGGGCTGGTGGAGCATGCCGCCGCGCGCATTGACGAAGAGCAGGCGGCCAAATCCATGGACCGCATGATGTCCGGCAAATTTGATTTCAACGACTTTCTGGACCAGATGAAAATGATGCAGAGCCTGGGACCGCTGGAAGGACTGCTGGGCCTGCTCCCCGGCTTCGGCAAAATCAAGAAACAGCTTCCGGAAGGCGCCCTGGACCCCAGGCGGATGAAGCACATGGAAGCCATTGTGCTCTCCATGACGGCCAAGGAAAGGAGCAATCCCAACCTGTTGAATCCGTCCCGCCGCCGCCGCATTGCCGCGGGCTGCGGCCGCCCGCTGATGGAAGTGAACAAGCTGATCAAGAATTTTTCCGAAATGCGCAAGATGATGTCCGGCAAGGGCAAAATGGGCGCCATGATGAAGCAGATGGCTTCCATGAAAGGGAAGGGGGGCAAGATGCCCGGTTTTCCCGGCATGGGCGGAGGTTTGGGAGGCCTGAAGGGCCTGGGTGGATTGGGTGGCGGTCTCGGCGGCCTTTTTGGCGGACGCAGGTAAATGTAAAAAAGGATGGAAACTGGCAGGCGCGGCTGAATACGGCCGCGCCTTTGCTTTCCGGAACACAGGGGCCTGAGGGAAAGCTCCTTCCATTGAAAGAAGAGACAAGGGCGGCCCGTATTTCCTGAATGATGAATAAGGGGCGTTGTTTCCGGCTGGCCGCATGGCTGGCTCTGTCCGGAGTGCCGGGCGCGGGCATGGCGGAAACGCTGCCGGCTGAGGAGGTGTTGCTCCCAGCGCCTTCCGCATGCAGGTCTGACCGGGCCGCCGTGGCTCATCTCCCGCAGCGGCTGGCGGTGTATGCGTCGGAAAAGGATGTTCCCGTAGTGGAAGCCCTCCTCAATGTGCTCAACGCCCAGGGCGTTTTGTCCGGCCTCTCCATGACCCGTGACAGGGCGTCTGCGGACGCCGTTTGTTCGGTTGAGGGAAGCCCCTCGGGGACGGGCGAAGGATATGAAGCCCGCCTGGTGCGCGACAGGGAAGGGAGGGGCATCCTGCATCTGAAAGCGGCGGCTCCCCAGGGCCTTTTCTACGCGTGGCAGAGCATGGTTCAGGTGTTGAACGCCAACCGGACCGGGGAAGGGTTTTCCGTACCCGTTTTTTCCCTCCGGGATGTTCCCCGCTTTGAATGGCGGGGCATGATGCTGGATGTTTCCCGCCACTTTTTCACCGTGGCGGAAGTCAAGCGCATGGTTGACGCCATGTCCCTATTCAAGCTCAACCGCCTCCACCTGCACCTGACGGACGGTCCCGGCTGGCGCCTGGAAATTAAAAAATATCCGCTGCTTACCTCCATGAGCGCCTGGCGCGTTCCGCTCGCTGACGGGGAGTGGAACTGGCAGGAAGTGAAACTCGCCATCCAGGAGCATGACCCGGAAGCTACCTACGGCGGTTTTTACACCCAGGAGCAGATGAGGGAGATCATTGCCTATGCGCACAGCCGCCAGGTCACCGTTGTTCCGGAAATAGACCTTCCCGGCCATTCCTATGCGGCCATGCATGCCTACGGGGATTTGATTTGCGATGGCGTGGACTTCCCCGTGGAAGGGAAACGAGGCCGGGACGCCGTCTGCATGGGGCGGCCGGAAACGCTCCGCTTCGTGAAAGACGTGGTGGATGAACTCAAGGCCGTCTTTCCGCCCGGCTCCCCCATTCATTTGGGCCATGACGAGGTGTCTGCCGAGGCATGGAAAAAATGCCGGTATTGCCAGAACCGCTTAAAAAGCCTGAGGGAGAAGGACCTCAAGGCCCTGAGCCGGGATTTCCTGCAGCAGATTGCGGACTACGTGCGGAAGGACGGCTATGACGCCATTGTCTGGGATGAAGCCGGGGAACTGGAGGCGGACAAACGCATCCTCGTCATGGCGTGGCGCGGCAACGGCTTTGCCGCGGCGGCGGCCAGGAAAGGTCATCCCGTCATCCTGGCGCCGTGTTCCCATTTCTATTTTGACTATTACCAGTCTGCCGCGTCCACGGAGCCGAAAGCCGTAGGAGGCCTTATTCCGCTCAAACAGGTGTACGGCTATGAATTGCCGGAACTCTCCCCGGAGGAAGCCGCGAGGGTGCGCGGCCTCCAGGCGAACATCTGGACGGAATACCTGTACAATATGGGGCTGGTGGAATACATGGCGTGGCCGCGCGCCCTGGCCCTGTCCGAACGCGCCTGGAGCGACTGCGACCCCCGGGACTACAAATCCTTCCGCCGCCGCGCCGCCAGGGCCCTGAAAATCCTGGAAAAACTGGCCGTGAAATACCGCCCCATGGGGGAAGAAGACTAGGCATTCCCGCTTTGGCCCCTTCCGCGCGGCAGGAGGCCGCCGCCCCGGATGTTCACCCGCAGGTTTTATTGACAGCTGGTGCCGGGCCATGATAAAAACGATTCTGCCTGTTACTTGATATGAAGAAACACCGTTTTTTATTCTCAGCTTCCCTGATGGCTCTCGTGTTGCTTGGCTGCATGGCGGTAGTGTCTTGTTCCAATAACTTCAAACATGTTCCCCAGACAGGATTTATTGCTCATCAGGTAAAAAATAAGGATTCCCATATTCCCTTTGACGCGTACTGGAATGCCGATGACAAAAAAATCTGGAATGACAGGGTGAACGGCGTGGATGGCAAAAAAGTCCTGATGGCTGTTGTTCCGGTGGATACGGCGCACATGGATGTAAGGCCGGATACCGCGGAAGGGTTTGATGCCCTGCGCAGCCTGGCGGAATATTTCCAGAAGAGCGTTGCAACCAGAATGGAAAAGGAGGTTGCCGAAAATCCGCATTTTGAAATGGTGCCTCCGGGAACCAGGGGGGCCTATACGCTGGAACTCGCCATCATTTCCATCACTCCCACGAATGCCAGGGCCGGCATCTTTGTCACGGCGCTGAGCGGCATCAAGGGGGGAGGGCTGGTCAAACGGTTCATCAAGAAAGGGCACATTGCCATGGCGGGACGCCTGAAGGATGAGTCCGGCCGCGTCGTTTCCGAATTTGCGGATTATGAGGAAGACCACAGCTCCCTGCTGGGCGTGGACACCAAGGATTTTAAAAAATACGCCCACCATCAGCGCACCATTGACGAATGGGCCCGGGAAATTACGGATGTATATTCTTCCGCTTACGGGCACTGGACGCAGAAACGCATGATATGCCTGAATCCCTTTTAAGGGATGAACTCCGGGGTGGGCTGCATTGCGGCCGTGCCTCCGGCCGGGGCCGGGAATCTTTGCGGAGCGTTCCGCCCGGCGGGAAACGCGCTGTTTCAGTTATTCCCCATATTCCGCCCAGGAACTGCTGGTTTCCCATACGCGTACGCGTTCCAGCACCACACAGGCCCTCACAGGATATTCGCCGGGGTTCTCCCTGGCTTTTTCCAGCGCGTGACGGGCAACGTTGAAAATAGTGCGGGCCATCACCTCGCTGGTGGGGTCTTCCCGGTCGAACGGAATGATGCGCTCCCCGTATGCGGCCACGAAGGCGGCGTAATTGGGGTCCTCCGTATTCACGCACAGGGAGTGGTCAAACTGCTGGAGGAAATCCCCCATCATCTGCTTGACGGCCTTGAAATCCAGCACCATGTCATTGGCATTCAGCGTTTCCGCCCGGAACACCATCTCTACGGAGCGCGTATGGCCATGCGGGAATTTGCAATTGCCGGGGTGTTTGGACAGGAGATGCCCGCTTTCCAGTTCAATGGATTTGCAAATTCGGTAGACCATAGAGGCAGGATAACGCGGGCGCGGGCGCGGGGCAATCCCAATCAGAGTCTGTCTGGTTCCCCTCTTGCCGCGTGCGGAGGGCTGGGTCTCTGCCGCACCGGATGTTTGTGGGCGGCTTTCCCTTGCGCACGGCCTCGATTTCTGGCAGACTTCAAAAAACCATATTTTTACCCAGTGGCTTATCTTTCATGGTCTTTCCTGAAAATGGGGGAGAAGGCGGAGCGCAGCACAGCCTTTCTTTTCCTGCTTATGGCGGGCGTGCCTGTCCTTTTTGCCGCTTCCTTCGCGTTCGTAGCGGGAATGGCCGCCATTTTATATGCCGGGCCTGTCCTGGCGCTGATGCTTCTTCCCTTCTATTTGCCCTGCGCCCTGAGGAAGGAAAAGACGCGGAACGCCTGCTCCCGTAATATTCTGTTTGACAAGGAGCCGCTGACGGTCTCTTTCAGGGTGATAGCCAGGGATTGGGTATATGTCATTTACGCCGTGCTTCCGGCGTTGCCGTTTCTTTTCCCTGGCGGGAACATGCCCCAGGCCAGGCTGGGGAACGAGCGGAGCCTGACGGCATTTTTTGTGATGTGGATCTCCCTGTACGCCGTCTTTGCGGCGCTGGCGGCCTTTCTTGGAAAGGCGCGGTATTTGAGGCCGGGCAGGGCGCTGCTGGCTGCCGGCGTCAATCTGGCGCTGATGCTGGTTTATTACCTGTTTGCGTGAAGAAGCGCATGATGAATACCGGAAGTTTCCCCCCTGGATATTCACGCCGTCCGGACCGGGAGGAAGGGATGAACCCGGAGCATCAAAAAGCCGGAGCCCCGAAGGACTCCGGCCGCGAATCATCTTGTTTCCGGGTCAGGCTTAATGCCCGCAACCGGCGCAGGCCCATCCTTCGCGGATTTTAGCGAAGAAATCATTGCCCTTGTCATCTACCAGAATAAAGGCGGGGAAGTCTTCCACTTCAATTTTCCAGATGGCTTCCATGCCCAGTTCCGGGTATTCCAGCAATTCCACTTTCTTGATGTTGTTCTTGGCCAGGATGGCGGCGGGGCCGCCGATGGAGCCCAGGTAAAAACCGCCGTGTTTCTGGCAGGCATCCGTTACCTGCTGGCTGCGGTTGCCCTTGGCGATCATGATCATGGAGCCGCCGTTTTCCTGGAACAGGTCCACGTAGGAGTCCATGCGGCCGGCGGTCGTGGGGCCGAAGGAACCGGAGGGGTAGCCTTCCGGGGTTTTCGCCGGGCCGGCGTAGTACACGGGGTGATCCTTCATGTACTGAGGCAGCCCTTCGCCCTTTTCCAGGCGTTCCTTCAGCTTGGCGTGGGCGATGTCGCGCGCCACGATGATGGTGCCGTTCAGGCTCAGGCGCGTGGTGACGGGGTGTTTGCCCAGTTCCGCCAGGACTTCCTTCATCGGGCGGTTCAGGTCAATGGAGACGGCTTCGCTGGAGGTCATGCGCAGGGCTTCCGGAATATACTGGCCGGGGTTGGTTTCCAGCTGTTCAATGAAGATGCCCTCCGGCGTGATCTTGGCTTTCGCGTTGCGGTCCGCGGAGCAGGAGACTCCCAGGCCCACCGGGCAGGAGGCGCCGTGGCGGGGCAGCCGGATGACGCGCACGTCCAGGGCGTACCACTTGCCGCCGAACTGGGCGCCCAGGCCCAGCTTGCACGCTTCTTCATGCAATTCCTTTTCCAGTTCCAGGTCGCGGAAGGCGCGGCCGTATTCGTTGCCCGTAGTAGGCAGGTTGTCGTAATACTTCGTGGAGGCCATCTTCACGGTTTTCAGGCATTTTTCCGCAGAAGTGCCGCCAATGACGAACGCGATGTGATAGGGGGGGCAGGCCGCCGTGCCCAGGGTGCTCATCTTTTCCACCAGGAACTTTTTCAGCGTGGCCGGGTTGAGCAGGGCCTTCGTTTCCTGGTAAAGATAAGTCTTGTTGGCGGAACCGCCGCCCTTGGCGACGAACAGGAAGGAGTACTTCATGCCCTCCACCGCTTCCAGGTCAATCTGGGCGGGAAGATTGGTGCCGGTGTTTTTCTCCGTGTACATATCCAGCGCCACCGTCTGGGAATAGCGCAGGTTGTTCTGGGTATAGGCGTCGTAAACGCCATGGGAAAGCTGTTCGCAGTCGTCGCAGCCGGTCCAGACCTGCTGGCCCTTCTTTCCTACGATGGTAGCGGTCCCCGTGTCCTGGCAGAAGGGCAGAATGCCGGCGGACGCCACTTCCGCGTTGCGGAGCATCGTCAGGGCCACGCTTTTGTCATTGGCGCTGGCTTCCGGATCGTCCAGAATGGCGGCCACCTGCTTCAGGTGGGCGGGGCGCAGGAAAAAGGCCACGTCATGGAAGGCTTCCGCGGCCAGCAGGCGCAGGCCCTCCGGTTCCACTTTCAGCATGGGATGTCCTTCAAAGTCGCCCACGCTCACATAGTCGGACGTGATGAGGCGGTATTGAGTGTCGTCCTTTTCCATGGGAAAAGGGTCCTGATAATGAAAATCCGGTGTTGCCATAACGGAAGATAATATAGCGAAGCTCCGCATCCGGTTCGAGCAAAAAAAATCAGGGCTGCCCCAATGCGCCGCCCATTTCCCAAAACGGTTCCGAGTAATTGACTTTGGCTCCTGCCTGCATTACTTTTTCTTCCGCTTAAATGTATAACGCTCAAAACCAGCCTCCGATTCTCGACACGTCTGCGCCTTCTCCCTCAAAACGTGTCTTATGGATTGACGTATCAAGGGTTATTGCCGCCCTCCTGATTATGTACGTCCATCTGTCCTCTCCCTTTCTCCAGTCAGTGAGCCTCCATCTCTTTTATCTGGGGAGGGTTCCTTTTTTCCTGGTGTTGGCAGGGTACTTCCTGGGCAGGAACATCACCTGGAACAAGGCGTTCAACCGGGCTTTATGGCTGTTCATTCCATTCATGTTCTGGAATGTGCTGTACGTGCTCTTTGTTCTGCCTCATGACGGAGCTTCCTTCCGCCTTGAGAATCTGATCGGCATTCGGGACGTCTTCCTTCCGGGCATCAACCTTTTCTCCGTGGATGACTCCCATGCCGTTCCTCCCATCGGCCCTTCCTGGTTCCTGAGGGACATTATCATTCTCACGTTGCTGACGCCTCTTCTGGTCCGCGTCAAAATCCTGCTGTTTCCTGCGGTGCTCCTCTTTTTCTGTTTCTTCAACGTGGCGCCGGACCACATGGAGACGATTTCCATTGGAACCTGTGCTTTTTATCTGTTGGGCGTTGCGCTCAGTTCCCGGAAGATTGACGATATTCATCTGGTGCTGAATAAGAAGTTCGGCATTTTTTTCTGGGTGAGCATTTTTATGCCCGTTGTGCTGATTGCGCTGTATTCCGCCGGAATGATTCCCCTGTGGAAAGAGACGGCCATTGGCATGCTTCTGGGAGTCATGATGATCATGTATGCAGGCATCTGGATGGAAAAGCATCTGCCCGGCCTGTCCGCGAAAATAGCGTTGCTGGCTCCCGCCTGCTTTTTGACGTTCATGCTGCACTGGCCCATTTACGATTTCCTGCCTCCCGTCATGAAAATCCAGCCTGTTCTCGCCGTTTTCACTCCGTTGCTGGTGTTTGCGGCCATCGTCCTGTTTTATTTTGCCCTGAAACGTTTCGCCCCGTTCCTTCTGCCGTATCTGGCCCATGTGAAACATGCCGGCCAGCGGCAAGAGCGGCGCAGTGCGCGTGATGAAACGGTTTCTTCAATCAGGGGCCTTTCAGGGAGGAATCAGTCATCGGAAAGGGACGCCGGGACCCCGATGCCCGGAACAGGGGAAAGCTTTTAAAGAACCACGGGAAACGGAAGACGGAGGGAAGCAACAGAGAGAAGAGTTGACTCGCCATCAACGTGAAATAGAAATTGTTGAGAACGGTGGACGGGAAAAAGCGGATCCGGCACGCCGCAAAAACGACCGGCGTTCCCGGCTCCTGGGGAAGCGTTCGGCGGAACTGCACGCCGGCAGGCGGGGCAGCCAGAGGGGTGGCGCTGGCGGGATGCCATGCCCTCCATGATTTAGTGCCGCGGTTTGCGGCGGGAAGAAGAAGGCGGTGACGATGAAGGGCCGGAACGCCTGGGCGCTCCGTATTCCTCCGGGACTTCCGCCGCCAGGAATACATTGTCCGGAAGGCTGTTTTCGTCGTCGTAATAATTTTTCATCCTCTTCTGGGCATCCTTGATTAGGGTGGCTTCCGCCCATTCCTCCACCGTCATGTTGTCCATCCTGGCGGCTTCTTCAATGAGTTTGTAATCCTCGAAACTCAGCATGACGACAAAGGGTTTCCAATTGGCTCTTGCCGCCTGCTTCAATTTTTTCTCCCTTTCCGTCTTTTCCATCATGAGCCGGATGAGAGCTTCCTTGTCTTTGGGGATGGCTACCTTGGCAAGCCAGTTGCGGACCGTGTTGGGAGACACGAAGCATTCCGCCGCAAAATCATTGCGGGAAATGTTCTGCTGTTTCAGCCAGGCCTTGATCTGCATTTTGAGTTCGTCCTGATTCTCACTCATGCGCCTTTTGTAACGAAAATGGTGCGATTCTTCAATCTTTTTTGCATAAAGTCATTTTAATGGTATATTTTTGTTGACGGAAATACCGTTTAAGGTGCATTGTTGAGGTGCAAAAGGGCAGTTGAGGCCGTTATTGCACCAAAAAAAGGATTTTTATGAAGACGGAAAATAAAAAAAAGAGTCAGAAAAAAATTCAAATCAAGGGGAAAATGCCGTTGTCGGTCCATTTCTTCCGGGATGCGGAAGCGGACGCGCTGAACATGGAACGCTGCCAGCTGGATAAGGCCACCCTGATTGCCTGTGCCGTCAAACGCCTCCGGGAAGATTTGGGAAACGTTCCCGATTCCGGCAAAAAACCTTCCGCATGACTCAGGAGATTTACTGGGAACTTCTGGCCTGGCTGTTCCGTTCCTTTCTGGCGGTGACCGCGTTCGCCTTTCTTGTGGCCGGATACCAGACTCTGCGCAGCCGTCCGCGCGGGGACCGCAGACGTGAAAAATAGGCGTGCGGGGCGGTCCGCGGGGCCGATTCCCCGCTCATGGCGGAATGCCGTCTCCCCTTTCTTTTAAGGGGAATGTTTTACCCTCCTTGAGCATGGAAGAACTTGTTGAGCGGCTCGTCTTTGAAGCAGGAGGAAATCTGCCGGAGAAGGAGGACGGCTGCCTTTCTCCGGAAGAAAGGCGTTTCAGGAAGAAGGGGGAAATTCCGGGAAAGGGGGCCTTCTTCCGGCAGCGCCGGCGCGGTTGAAAGGCTGCCATATTCCCAAGGTCCGGCCGCATGGAAATCCGTATTGCCAGAAACGGGGAATGGCGGTAACATGCCGCCGCTATGAGTATTGAGAGTTTCGCAAATCAGCATGTGCTGGAGTTGGTGGCTTATCAGCCGGGCAAGCCGATTGAGGAGACGGCCCGGGAACTGGGCCTGGATCCCCATGATATTGTGAAACTGGCGTCTAATGAAAATCCCCTGGGGCCGTCCCCGAAAGCGGTGGAGGCGATTGCCCGTGCGGCAGCCGGCGTGAACATCTATCCGGACGGCGCGGCTTTCCGCCTGCGTTCCGCCATCGCGGAGTTCTGCGGCGTGGAGTTCAACCAGACAGTAGTGGGCACGGGCAGCAGCGAAGTGATTGAACTGATCTGCCATGCCCTGCTGAATCCCCGTGCGGAGGTGGTGGCCGCCAAACACGCCTTTTCCATGTACCCCATCATGTCCAAGCTGTTTGGCGCCGCGTACGTGGAAGTGCCCAACAAGGAGGACTGGACGCATGACCTGAACGGTTTCCTGGACGCCATTACGGACAATACGCGCGTCGTGTTCATTACGAATCCCACCAATCCCGTCGGCACCGTCGTAGGGCAGCAGGAAATAGACGATTTCATGGCGAAGGTGCCGGAACATGTGCTGGTGGTCTTTGACGAGGCGTACCGGGAGTTTTCCGACAATCCTCCGGATACCCTCAAATTTGTGCGGGAAGGCCGCAACGTGGTTGTTCTGCGCACCTTCTCCAAGGCTTACGGCCTGGCGGGGCTGCGCGTGGGCTACGGCCTTGCTCCGGAACAGGTTTGCAGCATGCTGCACAAGGCGCGCGCTCCGTTCAACCTGCATGTACTGGCCCAGGAGGCCGCCCTGGCCGCCCTGGAGGACCGGGAGCATGTGCGCCGCACCGTGGAGAACAATAAGGAAGGCATGCGTTTTTATGAGCAGGCTTTCCGGGAAATGGGCCTGGAATGGATTCCCAGCCAGGGCAACTTTATCCTGGTGAAGGTGGGCCGGGGCAGGCAGGTGTTCCAGGATATGCTCGCCAGGGGGGTCATCGTCCGCGCGCAGGACGGGTACGGACTGCCGGAATGGATACGCATCAGCGTGGGCACTCCCGCGGAGAACGCCCGCTGCATTGAGGTATTGAAAGAGGTTCTTTAAACAGTTTCTCCGTTTTTCTGTCTCACCCTGCATGACGATTTCCCCGGAACAGTATATTGACGGTCTGGAATGGCGTTACGCCTGCAAGAAATTTGATCCCGAAGCCCGCCTTGAGCAGCCTGTCTGGCATGCGCTGGCGGAAAGCCTGCGTCTCAGCCCCTCCTCCCTGGGGCTTCAGCTCTGGAAGTTTGTCGTGGTGACCAACAGGGAACTGAAGGCGCGCCTGCGGGAGGTTTCCTGGAACCAGTCCCAGGTGGAGGACTGCTCCCATTACGTGGTGCTGTGCTCCCGGCGCTCCGCCACCAGGCGGGATGTGGACCGCTACCTGGCCCAGATTGAATTCACGCGCCGCCCTTCCGCGGAAAAGCTGGCTTCCTCCGCCGGTTTCTATACCAGTTACGTGGAAGCGCTGACGCCGGAAAAGATGCATGCGTGGCTGGATTGCCAGGTGTACATCGCCGTGGGGTTCCTGCTCAGCGCCGCCGCCGCCCTGCGGGTGGATTCCTGCACGATCGGCGGCATGGACAGCGCCAAATATGATGAAATTCTGGGGCTGGACGGCACGCCGTACCGCTCCGTGGTGGGGGTGGCGCTGGGCTACCGCGCCAAGGACGACTCTTATGCCCGCGAGGCCAAGGTGCGCTTTCCCGCCGGAGAGGTGATGGATATCCGCGCCTGATTTTATTTATTCCTGTCCGGGGCCGGTTGTCCCCGGCAGAGGCGGCGGCTCCCGTTTTTTGCCGTGGGGCGGCGTTGGGCCGCCGCGCGGCGTCTTTTTTGGCTGCCGCACGGGCCTTCCGTTTTTTTATCTCGCCAACAACGGGTTCTTTGGGATAATAATTTATTGAAACAAGAGGGAAAGTCTCCCCCTTTGACCGGCGGTTTTCCTTCGTGAAGCCCGGCGCGCGGCAATCCGTTTGGGCGGAGTGGCTGTCTCGTCCGGCGTAGAGAGGGAGAATTCCTCCGCTTTTTTCCCTTTCTCTGCAAGAAAGGGGCGGCGGCCGCGTAGTTTTTGGAGCTAATCAGACATTTCCTTTTCCTAAACAAGACCAGAACATGAAGAACAACCTATTCCTGATGATCGCCGTTCTTGCCGCATCTCCCCTGATGGGGCAGGACGCCAAGCAGATTGCGGATTCCCTTTCCATCCCCCCGGTGAAAGCCGGGGCAAAGCAGCTGCCCATGCCGAGCGCTTCCGGAGCCCAGATTAAACTGCTAGGGGCCGACTATGAGCAGCTCGTTAACAGCAAAGGCAAGATAGCCCCTGTTATTTCAGATACCCCCGTCAACGTCAGCTTCAAGGTGACCAAGGACGGCAAGGAAGCCGTCAGCAAGGATTATGAAATCATGCTTCAGGCTCCTCAGGCCGCCCAGGGCAATCCCAAGCCGCGGATCATCCCGGAAATCCTGCAATGGAAGGGGGGGCAGGGAGAATACAAGCTGGGGAATACGGTTACCGTAGCATGCCCGGACAAGGAGCTGGGCAAATTGTTCGCGGCGGATATGGAAGACGTGCTGGGAAAGAAGGTCAAGCTCGTCGCCCCCGGGGCGAAGGCGGATATTTCCCTTTCCCTGGTGAAGGGCGGCAATCTGGGCAGGGAAGGATACCGGCTCCAGATTGCCAGGGACGGCGTCCGTCTTGGCGCGGCGGCTCCCACCGGCCTGTTCTGGGGTACGCGCACCCTGCTGCAGATGCTCCGCCAGACGCCCGGCAGCGTGCCCTGCGGCACGGCCGTGGATTTCCCGCGCTACCAGCTCCGCGGTTTCATGCTTGATGTCGCGCGCACGCCTTACCCCCTCAGTTACCTGAAGGACGTGATCCGCACCATGGCCTGGTACAAGATGAATGACCTGCACCTGGTCATCAACAACAACTATATTTTCCACGAGCATTATGTGGACAACGGCCATGATCCGTTCAAGGAAAGCTATGCGGCCTTCCGCCTGGAATCCAACATGAAGGGGAAGGACGGCACGCCCCTGACGGCCAAGGACCTTTTTTATACCAAGAAGGAATTCGCCGACCTGGTCAGCTATGCCAAGAAGTACGGCGTCAATATTGTTCCGGAGTTCGACACGCCGGGGCATGCCCTTTCCTTTACCCGCCTGCGGCCCGATCTCATTTACAAAGGGCCCATGAATCATGAGAAGCGCCGCTGCGAGATGCTGGACGCCGCCAACCCGGAAACGATTGACCTGGTGAGCAAGGTTTTTGACGAATACCTGCTGAAGGACCCCAAGCTGGGCCGTCCCGTGTTCGCGGACTGCGGCGTGGTGCATGTGGGGGCGGATGAATTCTATGGGGACAAGGAAGATTACCGCCACTTTGCGAACGCCGTGCTCAGCCATGCCCTCAAGCGCGGTTATACGCCCCGCATCTGGGGAAGCCTGAGCACCAAGCCGGGCAAGACCCCGGTAGTCAGCAAGGGCGTCCAGATGAACCTTTGGAATACCGGCTGGATGAGAGCGTGGGAGGCCGTCAACCAGGGCTATGATGTGATCAATACGAACGACGGGGCCCTTTATATCGTTCCCTTTGCCGGTTACTACCGGATGGACAGAAACCATAAGGGATTGTATAATAACTGGATTCCCAACCGCATCGGCAATGAAACGCTACCTTCCGGGCATCCCCAGCTCCTCGGGGGCACCTTCGCCGTCTGGAATGATGAAACGGACATTATGCATACGGGATACGCCCCTTATGACATTTGGGGGATCATTTCCGGTTCCATGGACGTGCTCAGCCAGAAACTGTGGGGAACCGCCAAGGCTCCGGATACGTTTGAGCAGCATCGTGAGCTGGTTTCCTCCATCGGCAACGCTCCGCGCACCAATCCCCTGCACAAATGGAAGGATAACCAGCCCTTTACGGTGAAGCCTTCCGCCCTCCCCCAGAAGCTGGGCAAGCCTGCCCTGGGGCCGAATTACCGCCTGACGATGGAACTGGAATTGACTGCCGCTCCGGAAGGGAAAGAGCAGGTGCTTCTTTCCGCTCCTGAAGGAGAATTGCTGGCGGTCATGAAGGACGGCACCGTCGGATTCCGCCGTGACGATTCTCTGGAATTTTCCTTCGGCGCCAAGCTGCCCGTGGGCCGGAAGGTCAAGGTGGAAATTGTGGGGGAACCGGAAAAAACCAGCCTGCTGCTTGACGGGGAGCTTGCCGGAACTGCCGTGCTGAAGAATTTTTCCGACAAGGCCAAGGATTTTCCGGACAACTTCAAGCATCGTCCCAAAGTGCACCGTTCCACGTTCATTCTGCCTCTGAAGGAACTTGGCTCCTCCTTCCAGGGGAAGGTGTTCCATATGAACGTACAGCCGTTGTAATTCCCGGCATGTGAACGTCCGCCGCCTTTGGCGGGTCGTACTGGCCGGCAAGCCCGGCATCCCTGCCGCATGGGGGATGCCGGGCTTCTTTTTATGGAAGGGAGGGCGAAGAACTTGCGGAATGTTTCCCGATGTCTTTCCTCTTGTTCCTGTTCCGGGAAAGAAGGGGGATGACGGATGCTCAGGAACCTGTTTTCAGTCCCGCATGCCCCTGTATCTCATGGGGCGGTAGCCGCTGTTTTCCAGCATGGGGCGGCTGAACACATGCTCCGAACATTTCCAGGCAGGCAGGGGGCCGGCTTCACTGCCCAGGAACCTGTTCTTTTCCGTTCCCTCCCACTGAATGAACAGGAGCACATGGCGCCCCGGCGCGATCAGGATGTCTCCCGTCCGGAGGTCTTCCCAGGAGGGAAGCCGCGTGCAGAGGGCGGGGAGTTCCCGTGTGGAAAAGGGCCTGTCCAGCCGCCAGCAGCGGGAGACGAAGCCGGAGCAGTCCACTCCGGCGGCAAAGCGGCTGACGGCGGCGTCTCCCGCGGCCTGCTTTTCCGGGGTGCCCATGTCTCCGGCCGCGGCGGGGAGCCCTCCGTTGGCTGCGTCCGCCTTCAGGCGTTCGGAGAACTGCCGCGGGGTGTCGAAGCCGCCCCATTTATACGGCATGCCGGTGGAGCGCATGCCTGGCTTCCACCATGCTCCGGCATCATATCCGGCTGCGGAGGCGTCCGGCGTGTCTGTCCGGATGCCGTCCCCGTCCGTTTCGTGGCGGACATTCCGGACAGAGCCCCGCCAAATCATGGAGGTGTAGGCCCGGCTGGCTGCCAGGGCTTCACGGCGGGTGACGGAAGAGGCGGGAGGAGGGATTTCCCGTACTTCCGGGGCACAGGCCCCCAGACAGACGGAAAAGACGAGCAGCGTCAGGGCTTGGGTCATGTCCGGCAGTATGGCTCCCGGCCTTTGTGGTGGCAAGGATGATTGCCGGAGAGCGTTTTTTATGCAGGAAAAGGACGGTCTGGAAGCTTGACTACGGGGAGGAATATGTAAAAAAGGTTTCATTAAGGCGGAATGAAGCGGAAAAGGTTTCCGTTCACCTTCATCCGCTTTCCATTGCTTTCATTTTATGGACGAAGAACAACAAATCATCCAGGAACCGGTTCAGGAGCCCGCCCCTGAGAAACAATCGGATAAAACGCAGGCTATCCTGACGGCGGTTTCCCCGCTGGTGTCCGTCTTTTTCGGAGGCTCCGCCGGCGTGAACATTATTCCTCCCCTGATCTGCTGGCTGGTCTGGAGGGACGCCAACCCTCTGGTGGACAAAGTAGGAAAGAATATTCTGAACGCCCAGATTTCCTGGGCGATCTATACGGTTGCGGCCTGTCTTTCATGTTTGATCCTGATCGGGTTCGTGCTCGCCCCCGTGGTGGTCATCGCCTGGATCGTTTTCTCCATCATCGCTGCCGTCAAGGCGGCGAACGGGGATTACGATTATGTGCCTCCCTTCACGATTAAATTCCTGAAATAACGTTTTTCCGTTTCTCAACAGATCAACAGACTTAAAAACCGCCGGCGCTGAATGCCGGCGGTTTTTTTGATGAGGGCTTTCCTTGCCGGAGGGAATTAGATGGGCATGTCCTTTTCACCGCCGCCGTACATGAACGCATGGAGCAGGCGGGTGACCTGGTTCTGTTCCGCGTCCAGCTGGGCGGAGGGGCGCAGCGCGGCGTACGTCAGTCCGTCATGTCCCGTGAACTCCCTCATGTGGAACCCCTGGAAGCTGGCCATGGGTTCGCTGTCATGAAAGAGCTTGCCTCTCCGGAGCAGTTCGTCAAAGACGTGTTCCGCTTCCCGCGTGCGCGTCAGAGCATGTTCCGGGTGGGGGATGCGGATGACCAGCGCCCCGCCGTCCCCGCGGAAGTTGATGCCGGCTCCGGCCATGACGTCCGCGGAGGGCTGGCTGGTGACGCTGCCCAGCAGCAGCACGCCGTCGTCTATCAAATGGATGCGGCTGGCGCGGGCTTCCTCCTTCACATGCAGGACGCCGCCGTAAATGCGGGTGGACGCGTTGCCGGAGAGTTTTTTAATCCGCATCAGGCCGTGCCTGATGACGAGTTCCGAGCCCTCCGCCGGCAGATCCACTTCCGAGGCGAAGAGCCAGCCGTCCGCCATGGCGATTCTGCCTTCATGCTCCCTGGAGCCCTGAATGCGCCCCTGGCCCATCAGAAGGCGGCCGCCGTTGATTTCCAGGCTGCCGTTGGCCTTGTCCCCCAGGAAAACGGTCATATGGTCCGGCAGGTTTCCCAGGAGCGTCATGGCGCCTCCGTTCCGGATGACGAGGTGGGCGGTGCGGTGCCCGTGGTCCGGCTGATTGGGGCCGCCTACGTAAACGGGGGCGTTGATGATGTAAAGATTTCCGCCGGAATCAACGGTAAGGGAATCCTGAATGTCCGTCTGGCCCTGCACCACATCGTTGCTGATGGTGACAGGGCACATGTAGGAGACCCGGTTCATGGATGAGGCTGAAAGCGGCATCATCCCTGTTAGAATAAATGGGTTGATATTGCTCATGGCTCCGGTTGCATAGCTGGTTTGACGTTTGCGGCGCGGTGGAGGCGCCCCAACGGGATTAGACTCTCCGTCCGGGGAAAATGTTCGGGCAAATTTCCTTTATTTTTTCCGGAAGAAGCGCTGTTCATTCCCATTCCACGCGGGTCAGCTCCAGTTCCCGCCCGCGCAGGATGGCCAGGGCCGGTTCTCCGCAGCCGGGGCAGATGTAGCCGTGTTCCGTGAAGGAAAAATCCGCCCGGCATGCGTCACAGCGGCACACGGCCTCCACCCAGGTGACGTCCAGGACCGCATCCTGCGCCGCATACGAGTCTTTCAGGGCCAGGAAGGCGGATTGAAGCGCTTCCGGCACCACGCCGCTCAGGCTGCCTAGGGTCATGTGCACGCGCCTCAGCCTGCTGCCTCCGTGTTTTTCCATGAGCCGCCGGGCCATGTCCAGCGCGCCTTCCATGATGCCTACTTCATGCATGGGCGTTTTTCCGGGCCTGATGTTCCGCCAGGGCGCGGGCGATGAGGGCCTCCGCCGTGTGCAGCGCCTTCGGCAACGCTTCCAGCACCTCCGCGGACATGGGGCGGCAAAAATCCGTATGCAGGGCCTCCACTCCCACCAGCGTGATGGCGCGCGGCAGCGTGCCGCACAGCTGGGCCGCCCCCAGCACTTCCTTCATGCCTATCTGGTGGGGCGATATCACGCGGGAAAAGTGGCGCGGCAGTTCTTCCCGGCTGCGCGTGACGACGGTTCCCGGCCGGGCCCCCGTCCTGACGGCGTCCAGCAGGATGAGCGTGTCCGCATCTTCCAGCAGGGGCAGCAGGGTCATGCCCAGCGTCCCCCCTTCCTCCACGTGGACCAGCGGGCCGTAATCCCGTTCCTGGAGGCGGCGGGCCAGCTCCACGCCCGCGCCGTCATCCCCCATGAGCGGGTTCCCGATGCCCAGCACGAGCACGGGATAGGCATTCCCCTTCACGGGGCAGCCCCGCAGTTCTTCCGTGTATGGCTCCGGTTTCATGGCAGAGGGGAGAGCGGAGAGTTATTCATCCCGGAATTTGACGCCCTTGCGCAGCCATCGTCCGCCGCTGAACATGGAGGAGATGGTGCCGTCCCGGTCCACGTTCCCGGAAAGGATGGAAAGGTACACGTGGATCATGGCGAAGATGATGAAGCACCACATGCCCACCAGATGCACCAGGCGCACGTACGGAATGCCTATCAGGTCGTTCAGCGGCATGAACCAGCGGTAGAACCAGTGGCGCGGCTCATACAGGGCGTACAGGGCCAGCCCGGTCACCACCATGGTGGTGAACAGGACGTACACGCCCGTGTATGTCCACTGCTGCAGGGGATTGTGGCCGATGTAGCGGGGGCCGTCATAACTGCGGGCGAACAGGTAGTCCACCGCCGTGGCGTACAGATCCTTCCACTCCTGTCTGGAGACGGGGAACAGGGCCCGGAAGCTCTGGTATTTGTTGGAGGCCATGAAGAAGCAGGAAAAACGCAGCATCATCACCACCACCAGGACCCACCCCAGCGCATAATGCACGAAACGGAGCGTCCCGAATTGGAAAGCCCCGTGCAGATCCCCCATTTTCAGGAACCACCCTTCCGCGATGCAGATGCCGGTGGCGGACAGGCCGATGATGCAGAGCACCCACGTCCAGTGCAGCACGCGCAGAGGCCAGTCCCAGACGTGGAAGTAGCGGAAGTTGGCCCTGGCCATGGAGAGGCGGCGCACGTCCCTCATGGCGTGCATGGGCACGACGCCCAGCAGGCGCCACGGCGCGCCGGACCGGTGGACGGCCACGGCCACGGGTTCAAAGCCGGAGGGGGAATGTTCCTTGAAAGCCTTGTTCATGCGCTCCTTTTCCAGGGAGCTGACTTCGCACAGATTTTCCAGCGCTTTCAGATTGCCGCGGGCTACCATGAAAGGGGCGGCGTCCGCCTTATCCGCGGCTTTCAGAACAGCCGTGCTGTACGGCCTCTCCCGGGAGGGCGCCTCCCAGGAGTTTTCCCGCTGGGCGTAAGGGAGGGTTATGCCGCGTTCCCGCGCGGCGTGGAGCAGGGCCAGGTCTCCCGCGTCCCTGCTGCCGTTGGGGGAGGCGCACACGGCCAGGGCCAGGATTTCCTCCGGAGCGTACACCGGACTGGCCGGAATGGCATCCTCCACCGCCAGGGTGAGGTCGTTATCGATAAGAGTCGTTTTCACGGGTCCTGTCTGGTCAGAATGGCTTCCCCTTCTTCGTCAAACAAATGGACGGCGCAGGATTGGCACGGGTCATAGCTGTGAATGGTGCGCAGGGGTTCCACCGGGCGGGAGGGGTCCACCAGCGGGTGTTTCCCGGTATGGGCCAGGGAATATTCGTATGGCCCCATCTGCCCTTCCGCGTCCCGGCCGGAGCTGTTCCAGGTGCTGGGGACCACGGCCTGGTAATTCGCCGTCTGGCCGTTTTCAATCCGCACCCAGTGGCTCAGGCTGCCGCGGGGCGCTTCCACCCAGCCCACGCCCTTGCAGGAGGAGGGCCAGGTTTCCGGCTCCCATTTTTCCGGGTTGAAGGTGGCGGTTTCCCCGTTCCTGATGCGGTCCGTCATTTCCTGGAGCTGGTCCACCATCATGTCCACGTTGATCAGGGCGTCCAGCGCACGGCCGTACACGCGGCCCAGCGTGGAGTTCATGAAAGCGTTGTCGCGCGGCAGGCCCAGCTTGTCGCAGGCGGCGTCCACCCGTTCCACGATGGCGGGAACCCCCTGGGCGTAGCCAATCATCATGCGGGCGTTCGGGCCCACGGCCATCGCGTGGCCGTCATAGCGCGGGGCTTTCACCCAGGTGTACTGCGGGCGGTCGGAAAGCCATTTGTAGGGCGGCCTGGGGCCGTTGTAGTCCGCATTCGTCTCCCCGTCATACGGTGCCAGGCCCGCGTCCCTGCCTTCCGAGTATTTGTACCAGGAGCTGGTGACGAATTCCCTGATCTTGTCCTGGTCAAAGGGGAGCACGTTCCTGTAGTCCCCGTTCAGCAGCACGCCGGGCTTGATCATGCCTTTGCCGGCGGGAGCGCCCGCGTTGATTTCAGACGGAGCCCCGGTGCAGAAAAAGTTGGGGTTGGACGCGCCGATATGGGCGTAGTCCTTATAAAATCCGGCGATGGCGACAATGTCCGGATAATATACTTTGTGGATGAAATCGTGGCAGGTTTGCACCAGCTGCTTCAGGTAGCTCAGGGAAAACTGGTTGATGGCCTGGTCATTGTTCATGTTGATGGCGCAGGCCATGCCGCCGACCAGGAAGTTCGGGTGCGGGTTCTTGCCGCCCAGAATGGTGTGGATCTTGATCATGTCCCGCTGCCAGACCAGGGCCTGGAGGTAATGCGCCACGCCCAGCAGATTCACTTCCGGCGGCAGCTTGTAGGCCGGATGGCCCCAGTAGCCGTTCGTGAAGATGGAATACTGCCCGTAGGCGATGGAGTCCTTCAGCTTCTTCTGCACTCCGGCGAAATACGAGGCGGAGGACAGGGGCCAGTCGGAAAGGGATTTGGCGATGGCGGCGGTTTCCGCGGGGTCCGCCTTCAGGGCGGACATCACGTCCACCCAGTCCATGGCCTGGAGCTGGTAAAAATGGATGACGTGGTCCTGGATGCCCAGGGCCCCGCTGACCAGGTCGCGCATGAGGCGGGCCTGGACGGGCACCGGGTACTGGAGCGCGTCTTCCACCGCGGCCAGGGCCGCGATGGCGTGCGTGCCCGTGCAGACGCCGCAGATGCGTTCCACGAAAGCCCAGACGTCACGGGGATCCCGCTTGCAGGCGATCACCTCAATGCCGCGGTACTGCGTGGTGGACGTCCAGGCGTTTTTGATGACGCCGTCCCCGGCCTCCATTTCCACCCGCAGGTGGCCTTCAATGCGCGTCACCGGGTCAATGACCACCCGGCTGGATTCCGGAACGTCCGCTGATGTGTAATTGCTCATGGTAATCTGGTGGTGAGGGGCTTCTGGCTATTCTTCAGTTTCCTTGTCGGGCGAGCCGGGAGCGTCCCCGAAGGCGGGCAGGGAGACGTTCGCTTCCTCCTTCATGTGCTGCTTCTTGTAATGGATGACGGAGCCTACGGCATGGGCGGCGATGGCCGCGCCGGCGCCGGCTACGCCCACAGCCCCGATGACGTTGGCGGAGGCTTCCACGCCGAAGCCGTTCACGTTCGGCAGCGTCTTGTAGAACGGAGTCATGCGGTCAAAGAAGTGCAGCTCCGTACAGCCGATGCACGGGTGGCCGGACTGGATGGGGAAGCTGACGCCCCCGTTCCATTTGACGATGGGGCAGGGGGAGAACGTGTCCGGGCCCTTGCAGCCCACCTTGTACAGGCAGAAGCATTCCCGCGCGTTCTCGTCGTCAAACACGTTGACGAACTGTCCGGCGTCGAAATGGGCGCGGCGCGGGCAATTATTGTGGATGCGGGTGCCGTACGCCATCAGCGGGCGAGACTCCTGGTCGCATTCCGGGGCGCGGTCAAACGTAAGGATGTACATGATGACGGCCGTAATCACGTCCCCGATGGGCGGGCAGCCGGGCACGTTGATGACCGTGCGGTCCGTCAGGATGTCCCGGATGCCCACGGCCCCGGTAGGGTTGGGGCGCGCGGCCTGGATGGAGCCGAAGTACGCGCACGAGCCCACGGCCAGGATATAGGAGGCGTTTTCCGCGCAATGGCGCAGCATGTTTTCCACGGTATCCCCGGCTATAGTGCAGTACACCCCGCCGTCATGGACCGGGACGGACCCGTTGATGACGAGGATGTGGGGCTCCCTGACCGCGTCTTCCAGAGCCTGGTTGGCGGCCTCCCCTGAAGGGGCCATCAGCAGTTCCACGTAAGGCATGGAGACGGCGGAAAGCACCATGTCCCCGATTTCCTCGTTATAGCTGCGGATGGTGCTTTCCAGGCATCCGGTGCATTCCTGGAGCTGGAGCCAGACGACTACGGGCCGTTTCAATGCGGCCATTTTATCCGCAATCTCCTGGGCGTTGGAAACGCCGCCCGTCACCGTGGCGACGCCCATCAGGGAGATCATTTTCAGGCACCATTTGTTGAATTCGCGCCGGCTGACGCCGCGGCGCTCCATGTGTTCCCCCAGAGTCTCCCCGGGACGCCATGTAGTTAAAATCTCATGATTCAGGGAGGCCTGCTCCGCCTCCTGCATGGAAGGTTGCTGAGTGCGCTTCATGTGCGTGGTCCAAATAAGAACATTTCCATTTAGACAGGATTTCCGGGAAATGCGATCAATATTTTCCAATTTTCCGGGAGGGCGTTTACCAGGACCAGACGTTCTGGATCTGGAAAACCACCGCCGTTTGCCCCCGGCGGCCATTGACGGGATTCTTGACAAGCTGAATATCAGGCTGGAGCGTCATGGTGGGCGTCACCTGGGCCACGTACGTCAATTCAATGCCGTATTCATTCCTGTTCACGTACGGGCCGTTCTTTTTGGCCCCCTGCTGCCAGAGGAGGCCGAGGCCCAGGTAGCCGTCATTGGAAGCGCCTTTTCCCCGGAAGGGGGAGAGAAGCACCAGCCCCGTGGTGGCCGCGCAGCGCACGCCGGTCAGCGTGGCGGCGTCATCGCTTGCCCAGCCGCCGCGGAAGAACCACCCCAGGTGGCTGCCGCGGCCCAGCTGCTGCTGGAAGTTCACGGCCACGCCGCCCCCGTTTTCTCCGTTGCTGGTGGTGAAAAAGGGCTGGAGGCGGTACACGCCGGGGCCCATGTTGCAGAAATCTTCCGCGATGTAGCCGAATTCAAGCACGTTCGTCCAGTTGTCGGAATTCAGGTTCCGGAAAGGATTGTGATTCTGGGTCATGTTATTGGCGGCGGTGGCGCCCATCACGTAAAAGGAGGTAGTGGGCTGCCACGCGAAATGGAACCCCAGGGAATTATCCGTCAGGGGGAGTACGGGATTATTGCCGAAAACGCTGTTGGTGAGGTTATTGTTGTGGGAATTGGCGTAGGCGTTGTGGTCCATGTAGTTGGTGGTGTCCAGCTGCCCCGCCATCAGCAGGAGCTTTCCCCCCGCGCCCACCCATGCCAGGCTCAGATTGCTCAGGTGGGGGTGCGGGCCCTGGAAGGAACTGGTGGGGTTCTGGAGGGAACCCAGCGTGGTTTGGGGGCCCTGGCTGCCTTCATTGAAGTCAAAGCCGTTGCCGAAATCGAATTCGGAGGCCAGGTACAGGCCGCTGCCCGTGGAATGATTGCGGAAGATGGTGATATTGGTCAGCAGGGAGCCATTGTAGGAGGGGAAATCCGTTTTTCCGTTCAGGCCGCCGCCCGTCAGCCCCGTGTAATTGAATCCGAACTGGGCGGAATAAGTGATGCCGTACCTGGAAAGGGCGGTTTTGAGCTTCTGCGCTCCGGTGGAAATCATGTCTTCCCGTATCCAGGCGTCCGGTTCCGCGCAGGTATTGCCGAAGACGTAGGAACTGTCCAGATACGGCATCATCTTGAGCGGCCTGGCCGCAAACCATTCCATGCCGGGGGCGGAGGGCCTGCCCTCATGCTGGAGCAGCACGCTGGGCCTGGTGGGGACGCCGGGCGTCCTCCTGGTGATTTGTTCTTCCGGGCGCATTCCTTTCATCAGGCTGGGGCTTATTTCCCTGCCTTCCAGGGTTTTCACGCGCAGGCCGCGTTCCGTGTTCAGGTAGGCAGGGGCAGCCGCGGCGGGAGCCGCCTGTTGGGCGAGGACGGGGTGGCAGGAGGCCGCGACGGCGACAGCGCACGCGGAAGGAAGAATGACATGTCTCATATGGACAGTCAGACAAGACTTTTCCCGGAAGTATCATAACTCCGCCCGATGCTGACGCGAATAGCTTGAGAGCCGCATCTTTGAACAGTTGTTCAAGTCAGCTTTTTTTAAGGTGTTCTTATTTGAAAATAAGTAAAATATGATTAAGATGAACATGGAGGTATTTTTCACGGGCGGAAAAAAGTCATGCAACAATATCCCCTGAAAAGAGCCCGAATGAGACGCGGATTAGAAATCCGGGTTAGTGAATCAATGGCGTGAAAAAAATAATAAATATATCTCATTCAATAGAATACAAAAATTTTTAACAAAATGTTTTTGATGAAAATATCTGTGTGCGTGACGGGCAGGGTTGGCCAAATCCATTTCCTGTGAAAAAATAGTATTGACTGCGGATTTCTAATCCGTTACACCAAGCGTCAGGAAGAAATAAGACCGCTTCCTTTCCATTTTTATCGTTTACTACAGCACATGAAAACGGCATTTATTACGCTGGTTGCAGCGTCTCTGTTTACCCTGGCCTACGGGGAGCCCGTCCTTACTCTGGATTCCAGTGCATTGCAGCTGGCCGGCGGCTCATACACCCTGACGGAAGGAATCAACTCCGGTTACGGCAATTTCTCCGTGACGATGGCTCTGGACGCTCAGGCTTTCCAAAGCGCCATTCTGGCAGGCAACGTCTCCGGAACTATTTTCTCGGCCAACAATAATTATATAGGCCTGGGCATCGGCACCTCTCCCAACGCGGGCCTCTACGGTTCCTGGCAAAATACGAATTACACCCGCGCGATCAGCCCCGTCAATGGTTCTGCAGTCAACCTGAGTTCGGGACTGGGGCAGCTGTTCGCCGACAACACTTATGAGTCCATCGCCGTTACTTATCAAATTACCAGCACCGGTACCTGGACTTATCTGACCCTGGTTGATTCCGAAGGAACTGCCTCTACCTACAGTGGGACTGAAGGGGCGTTGAAATCAAGCAATTTCGGAGCCCTGACTTCATTCACCTATGGCACGGATTACGTCAAGTACCTCGTCGTAGATAATACCACGCTGCAGGCTAACGCTTCCCAGGAAGCCAACCTTAGCGCCATTGCGGCGGCTGCCGTTCCGGAACCGGCTACGGCATCCCTCAGCCTGATTGGTCTGGCTGCCCTGATGATGCGCCGCAGACGCGCCTGAGCCGCGGAAGTCATTGTTGTTTTTTGCAGGAGGCGGGAAAAATCCCGCCTCCTTTTTTATTGCCGGGTGGGAAATGGCCGTGTTTGCGAACCTGTTTCCGGAAATCTCACGCCTGGTTTTCCCAGGCCTGTTGCGCCGCGTTTTCTGCCGGACCGTTGCGGATGATTTCTTTTTTCCTGATCTGGAAGCGGCAGGGATGCCGTTTGCATCCATCCTGGAGGCCTTGTTGAAGGCATTGCCGCGTTTCACGCAGTGATGCGGTGCGGAAAATAAATTTTCCATATGTCCGTTGCCGCGGAGAAATGGTTGCGGAAAAAGCGTTGAAATGCGTGTTTTGTCTTTTTACCCTGAACATAACAAAGCAGTCCCGCACGTTATGGCGGGACTGCTTTGAAGGAAATCATCAAGATTTGCCGAGGCTTATTGCACGGCGATCGTCTGTTCGCGGTCAGGGCCTACGCCCACGGTCGTGACGGGGCAGCCGATGAGCTCGCTCATGCGCTTGACGAATTGTTTGGCCTGTTCCGGAATTTCTTCCCAGGAACGGCAGGCGGAAATATCCTGCATCCAGCCGGGCACCGTTTCATACACGGGTTTGCAGCGTTCCCATTCGTCTACCGTGGCGGGCGGGTAGGCCAGGATTTCCCCGTCCAGATCGTAGCCCGTGCAGATTTTGATTTCCGGGCACTTGTCGTAACCGTCCAGATTGGTCATGGCCATTTCATCAAAACCGTTGAACATGGCGGAGAAGCGCAGCAGCACGCCGTCAGCCCAGCCGCAGCGGCGGGGGCGGCCCGTAGTGGCGCCGAATTCGCGGCCCATGCTGTGCAGATGGTTGGAGATGTCTTCATCCTCCGTGACGAAGGGGCCTGCCCCCACGCGGGTGGTGTAGGCCTTGCAGACGCCGATGATGCGGTCAATCTTGTGCGGGGGAACGCCCGTGCCGGTGCAGGCGCCGGCGGAAGAGGTGTTGGAGGAGGTGACGAACGGGTAGGTGCCGAAGTCCACATCCAGGTAAGCTCCCTGGGCCCCTTCGAAAAGAATGCTTTTTCCGGAGGCCACGGCGTCGTGCATAACCGGAATGGTGTTGGTAATGTGGGGGCGCAGCACATCCGCGGCGGCGCTTACTTCCGCCACCATTTTTTCTTCATCCATGGCGGGAAGGCCCATGCGTTCCATTTCCGCATTCGCCATCTTAATGCGGCGGCGCAGCACTTCGTCAAAAATCCCGGGGTCCCTCATGTCCGCCATGCGCACGCCGATGCGGCGCGCCTTGTCCGCGTAAGTGGGGCCGATGCCTCGCTTGGTGGTGCCGATGGCTTTTTTGCCGAGGGCGGATTCCTGGGCGGCGTCCATTTCCTTGTGGAAGGGGAGCACGACGTGGGCGCGGTCGGAGATGAGAAGATTGTCTTTTGTAATGGTCACGCCCTGGCCGCGGAGTTCCTTGATTTCCTCCACCAGGCCGATGGGGTCCAGCACCACACCATTACCGATGACGCAAAGCTTGTCCGGCCACAGGATGCCGGAGGGAACCAGGTGGAGAATGTATTTCTTTCCATTGGCGATTACGGTATGGCCGGCGTTGTTGCCGCCCTGGCCGCGTGCCACCACGTCGGCGGATTCCGTCAGGAAATCGATCATTTTGCCCTTGCCTTCGTCGCCCCATTGGGAGCCGATAATAATGGTATTCATGATAAAAATGGAACTCGGAGACCTTAATGAGATTCCCGCCTTATGGCAAGACAATCTTACGGAATTGTTAAGTTTTCCTGATCAGGCTGAGCTGTGGAAAAAATATCCCGTCCCCCTCGGGAGAGGCGGAACGGGAGACAGTTTTCTGCAGCGTGAGACGGGATACCAAGGATGGAATAAGGAAAATTTGGATTTCCTCTACATAACTTGGTCGGCATCGGTCAGGAACGACGCCTGCGGCGCATGGCCGGAACAACAATGCCTAACAATCCCATAACGGCTGTAGCCGGTTCGGGAACAATATTGATGGAGACGGACTGAATAGCAGAGGGAGAACTGTTGTCTTTGTTTAACATGGAACTCAGCTGCGTGATCTGACCGTTTTGGAAAAAAGAATTCAACTCCGTGCGGGTAGCAGTGGCATACAGGAGTTTTTCCTCCGTGCTGTCCCCTTGGGTATAAACGGTCCACGTTAGGGATTTTGCAGACGAATCGTAGGCCATGTCAATGGTGATAAGACCCGTTTTAAACGCTGTAGTGCCGTAGGTCGCCTCTCCTCCGGAGTCACTGCTGGGAATGCCTTTGGTCACCAGACCATTGGTGTTGGACATGTAAAACTGGAATCCGTTCGGGAAGGAATCTGCTGTGGGGTTGGCTCCGGAGGCCAGCAAGGTGCTTCCCCAATTATTTCCACTTGTACCGTTGAGGGAGATGGTTGCGCTCAGCGTCCAGTCTTGAAGGCCAGTCAGAGCGGCTTCTCCAAGATCCAGAGTGCCGGTGGTGTTATTCCATGTCCATTGGCTTTCCTCAAAAATAAACGAGGCGGCGGAAGCCATACCCGTTAGGGAGAGAGCAAGAATGGAAAGAAGGAGAGATTTTTTCATGATTATTAATAGTGTTGATCAGGAACGCGCTATTTGCGTTTCCACGCTATATATGATGATTTACATATCCGGAGTCAACGTTATTTTTTCATGGAAAGCCTTTTAATAAAATTGGAACTTTTCCATGATCGTCTGTTTCAAGCCAGGACAGAGCCGTTTTCCCTGTTTTTACCACGATTGAGAGAAATCCGACATGCACCGGAATGTAATCCGCTGCCGAAAAACGACTCCCAAAGGCCGGGAGCCCTTTTTTTTCAAACACGTTACCGGAAATGGAGGGCGGAACGGTGCGCTTCCTCGGGAACCAGCGTTTTCCAGACGTCTTCATCCGCGGCGATCATGCGCTGGATGTCCCGCGGCGTATGGCGCAGCAGGAATTCATTGAAGAAGGGGACGTCCACCACCAGGCCGTTCGCCAGGAAGTGCTGGTACAGGTGCACGTACTGTTCCGGGGCGCGGAAGGTGCGTGCCGTGACGAATTCGCCGGATTTGCGGTTGAGCCACGGGGAGACGTACAGGCGCGTTTTGTTCTGGAAGGTGCGGCCGAAGGATTCCAGGATGCCGCCCGGAATATCCTCCGTCCATTTTTCCTTGAACAGCTCATTCAGCAGGCCGATGGAGAGGGCGATGGCAATGGGCTCCCGCGTGTAGCGCGCGAGCAGCCCGGAAAGGTTGTCGAAACGGGCCATTTTGGTAATCAGCACGTTTTTGCCGAGGGCCTTGAGGCTGTCCGCCCGGTCCAGGAATTCCAGGTGGTCCACATCATCGCCGCGCAGCAGGTTGTTCATGGATATTTCGCAAATTTCCATGCAGCGGTCCGCCTGCGTCTCATTGATGTGGGAGAGGAAGGTTTTTTTCACCTGGGCCATGACTTCCAGATGCAGATTGCAGACGGGGTTGAAACTGCCCCTCATCAGCACGATGGGGCGCTTGTACAGCACATCCGCCGCCTGGGCCACCTGGCCGTTTGCCAGGAACAGGGTGGCCGGCGTCAGGCCGGATTGGACAAGCTGGAGCGCGAACAGGCGGTTGTCCACCATGGAAAAGCCGTGGCCCTCAAAACGGACGACGTCTATTTCCACCAGCCGGGGATCCAGGTTGTCCACCAGGGATTCAATGAATTCCTCCAGACGGTCCCTTTTGAAAAAGACGGCGTGCAGGATGTTGACGCCCAGAATGCCCAGGTCCTTCATCTGGCGGTCGTGGTCCGGGTCGTTCAGGCGGACGTGGATAATCAGGTCGGACGGTTTTGCCTCCGGTTTCAGCTGGAAGCGCACCCCTATCCAGCCGTGCCAGGGGCCGTTGTCCCGGTAGCCCTTGACTTTTACCGTATTGCAGAAGGCGAAGAAGCGGGTGTCTTTGCCGCGCTGGGGGCCCAGGCGGTTGATGAGCTGGCTGAACTCATAGTCCAGCATGCCCTTGAGGCGTTCTTCAGAAACGTAACGCTTGACCGGCCCGTACAGGGTGTCGCTGACGGTCATGTCATAGGCGGAGATGGTTTTGGCCACTGTTCCGGCGGCTCCGGAGGCCCGGAAAAACCAGTTGGCCGTTTCCTGTCCGGCGCCGATTTCCGCGAAGGTGCCGTAAATGGTGGAAGCCAGGTTGAGTTGGAGGGCTTTATCCTGTGTTTGCGCTAATGCTTTGGAACTCATGGAAAGCGGGAACCGGTTCTTGGTTTTCAGTTATTGGTGGGAAGAAGCTTGCGGGTGGCGTCGCTCATCCAACCGGAGTACAGGAGCCGGTCAATCAGCACGGCCCGGTTGCCGGGCAGGTCTGCCGGGTAATGAATGAGCACGCAGGCGCGTACGGGGCCGTTGTGAAGCAGCCTGATCAGTTCCAGGGCCAGCGGGGAATACCTGTCCACATATGCGTTCACGCGTTCCCCGTTGGGGAACTCAAGGGAGAAATTGAGATAAGACGCGTTGCGGTAGCTTTCCGCGGAGGATTCCTCCAGGAAGGGCGGCTGGTAGATGCCGGACATGCTCAGGGTTATCCTGACAGGGACGGGGGAGGAGGGTTTTTCAGCTTCCAGCTCCGCCGGAGTCATGGGGGAATAGCCTTCCCAGGCTTCCCAGTCCAGCTTCCATTTGCCGGAATCCCGGTCATACAGGAAAATCGCCGGGCGGATCATGTTGTCGTCCATCAGCACGGAAATCTGAAGCAGGTCTCCGTTCTTGGAGCTCCTGCCCGCTTCCTGGGGCAGATAGTCCTTGTATTGTCCGTAGGAGGCCCAATAGGCCATTTTGGGAGCCACGGCGGCGGGATTCATGACGTGGTTGAGCCTCTCTTCGTCCGAGCCCGCCATGCAGTAGAGGGCCAGTTCATTCATGGCTGCCGTGATATGGGGGGAAATGGATTCCGCTTTCCGGTCTTCCTCCCTGCGGGAATGGGCTATGAGCCGGTATTGCCGTTCCCTCTGCTGCAATTTTTCCAGCAGGTCTTTATTCACTTCCTGCGAGAAAAGCGCTTCATGATCCACAAAGCGGTCTGAGATATTCAGGATTTTGGAACTTGCCGCTTCCATATCCTTCCCGCGCAGGAACATGAACATGCCCAGAAGCAACAGAATCAGCCCTGAGACAAAAAGCCAGATATGCCAGGTGGCCCGGCGTTCGCTGCGCGCGATGTCCGCGGCGGTGGGCTGGTATTCCGGCTCTTCCGGGGCCAGGGAGGCGCTGCGCGGAGCGGCGATGGCCGGAGCGGCGTTTTCCTCTTTCCGTTTGCGGATTTTTGTGGTGGGGCCGGCGGGACCGGGAAGGGAAGGCGCGTGAACGGAAATGGCCCGTTTGTCCGTCTTTTTCTTGGGTACAAGCGGCGCGCGCGGCGCGGCGTTCGTGGAGGGGTGCGGCGTCCCGGCGGCAGGAGCCGGAGTTCCGGGCGCTTTTTCTGCGGCTTCAGGCATCCGGCCCGGGGATGCTGAATGCGCTTCTTCCCGTTTGACGGCCGTGACGGCATCCTGTTCTTCCGTTTCCGGGTTGGGCTGTTCTTCCGGAGTGGCTGTGACTGAAGCGGTGCAGATGGGGCATTTTACCTGGCGTCCCAGAAAAGACGCCTTCACGGCGAAAAGATTGCCGCATGACGGGCATGTGCAGGCTACCGTATCCTGGGATGGGGAGGGCATGAGGGGAAAAAGTTACAGGTGGATGAATTCCGGGACGGGAATGGTAATGGGTTTGGGCGCCGGGAGCGTAATGCTCGTATCCGTATGGTCCGGAGAAACGGGATCTGCGGAAAGGGCTTGGGCTTCTGGCACGTTTTCGCCAGCCCCCAGCAGCTCAAAGCTGCGGTTGGCCGGGACCTGGTTCAGCTCCGTGCGGTAGGGATCGTCTCCCTGGAGGATGGGCCTGGTGGGCAGGATGGGCGGCAGGGGAAGAATGCGGTTCTGGGCCGTGAAGGTGGAAACGGGCGCGGAAATGTCCTCCCCGTGGAGGTCGCAGAAGGGCAGGCTGGAATCCCCCTTGCGGAGGTACTCGAATATGGTGTGGCGGCGGTATTTTTTATCCGACGGGTCAATGTCATAGCAGCTGTGCGTGGCCCTTTTCCCGGTGGTCAGGCAGATTTCCACCCTTTCCACGCTGGGGGGCGGGAGCAGCTCCCCGGCGGGGAACAGGCGTTCCGCTTCCGTGATGGCGGCGCCCAGCACGGAAGCGCAGGTGTCCGATGAGAAAGCTCCGTGATAGATGGGTTTTTTCCCTTCCAGGAAGCCTACCCAGATGCCGCAGGTAATGCGGCTGTCATAGCCAAACAGCCAGTTGTCCGCGAAGTCGTACGTGGTGCCCGTTTTCACGCCGCCCTTGAAGTTTTTCGGCAGATGCGGGGCCACGCGCCGGGCTGAACCGTTTTTCAGGGAGGAATTCAGAATGTTGTGAAGCTGGAAAGCCGTGGCGGTGGACGTGGCCCCCTTCCGCACCTGGGCATTGTTTCTGGTTTCAATCGCCTGGGTGGATTCCCAGATCAGCTGGCCGTCTTCATCTTCTATCCTGTCCAGATAGTAAATATCCTGGGGGCGGGAGCCTCCGTTCGGGATGGCGGTGTAGGCCAGCGTCATTTCTTTCAGGGAGGCGGGTTCCGTGCCCACGAAAATCTTGGGGCGGTAAATGGGATTGACTTCCGTGCTTCCCGCTTCCCTCACGGGCTTGCGAATGCCGAAATCCGTCAGCTTCTTGACGAACGGTGACGTGCCCATGTCCATCCCCATGCGCAGGGAGGCGGCAATTTTGGAGGCGGACAGGCCGCGGTGGGCGGTAATCATGCCTTCATAACGGTTCTTGGAGTTTTCCGCTCCCCATTCCCCCAGGATTCCTTCCGAGCCGCCGATGCCCGTCAGACGGTTGTCAATGGCATCGTCCAGGATGCGGGTGACGGGGCTTTTTCCCGTGTCAAAGGCTGTAGCGTACAGGAAGGGGAGGATTGCGGTGCCGGTGGGGCGGGCTCCATCCTTGATAGCGTCATACTGGCGCCTGGTGTAATCCCTGCCGCCGTGGTAGGCCAGGACGGCGCCTGATTTGTTGTCCACCACCAGCAGCGCTCCTTCCAGATAACGCGGCTTGTTCGCGGAACCGCTGTGGTAGTCTGCGGCCTTCTGATGCCGGTAGTCCGGGTGTTTTTCAACGTTTTCCAGGGCCTGTTCCAGGGCTTTTCCGGTAACTTCCTGAAGCTGCCTGTCAATGGTGGTGTAAATTTTAAGCCCGGCGGCATTGACGCGTTCCTCCCCCAGGTATGCGGTGATTTCTGAGGAAATGCGGTCGTAAATGTGGGAGACGCCGCGTTTCAGCGGCTTGGGGTTCAGCCCCAGGTCCATGGCGGAGAGGCGTTCCGCTTCATCCGGCGTAATGTATTTTTCTTTGGCCATGCGGTTGAGCACGTGGTTGCGCCATTTCAGGTTGCTTGCCGGATTGTTCAGGGGGGAAAGCCCGTTCGGGTTCTTGATCAGGGCGGCGATGGAGGCTGCCTCCCGCGTGGTCAGGTCCGCCGGCTCTTTGCCGAAGTAGCCCAGGGAAGCGGCGCGGATGCCGTAAAACCCGCTGCCGAAGTAAACGCGGTTCAGGTAAAACTCCAGCACCTGGTCTTTGCTGTACCGTTCCGTAATGCGGCGCGCCAGCGCTATTTCCACGAATTTGCGGCCAAAGCTGCCCTCATTCCTGGCTTTGGCCCGGTTTTTCAGGTCATACGCATTTCTGGCAAGCTGCTGGGTGATGGAGGAGGCTCCCTGGTTGGCGTCCCCGCTGTTGTGGATATACTCCCGGCCTGCCCGCAGAATCCCCAGGAAGTCATAACCCGGATGTTCCCGGAAGCGGGAATCTTCCTGGGCAATCAGCGCATTAATCATGGCGGGGGAGATTTTGTCCAGCGTGACGTAGCTGCGGTTTTCCACATAAATGCGGCCTATTTCCTCCCCGTTCCGGTCATAAATAATGCTGGGCTTTTCCAGGTCATTGATGCGTTCCAGGTCAAATTCCGCCGCCCAGTTGTCATAGCGTTTCCAGGCCATCATGAACCCGAAGTATCCCACGGCCGCGCCGATAACCGCCATCACCAGGCACCACAGAGCCAGCTTCCGGATAAAGCTCCAGAATCGTTCCCTGGGCTTTGCCTTGGGGTTCCGCCTTTTGTTGGCCTGCATGTGCCTGCGGGGAGCTTGTGAACTTAATTCAGCCATGAAGATGAAGCAGGATTAATCCCGAGGAAAGGGAAAACGTGCGAAAATCCTAACGGATTCCCGTTTGTTTAGCAATACCGTACATGAAGGGCGGGCGAAAAAAGAAGGCATGCGCCATGGCGCAGGCGGGAGCGGCCTTTCATGCGGCGGTCAGCCTTGAACGGCGTTGAAAATGTTGCCTGCCCTGGTGATGCCGTGTTCCATGGCGTACAGGACGGCGTCCGCCGCCTTGGCAAGCGTCACGTCCAGAAGCTCGCGTTCCTCCGGGCGGAACTTGCCCAGCACGTGCCCTGTCATTTCCCCTTTGCCCCGGGGCTGGCCGATGCCGAAACGGAGGCGCGGGAATTCCTGGGTGCCCATGTGGGCGATGAGGGATTTCATGCCGTTATGGCCGCCTGCGGAGCCTTTTTCCCGCAGTTTCATCACGCCCAGGGGGAAATCCACTTCATCATGGATGACGAACACGCTGCGGGGGTCCAGTTTGAAGAACCGCATCATGGGGCCCACGCACAGGCCGGATTCATTCATGAATGTGGAGGGCTTCACCAGCAGAACGCCGGGGCCGGCCGCCGCCTCGCACTTGCGCTGCCTGTCCGCCTTGAACGCGGCGCCCCACCGGGCGGCCAGGCGGTCAAGCACCATGAACCCCGCGTTATGGCGGGTGTCTTCATAGGTTCTGCCCGGGTTGCCCAGGCCCACGATCATTTTAACGGGTACGTCCACGATGGAAAAAAGAGGGAAAGAGATGAAAACGGACGCTGCCTGCAAATCCGGGGAGCGCACGGGCATCCTGCATCCGTTCCGCGGGGCAATCAACCGTTCCGTGAGACAGCCGGGCTTTTATCCGGCCGTTTTCTTTTTCTGCCGTCCCATCAGGAAGCCGGTCAGCACGTCTTCCAGGGAATCTCCGGTTCTGACCAGGCGGTAGTCCGCGTTGATATCCGTGCAGATCCGGCGCGTTTCCTCCAGATAATTGGCCACGATCGCCCGGTACTCGTCCGCGATAAGGTCCGGCTCCGTAATCAGGGAGCCGCCGCCTTCCATGTCCACGAAGCGGATGGGGCGGTCAAAGTCAAAATCTATTTCCTGCTGGTCCACCAGATGGAAGACGGCGACGTCATGCTTGCGGAAATGGAGGTGGCGGAGGGCGTTTTTAAGCTCCGCCGTATCTGTGAACAGGTCTGAAAAAATCAGCACCAGGGCGCGGCGGCCGACGCGTTCCGCCAGTTCATGCAGGGTATCGGGAAGGACGGTTTCCCCTTTAGGGTAATGCGTGTCCATCTGGCTGATGAGCACGTTCAGGTGGGCGGGGCGGCGGGAGGCGGGGATGTGCAGCGTGGCGCCGTCCTTCGTCTGCCGGGCAAAACTCAGCCCCACGGCGTCTCCCTGCCGGATGGCGATGTAAGCCAGGTTGGCCGCCAGCCTGCACGCGCGCATGTACTTGGTTTCCACCTGCTCCGGATGATAATTCATGGAGCCGGAAAGATCCATGACGATGTAGGCGCGCAGGTTGGTATCCGCTTCAAACTCCTTGATGTAATACCTGTCCGACCGGGCATACGCTTTCCAGTCCAGACGGCGCGTATCGTCTCCGGCCACGTATTTGCGGTACTCCGCAAACTCCACGGAGGAGCCGCGGCTGGCGCTTCTGTGGCGGCCGGATACGTTCCCCGTCATGCTGTGGCGCGCTTCCAGGGGAAGGTTCCCCAGGCGGCTGAGCAGGTTGTGATTCAGGTATTTCATGGGGCAGGGAAAGGGAATGGAGGATGCCGGGACGGCGGTCAGATTTCCGCCGCCAGGCGCGCCACGGCCTTACGGGGCGTGATGCCCTGGGATTCCGCGGCGAAGTTGGTGACCACGCGGTGCATCAGCACGGGTTCCACAATGGCGTCTATGTCTTCCCTGCGGACGATGTAGCTGCCCTGGAGAGCGGCGCGGGTCTTGGCCCCGAGAATCAGGAACTGGACGGCGCGGGGGCCTGCGCCCCAGGCCACATACTGCTTTACCCATTCCGGGGAAGTTGCCAGGGTGGGGCGGGTGGCGCGCACCAGTTTCACGGCATACTCGTAAATATGCTCCGGAACGGGAACGCGGCGCACCAGATCCTGGTAAAAGAGGATTTCCTCCCCGGAAAGGATGTGCCTGAGCTCCTCGCTCCGGGTTCCGGTGGTTTCCCGGGCGATGCGCATTTCCTCCTCCTCCGTGGGGTAATCCACTTCAATCAGGAACATGAAGCGGTCCAGCTGGGCTTCCGGCAGGGGGTAGGTGCCTTCCTGCTCAATGGGGTTCTGGGTGGCGAGCACGAAGAAGGGAGGCAGCAGGGTGAAGGTGCGGCCCATGACGGTGACGCGGCGCTCCTGCATGGCCTCCAGCAGGGCGGACTGGGTTTTGGCGGGGGCGCGGTTGATTTCGTCCGCCAGCACGATGTTGGCGAACACGGGGCCCTTGATGAACTCGAACTGGCGCTTGCCGCCGGCGGAATCGTCCTGAATGATGTCCGTGCCGGTAATGTCCGCGGGCATCAGGTCCGGCGTGAACTGGATGCGGTTGAAACTGAGGTCCAGCGTTTTTGCCACGGAGCTGACCAGCAGCGTCTTCGCCAGGCCCGGAACGCCCATCAGGAGGGCATGGCCGCGGGAAAACAGGGCGATGCTCAGCAGCTCCACGACGCGCTGCTGGCCAATGATCATTTTGCTCAATTCCGAGGAAAGCTCCTTGTAAATGGCGCCGAGGCGGTCAATGGCGGCTACGTCGTCGTCGGGCAGAGTGGGGGTGGCGGGTTCCATATTGCAATTTCATAGCACTTTCCGGGCCGTTTTCCACCAAATAATCGCGCCGCGTTCATTTTCCCTGCTTGGAATGGGCAGGGAAACGGGGTAAGGAAGGGGCATGCCGAAAATTGCACTCATTCAACTGTCCGCAGATGCCCGGCCTTCCGTAAACAAGGAGAAGACGGAAGCCGCCATCCGTGAAGCCGCCGCCAACGGCGCGCAGATCGTTTGCACCCAGGAACTTTTTACTACGGAATACTTTTGCAGGACGGAGGAATGCGATTTATTTAACCTGGCGGAACCTGTTCCCGGGGAATTGACGGAAGCCCACCGGAAACTGGCGGCGGAACTGGGCGTGGTGATTGTGGCCTCCGGTTTTGAAAAGCGCGCTACCGGGCTTTACCATAATACCGCCTGGGTGGTGGATGCGGACGGCTCGTTTCTGGGCATGTACCGCAAAATGCACATTCCGCAGGACCCCGGCTTTGAAGAAAAATTCTACTTCACCCCCGGCGACCTGGGCTACAAGGCGTTCGACACCAGATTCGGCCGCATCGGCGTGCTCATCTGCTGGGACCAGTGGTACCCGGAAGCCGCCCGTCTGACGGCCATGCAGGGGGCGGAAATCATTTTCTACCCCACGGCCATCGGCTGGCTGCCGGAGGAAAAGCCCCTGCTGGGGGAACAGCAGCACTGCGCGTGGGAAACCGTGCAGCGCGGCCACGCCGTGGCCAACGGCTGCTACGTCTGCGCCGTCAACCGCGTGGGGACGGAAGGGGAAAGCGAATTCTGGGGGCAGTCCTTTGTGGCGGACTATTATGGACAGGTAATCGCGAAGGCCCCCGTCAGCGATGAAACCATCCTGTACGCGGACCTGGATCTGGACGCGCTGGAAGACCACCGCCGCATCTGGCCCTTCTTCCGCGACCGCCGCATAGACTCCTACGGCGGCATTACGGAACGCTGGGGCAGGTGAACCTGCCCCGCCCCTCTGCCCGGTTGATGTATTCCGAGGAATCCTTGGAGCGGCAGCGGGGGCAGGTCCGGGAAGTTTTTCTTACGGGGAAAGATGGCGTAAAAAAGCCGCCGTTTTTCAAAAACGGCGGCTTGGGAAGGGAGGAAGAGTTTCCCGGCCAGTCACAGATGACGGCAATCTTGATGCCTTTCATCTGAATTTTCCACAATAACCGCGGCGCTCCGACCCCAAAGGCACGTTATGGCATGTGCAGTTTTTCCATGAAGGGCCGTTCATTTGGCTTGCGTGGCGGGGGGATGGAGTGCAATCTGTGCGCGTTATGCTCGACATCCGTGTAATACGAGAAAATCCGGAAGAAGTGAAAGCGCGGTTAAAGCCCCGCAACGGCGACGCGTGGAAGCTTGTTGATGACGTTCTGGCCTGCGATGAGGCGCGCCGCAATGCCGAAACGGAAAAGCAGGCCTTGCAGTCCGAGCGCAATGCCACCTCCAAGCAGATCGGCATGCTCAAAAAGAAGGGGGAAGACACGTCCTCCATTGAAGCGCGCGTGCGCGAAATCGGGGACCGCATCCGGGAACTGGACCGTGTCGCGGAGGAAAATGCGGCCCAGCTCAACTCCCTGCTGATGAACATTCCCAACCTGCCGCATCTGGAATGCCCTGTGGGCGCGGATGAAACGGCCAACCCGGAAATCAAGCTGTGGGGAGAAAAGCCCGCTATTGAAAACCCGAAAGACCATGTGGAACTGGCCGCGAATCTGGGCATGATTTCCTTTGAAGACGGCGCGCGGATTACGGGCTCCGGTTTTGTGGTGTACCGCGGGGCGGGCGCCCGTCTGGAACGCGCCCTGATCAACTTCCTGCTGAATACGCAGACCGTGGAAAACGGTTATCAGGAAGTGGGCGTTCCGTTTGTGGTGAAGAGGGAGTGCATGGAAGGCACCGGCCAGCTTCCCAAATTTGAGGAAGACATGTACGGCACGGAAGACCAGCAGATGTTCCTGATCCCCACGGCGGAAGTTCCGGTCACCAACCTGTACCGGGATACCATTTTACAGGAAAGCGACCTGCCCATCAAGATGGCCGCGTACACGCCCTGCTTCCGCCGGGAAGCCGGAAGCGCCGGCCGCATCAACCGCGGCATGATCCGCGTCCACCAGTTTGACAAGGTGGAACTGGTGCAGATTTTGAAGCCGGAAGACTCGTTCCGGGAGCTGGAAGTGCTCCGCGGCCATGCGGAATCCATTCTTCAGAAGCTGGGGCTTCACTACCGCGTGATTGAACTTTGCACGGGCGACCTCGGCTTTTCCTCCGCCAAGACGTATGATATTGAAGTATGGGCTCCGGGACAGGGTCAGTATCTGGAAGTTTCCTCCTGCTCCTGCTTTACGGACTACCAGGCGCGCCGCATGCGCCTGCGTTACAAGGATGCCGACGGCAGGAACCAGTTCTGCCACACCCTGAACGGTTCCGGAACGGCTCTGCCGCGGCTGTACGTGGCCCTTCTGGAAACCTACCAGCAGCCGGACGGCTCCATACGGATTCCGGAAGCGCTTGTGCCGTATTTCGGCGCGGACTGCATCCGTCCGGAACAGGCCTGAACCGACGTTTCTCCCGTCCCAACCCTGAATCAGCCCATGCCTGACGAGGGCCCCTTGGAACACTACCTGACTGTTTCCCATGAGCCGGAGCCGGATGTTCCGGAACCGGCTCCGGAACGCAGCCCCGGACCGTGGCGGGAAAGGGGAATCTTGCTGGGCCTGGGTTTTCTGCTGGGGTGCATTGGGGCGTATGCGCTGGTTTACTCGGAAATGTCCGGCGGCATGCGGTCGCTGAAACAATCCCTTTCTGAAGAGCGTGATTCTAATGCCTCCCTGCAGAAAGAGCGCGCCCATCTGCTGGAAACGCTGGAACAGGCGCGCGTGGATGCCCTGCTGAAGGAACGGTCCCCCCTTTCCGTGACGGTCGGCGGTGTCCCCAGGACAAGCCGCAGGCCCGTTCCCCAGCCTCCGCCGCTTACGCCGCTGCCTTCCGGCGGCCAGGTTCCTCCCGAACCCGCGCCGGAACCCGGCTCCGTAGAGGACCGGCTGATCAATCCGGGAGCGGAAGACTGGAAGGAACGCTACCAGTACGCCGCCTTGCAATACAACCGGGTGGTGGAGGATTACAACAGGTTGAGGAAACTTTACATGAATCTGGTGGGCCGGAGCGGAGCCGCCGGCGGCCTGGTCACGGGGGCCCAGTTTTACAAGGCCCTGAGGAAGGATACGCGGATGGAGGCGCGCAAGCTGGATGAGCGGTACATGAAGGGAGGGCTGCGGGGCAGCGAACTCCGGGAACTGGAGCGCAGCAGGGATGAAATGCGGCACCGGGACTGGTGGTTGAAAAAAATGGCGCACCAGTTCCAGATTGATTAAATACGCGGCTGTTATTGTGTATTACGTTCCACAGGGATGTCTGTAGATGGCCCGTGCCCGGCTGTTTCTGCGCCCGGTTCCTGCCGGATTCCGGAGGCAGCTGAACTCTAAAGGAGGGAAAATTTGCTTTCAGCACAGTTCCGCCGCGATGGCGTCCACGAGCAGGCGGCCGCGGCCTTTCAGGATGAGCCTTTGTTCCGGTGAAATGTCCGCCAGGCCCAGTTCCCGGTATTGTTCCAGCAGAGGGCGGGATTCCGGCAGAATGTATTTCAGCGGCAATCCTTCATCCGTCCGGAGCATCAGGGCAATGCGTTCCAGGCGGTAGTCTTCCGCGGTGACGGGTTCCTGTTCGGAAAGGGGGAGGCCGTTTTCCAGCGTGCTGCGTATGTAGGCGTCCGTGTCCCGCGTGTTGGAGTACCGCATGCCGTTGATGGTGCTGACCGCGCCGGGGCCTATGCCCACATAGTCCTCTCCCTTCCAGTAGGCCATATTGTGAGGGGATTGGCAGCCTTCCCGGGCGTAGTTGGACGTTTCATAGTGGCGCATGCCCGCCGCCTCCAGCACATGTTCCGCCAGTTCAAAGAAGGCGGCGTCTTCATCCGGATCCTGCCTTTTTTCCCCCCGAAGCAGGCTCCGGAAGAATTCCGTGTCTTCTTCATAGGTGAGGTTGTAGGCGGAGATATGGTCCGTGCCGGCGCGGACAGCCTCTTTCAGGGAGGCTTCCCATATGGAGAGGGTTTGCCCCGGAATGGCGAACATGAGATCCATGTTGATATGGGGCATTCCCGCATTTTTCAGCATTTCCACGGAGCGCAGCGCCTGGGACGGGGTATGTTCGCGCCCCAGCAGACGCAGGATGCCGGAATCCAGGGACTGCACGCCCAGGGAAACCCGGTTCATGCCCAGGCTGCGCCAGAAGCGCACTTTTTTTTCCGTAAAGGTGGCGGGGTTGGCCTCAAAGGAGAATTCATCCAGCCTGTCCACGGGCACGAGACGGTCCAGGGTTTCCATGAGACGCCCCAGATGCGTGTCCGAGAGCATGGAGGGCGTCCCTCCTCCAAAGTAAAGGGTGGCTGTTTCCCCTCCGCGGCTCATGGACAGGGCCGCGGCGCGGGATTCCGCTTCCCGCCCCAGCGCACGGATGAAAAGTTTCATGTCCGTGGACGCCGGGGTGTGCTTGAAGAAGGCACAGTACGGACAGATGCGGTGACAGAAGGGAATGTGGACGTAAAGGTGCAACTGGGGCGGCGGGGGGGATTAGCGTCTCCGGCGGCGTCCGGAGGATGATTCCCCGTCTCCCTTCTTTTTCTGGGAAAGCTCCAGAATCCTGTCGGAAGCGTCTTTCATCTCCGTCTTGACGCGGGATTTTTCCGATTCGTCAGCCAGGGACATGTAGTTTTTCGTCAGGGTGTCGTAGAAGGGGTGGATTTTCGTTTCCTTTTTATTCTTGGGCTTATACTTGAAGCCGTCCGGGCAGGTGTCCACCATGTTTTTCATCCACGGGATCAGTTCTTCCTTGGGCAGGGCCTGGCACAGGGCGTCCAGGGAGAAGGACATTTCTTCCTGGTCCACATCCTTGGGCGCGTTCAGCGCATTGTTTTCATCCCGGTAGAAGCTGGCGGCTTTCTTGAACCCTCTGTCCACCGTCCTTTTAAGCCTGTCCGTGCCCTGCGCCTTGGCGTACGCGATCTGATAGGCGGCCTGGGGTTCCGGGTAGGAGTTGCGCTTGGATTCGGATTTGAGCCAGGACATGAGTTCGGTCCACTGGAAGGTTTTGTAATCATATTCCTGCTTCAGGGCGTTTTCAAGAATCACGGAGCAGAGTACGTTGACGTATTCCTTGGTGTGGTTGGCCAGCATGTCTTTGCCGTTTTTGTCGCCACGGCCTACGGAGGGAACGTATTTGCGCGTTTTCCAGAGTTTCCTGATGCCCATGCCGTCCGGCAGGGCCTCCCTCACTTCATCCACCATCTTGGTGGCTCCCATGAGGTCCTGGGGCTCCTGCTTGAAGAGGGTGTACCAGGCTTCCGTATAGAACGGGTTGGCTTTGAGCACAGTTCTCATGGCGGTCTGCGTGAATGCCTTGGGAAGCGTGCCGGAGGGGTCGGCCGCCTCTTCCGGGGAGGAGCCGGCGCCCGCCAGTTTGTAAATGTTCATGGCGAAGCGGCTGTCAATGAACTTTTCATAGTCGAGGTTCATGGACAGGGCCAGTCCGGAATGGTATTCCGCATTGCCGGTGCGCGGCGCGCTGGAATCCCGGAAGTACCAGAATCCCGTGGTGGCTTTCAGGGTGTCCACGCTCTGGCCCACGCTCAGCCAGCAGCCGTTGCCGGTGAAGTGGGTGGTCATCAGGTTGCCGTGGCCGGGTTGTCCGGCGGGGGCGGCGGGGATGCCGCGGGCGATCTGGGAATTGCGGGAGATAAGGGACATGGTGCCGCACACGCCGCCTTCATGAAGCTTGCGTTCGTTGGATTCCCGGGACCATTCCGGATCCGGGTCAAAGCTGAACAGGATGGGCGGCTCTTTATCGTCATCCGACCGGTAGGGGCCGTACAGCCACAGGCGGGTCGGCCCACGCTGGCCCATGTAGCGTTCCCACACGCTGTCGCACTCACGCAGGGGGCGCGTTTCCGAAAGGGCCATCATGGCCGGCCAGGGCGTTCCTTCCAGGGAAACGCCGGTCCATTCCACACGCTTGCGGTCCACGTCGCGCAAATCGCCGCAATGTTCATATTTATCCACCAGGTAGGAGAAGAATTCCACCGGGGTGGGGAAGGGGTCCCTCTTGCGCCTCAGCTGGCCGTGGCGGTACATGTATTCATGCAGAAATCCGGCCAGGTTGTCTTCCGTAATGGCGGAATCCCCGATTTCCGATACGGTGGGGTATTTTTTGAGCCAGGCCTGCTTTGGGGTGATTTTTTTGCGGTCCAGATAAGCTTCCACCTTTTTGTAGCATTCCTCATCCACGGTGCGGGGGGCGTTCCCATACCAGTTGACGGGCGGTTTCCCGGCGCAGTACAGGTCCGCTGGCGGGGGCATGACTCCGGAGGATCTGAGGCCTTCCAGCTTGCCCAGGGCGTCAACGTAGCGGCCCTGATGGGTGAGGTCGAAGGCCCCCATGCCGAATTCGCGGCGTCCCACCGCGAACGCCAGAACGAGCTGGTCATATTTTTCCGTCATTTCCAGGCCCAGTTCATCAATCATGAACGCCACATTGGTGGCGACGCTGGGGTCCGGCGGGAAGAACATGGCGAAGACTTCACGGTTGTTTTTCGTGTTTTTCAGCCATTTTTCAAAATCCGGAGAAAAACTGCCTCCGCGTTTTTTTACGTAGTCGCGCACGTAGGCTTCCGCGTAATGGGGATATTTGTTCAGCAGTTTTTCAGAAAATTTCCCCTTGGACGCGATAGCTTCCTCCCGTAAAGCCTTTTCCATGGCAATGACTTCCGGGGAGGGGGAAAGGTCGGGAGCAGGCGGTTCCGGTTCGGGTTCCGGTTCAGGTTCGGGGGCGACCACTACGGGTTCCGGTTCGGGAGCGACCACCACGGGCTCCGGAGCAGGAGGAGCGGGCTTGGGTTTGGGCTTGGGCGGAGCCGCTACCGGCACGGTAACGGATTTGGCGACGGGTTCCTTTTTATCCTTGAGTATCTGGTAGCCCAGAAATCCAAAGAGGGCAAGCATCCCGGTCACAATCACTGTGATGACCGGGAACCCTCCGGAGCGCTTTACCCGCGGCAGCGGCGCTCCGGGGATGGGGGCGCCGGCTACGGGTTTCCGCAGTTGCGGTTGCTGAGGTTTTTGGGCGGGGCGGAGAGCCTGGGCATGCGCTACAGCCGGCTGGGGCTGCGCCGGAGAAAACGGGTAAAGAAACAGGACGGTGCCTAACCCTCCGAATTTGCCTTGCGCATTGGCTGCGTATTGGGTTTCAAAAGCTTCCCAGGCCTGGGAGTATTGGGCTTCATATCCCGGAGAGACAGACAGTTCCCCGCTGGCCAGATCGCGCGTGACGAGGCCCCGTGGGCAGAATTCGCGTATCAGGACCGTATGGCCTTCCGGGGAAAGAGCCTGGTACAGATGATAGTCCGGGCCGCTTTCTACAAGCGCCGTGATGCTGTAGCCGCCTATGTTGAAATGTGGCGGGAGGGCAGGGGGAGGAGGGATTGTCATGACGAATCAAGAGGTCAAAGATCCCGTATATTCAAAAAGGTTCGAGGCCGTTTGTCAATGCCGGAGTGAGGAAGCTGCGCCATGAGACGGGGGAGGCTACCACCCCGGGAAGCTTCCGGACGGCGGGAATACGAAACATGCCGGGTCCCGTAAGAACAGGGCCTTCCTGCGGCGCGACGCCGCACGGGAAGCGGCTAACGGATGGTGACCCTGGTGCCGACGGGGGTATGCTCAAAGAAGGTCTTGGCCATGTCCTCCGGCAGGCGCACGCATCCGTGGCTGACCGGATATCCGGTGACAAACCCCACGTGCATGCCGTAGCCCCCCGTAATCCGCATCCAGTAGGGCATGGGGGCGGGGTCGAAGTAGGTGCCTGCCGGCGCTCCGCCAGACCTGGCGTTGTAATCCCCGTTGACGACGGCTCCGGTAGCCTTGCTGCGCAGAACGCCGTAGGTGCCGGATTTGTAGTTGGCGTCTTTCTGGATGATTTTGTACGTTCCCCTGGGAGTGCCGTAGCCTTCCTTGCCGGAAGACATGGGGGAAACGCCCACGAGCGTGGTTCCCACGTAGTAGAAGACTTTCTGCTGCTTGAGGTCAATGATGATGTGCTTTTCCCCCTGGGTGCCCGCCGGCAGGTCCCAATATCCCTGGCCCAGACGGGCTTCCGGAGGCAGGTCCGTGTTGACGCCGGAGGTAGAGCCCACCCCGGACAGGTAATCGTCCCGCCCGGACACGCCCTGGATTTTCCCGGCGATTTGGTCAAACAGCGGGGGCCTCTCGTACGATGTGCAGGAAACAAGAGCGGAACTGATAGAAACTAGCGTCAATATGCCGGATTTCATGGGAACGGGAAAATGACAGGCAGGTTATGGGGCCTGTCCTCCTTTTTGTCAAGATTTGCATGCTGTTATCCGTTGCTTATTCCAAGGGTATCTGTTATATACGGCGGACCACTTCATTCATCCCTATTTTCATGAGCGAACAATACGATCTTCTTAAAAGCATTCTTCTGGAAAAATCCGTGCGTACGGGAACCTTTACGCTGGCTTCCGGCAAGGTGTCCGACTTGTATGTGGACTGCCGCATGACAGCCCTGGACCCCGTAGGGGCCACCCTGGTGGGCGCTCTGGGCTGGAAGCTGGTGAAGGAGGATATTCTGCCCCGTTTCCCGGAGGTGGCTGCCATCGGCGGCATGACCATGGGGGCGGACCCTATTTCCCTGGCCGTCGGCATGACCAGCGCTCTGGAAGGGGCGGAAAAGAAGCTTCAGGTGTTCACCGTGCGCAAGGAGCCGAAGGACCATGGACGCGGCCGCCGCATTGAAGGCAATTTCCAGGCCGGGGATACCGTGGTCGTGGTGGATGACGTCATCACGACGGGCGGCTCCACATTGAAGGCTATTGACGCCATTGAGGCGGAAGGGGGCAGGGTTGCCGCCGCCCTGGTGCTGCTGGACCGCGAGGAAGGCGGACGCCAGGCGATTGAGGAACGCGGCATTCCCGTTTACCCGCTGTACACCAGGACTTCCCTGTTGGGCCGTTAATCCTTTTCCGTTCATGCTCCCGGCCCTGATCGGCATAAGCGGCCATGAAGTGGGCGCGGAGGAAGAGGCTGCCATCCGGCGTTGGCAGCCGGCGGGTTTTATTCTGTTTTCCAGGAATATTGATTCCGTGGAGCAGGTGCGCGGGCTGACGGAGACACTGCGGAAACTTTGCCTCCACCATCCTGTCATTGCCGTGGACCAGGAGGGAGGCCGGGTGGTGCGCACCGCTTCCCTGGGCCTGCATCTGCCCTCCCCGGCTTCGCTGGCCCGGCTCGGTTCGGTTGGCGGCATGGTGGAACTGGCCGCGGTGACGGCCCTGGCTCTCCGCTACCTGGGGGTGAATCTGAATTTTGCCCCGGTGCTGGATATCTGCCATGATCCGTCCGCGGCCAACGCGCTTCCCGGCCGCTGCTGGGGAGACAATGCGCAGGACGTTATTTCACGCGGCGGCGTTTATGCCTCCAACCTGCGCCGGGGCGGCGTGCAGAGCTGCGGCAAACATTTTCCCGGCATGGGCCGTGCCCAGGCGGATCCCCATTTCAGCCTTCCTGTGGTTGACCTGGATGAACGGGAGTTGTTCAAGACGGATTTGCTGCCTTTTCTGGCTCTGTGCCCGGCATTATCCTCCATCATGTCCGCCCATATCATGTTGCCTCAGATTGATCCCGATTATCCCGCTACCTTGTCCGAACGGGTGATCCGGGGGCTTCTGCGCGACCGCCTTGGCTTCCGGGGGGTGGTGTTTACGGATGATTTGTGCATGGGGGCGATTGCGGCGCAGTATTCCCCGGATGACGCCGCTTTCCTGTCCCTGCGGGCCGGATGCGATCTGCCCCTGATTTGCCATGACCCTCTTCCCTGGCTGGATGGGCTGGCTTCCCGCCTGGAGGGGTTGAACGCCTATGACCGGGAGGATTCTTTCAAACGGGTGGAAAAGCTGAGCGACTCCCTGTGTTTCCCGTTTCCGGAAAAGGCTTCCCTGTGGGATTCCTGCCTCCGCCGTGCGGAAGCCCTGTGCCGCCTGGGAGAGGAAGGCGGCGGGGACAACCTGCCTTCATCCCCCGTTCAGGAGTATTGAGGCAGGCCCGATGACGGCTTTTGCCTGAAAGCGCATGCCGGAGATGTCCCGGAAGGTTTATTTCCGCGGCAGGGGGAATAACAAGAGTGCTGGCTGATCAGCTTCTTTTGCGGCGAGCCGCCAGCAAGACTGCTCCAAACAGGCCCAGCGAAGCCACAGCGGGTTCCGGAACGAGGTGGTTGTAGATGCTTGAGGCATAAACTTTGACATAGTCGATGTCGAATGCGGCTCCGGAATTGGCCAGCGTATTTTGGTCAATTCCTTTATTGACTCCTGCGTTTTCCACCCAGTTGCCTCCGATCTGCTGGTCGATGATCAGGTAGAATTCATTCCCGTCCTTGTCAAAGGGCCAGTTTGCGTTATTGGGCTTTTTGAATGAACCGGTTGCTTTTCCGTCCACATAAAAGGTGATGCCTTCTTCCGTCCATTCCATCCCGTAGGTGTGCCAGCTCGTTTTTGCGGCGCCGTCGCTCCAGCCGGGGGTGACCCCCTGGGATTTATCCTGATTGGGAACGCCGTTTTGCGACCAGTGGATTGTCTGGTAAACGCGGCCCTCGTAATTCAGGTGTTCCATGATGTCAATTTCCCCTCCGACAGGCCAGCCTATGCTGTCGGATTTGGGCATCATCCAGATGGCCGGCCAGACGCCCTGCACGCAGTCGAATCTGGCGCGGACTTCTACGTAGCCGTATTGGAAGGAGAAGGTTTTCAGGGAATATACCCCTCCGCAGGCGTATGTTTTGGCCGGTGCGGTCTGGTTGGTTTGAGTAGTGTAGTCCCCGTATTTTCCCCACAGGGTCATGGTGGAGTTGCCGTCCTTTTCCCGGAATTCCACAAGGCTTTCCTCCCGGGATTGGTACTTGCGCCAGTCCGGGGCGTTATAGCCTACGTAATCAATGCGGCTCCAGTTGTGTTCGTTCAGAGATGATCCGTCAAAGTCGTCTTCAAAAACGAGTTCCCAGTTCCTGTCGGATGCCCAGGGAGTCGCCGCCATGACGGAAGATGCTGAAAGTGAGAGAAAGAGAAGAGGAAAAAGGAACGCCGTTCTGATGAACATCATGAGAAAATATAGAGCGGGCGCCGCTGGGTGTCAATAGACAAAAAATTGGCAGGCGGCCCAGGCATGGAGCAGGAAATTCCCGACGTCCTGAAGAGGGACTGCCCGGTTTTTCCGGCAGGGGGCGCGGCGATTGGCGCCCCTGCCGGGATTCTCTTGTCACAAGGCTTTTTTGTTATTTCCAGCTGCGGGCGGCCGCAGCTTAAGACCGGAGAGCCATATTTTTGGCGGCGTTCGCCTTGTACACGTGCAGTTCCGCAAGGCGGACTTTTCCGCCCTTCTGGAAGAGCTTGACGCGCAGCCTGTTGGTGGTGACGGGGTCAAACGTCCGCATGCATTTGATGAATCCGTTGCCCGGAAGCTGAAGCATGCGCAGCACTTCCGGTTCATTGGCGTACATGGCTTTCTGCGCATCGCTGACGCCGGCGGTGGAGGCTCCCAGGGAGCCCCAGTGGACGGGAACCCACTTGCCGCCCTTGTAGGCTTCAATGATGAGGCGGTTGTGACCTTTTTCAATCTTGATGTCCATGGCGCGCAGGGCGGCAGGGGATTTCAGGGTGAGTTCCAGCACCAGGGGCTCGTCTTCCATGGGGGAAGCGTCCAGCTCCTCAATCGTGGTGGCGTCCCGGTCCGTCAGTTTGGCCGTGTCCACACGGCCTCCTGTGGAGGCTTTCAGCTTGTAGTCCTCCACTTCCTCCGTGGAGCTTCCCAACAGTTTCAGTTCATGCACGCGGCATTCCAGGCCGTGCCAGTCCGTGGAAACGTGGAACAGGCAGCGGGAACCCTGAGTCAGGCAGGAGTCATTCGGAGAAACCCAGGTTTTTTCCTTCTTTTTATCCGTTTTGTCGTACACCTCTATCTGGTTGCCCTGAGAGGCCGCGGAAATGTAGGTCCCGTCCGGCAGATGGAAGGAGCAGCCCCAGTTGCCGTGATCCCGGATCAGGATGCCCGGCACCCACAGATGGTTGCAGTTGGTGACTGAGAGGGCCTTTTCTGCACATCCCACTTCAAAGCCGCCCACGGCGATGGGGCGGTCGTATTCCACCTCCAGGTCATTGACGCGCCATTTGATTTTGGCGTTCATTTTTTGCACGCCCGGCTGGGTGGGGCCGCTGAGTTCCTTCTTGTAGGAGTAGACGTTCCATTGGCCGCCGAATTTGGAATTGGGCGTCCAGGAAATGGTTTCCATGGGGGAGAAGGTGGTCGTGTCGCTGAATTGCACCGTGCCGGCAAAATCATATTTGTAGGCGGAGTTGGCTTTCCCTTCCTGCTCCTTGTCGCGGTGGAGCCCCAGGGCGCGGCCGCCCAGTGGCTGCTGGACGTCCACGTTCAGAGAATATTCCCCGGGCTGGGGGTTGCCGTCGTTGCGCTTGGGTTCAAAGAAAATGCGCACATCCATGCCCAGAATCATTTCCGCGCAAGTGGCCCTGGTGAGCTGGTCCACCCCGGGAATCTCCATGATGGCCTTGGCGATGGGGAGGGCGCGGTTGTTGACGACATTGATAAGCTTAAAGCGGCAGCCCTGTTCCACCGGAATATTTTTCAATTCCCGGATGGCGGATTTCAGGGAGGCGGGGGCCTTGGTTCCAAGCGCAGCGTTTACCATGGACCAGTTGCGCACGTAGGTGTTCAGGAAGCGGGATTCCGTGTCAATGATGGGGGGAACCTTCCGGAACGTTTTGGCCTGGAATTCAGGCTTGCCCGTAATTGCCAGGTTCTGGCGTTCCGCGCAGAGGGCCGTGATCCAGATGCTGGTGCGGATGTAGGTGCCGATGACGGAGTCCGCCGTCATCAGTTCCAGGCGGTTGGGGTTCTGCATCATGCCGCCGTCAAAGGGGCGCAGCAGCGTCAGTTTCCACCGGAAAGCCTCCATGTTTTTGTAATATGCTTCCGGATTGGTTCGCCAGTAGGCGGGGAGGGCCCACATGATGGAGAGCGTCTCGGAAGAGTGGCCCTGGTCACAGCCGCCGATGGGGCCTTCCCCATACATGATGCGGCTGTTTTTCGTGTACAGCTCCGGTCCGCCGCAGATGAGGGAAGCGATGTAGTACGGGCCGTGGCGTCCGGAGTAGGTCCCCCCGCATTCACGGTCGGGTTCAAAGGTGAAGGTTTCCGTCATGCGGCCATAGGGTCCCATGCCGGTGGGGCAGATGGACTGGGCATGGTCCATCATTTTGTCCAGTACGCCGTCTTCCGTGCGCGCCGGCGTTTTGCTGGCCAGCGCCAGGAACAGGCACATGTGGGAGCCGCCGATGCTGACGCCTGTTCCCCGGTAGCCCGGGTGAATGCCGTGGCCGGTGACGAAGTCCCCGTAAAGGACTTCATTTTTCATGCGCTGCACGCCGTTGCGGATGGCCGGAAGCACGGAGTTGTCCCGGTAGCGCAGCCAGTATTCGCACAGGAAAATGCCCGCGGAGGCCTGGGGGACGGCCCACCAGCACTGGGAGCCGGAGAAGGCGATGTACTGAGCCGCTTTTTTAATGACGGGGTCATACTTCGGGTTGCCCGTGGCCATCAGGGCCAGGCCGGCCCAGCCTGTATCATAATGGTTGCCGCAGTAGCCGCCCGGGCGTTCCCAGGAGCCGTCCTCGCGCTGCTGGGCCGCCAGCCATTCGCTCATCATATGGACGACCGCCTTGCTCTTGGCGCAATTTTTGGGGAAGCCGAGGGCATAAGAACCCAGCTGGGGGATTTTGAAGGTGACGTTTTTCACGTATTTTTTCACTGCGTCCGGCAGGGCAGCGGAGCCGCCCACCTGTACGGTCACGCCCACGGAGGCGGACCACCTGGGGGTTCCCGTTCCTTTAAGATTCCAGTCTCCCTTGGGGATATCAAAGACCAGAGAAGAGACGGCGTGCGCCTGCCATACCTTGCTTTTGGCGTCGTACCTGGCTTCTCCGTAACCCACGGTGTATTGCTGGGCCTTGGTCAGCGGAACGGTTCCGCCGGGGCCTTCCAGCCTCAGGTCCGACCATTCGAAGCCGTCACTGCCGATGCCGTTGCCGCCGTCATCCACACGCAGGCGCACCTGCTGGCCGCCCTTTACCGGAATGGAAAGGGAAACGGGCTTTTTAGCCCGTTCCTCCCGGAAGGCTTCCTTCCAGAGGGGCTGGATGCCCTGGATTTTTTCCACGCTTTCCGCGGGAATAAGGTTCAGGGTGATTTTTCCGGCGCCTTCCGCCTTGTCCACCAGAAGGCCCGCGTGCATGTCCAGGCCGCGCCGGTTCTGATGCTGATAAGGGCCGTAAAGCACGTCCAGGCTTTGCGACGTTTTGAAGAGGTGTCCGTCAATGCCCAGGATCAGGTCACCTTCCTTGACGTATTTTTCGGCAGGGGAACCTTCAATCACCTGGGTGACCGTGTAAAGGTTCGCCACGGGTTCCCCGTTGGGGTCCAGCATGGTTTTTGGGAAGAAGCCGCGGAAGTTCGTGTCCGGCCAGGAGGCGTCCAGGCCGCGGGCGCGGAAGCCCAGAGGGCCGAAGGTGGTGATCCAGCCTTTGGCTACTTCCTCGGAATTGCCGAACCAGCTCGTGTACAGCTCGGCGTATTGTTTTCTCCACTGGTTCAGCGGCATGGGCTTGGCGAATTTTTTCACATAGGCGTTCACATCCCCCATATTGGTTGTTTGCCTGGCGGCTTTCCCGCGCGGACGCACTACGGGCGCAGGTTTGGCGGCAGTCTGTCCCTCCTGTGATTCCTTCCGGTTGGCGGGCTGTTGCGGTTCCGGCTGTTTTCCGTCCGCAGGGGCGAAGGAGTTTTCGTCAGGCTGTGCAGGAGCGGCTGCGGATTTTTCCTTCAAAGCGCCCGGGGCGTCTTCATTCCGTTCCCCGGAGGAAGTGGCCGGCGGCGTTTTTTCCGGCTGCTCCGCCGGTCCGGACGGGGAGAGGCCCGCGGCGTTTTCCTGTTCGGGGGAGGCTTCCCCACTCACGGCGGGCGGGGCGGCTTTCTTTTCCGGTTTGGCGGCTCCCTTCTTTTCCCTGTTGGAGTGGGGAACGTCCGGCTCTTGAGCAGAGACGGGTTTTTCCGCGGGGTTCCGGGTGAAATAATAGGTTCCGCATGCTCCTCCCAGCAGGAGCAGGGTGAGAATCCATATGCCGGCGGAGTTCTTCTTTTTCCGCGGCTGGGGAAGGGAGCCCGCATGAACGGGCGCCGCCCCGGCGGTTCCGGGAGCGGCCAGGGTCCGCTGATCGCGCTGGAGGCGGGATGCCGCAGGGGCGGCCGTGCCGGGAGCCGGCTGCGCGGAGGCATGGCCGCCGGGAATGGCATAAGCCAGGTACAGGGTGCCCAGAGCGGGGATTTCCCCCAGGGAGCCCGTGCGGAACTGCGCTTCGAAATCATTCTTCAGCGGAAGAACTTCCCGTTCAATATCCGTGTTTTCCGGATAACGCAGTTTCCCGCTTTCCGGGTCGCGCACAGCGAGCCCCTGGGGACAGAATTCGCGGAGCAGGTATTGAACATGGTCGGCGTCCGAAGCGTAATAGACATGGCAGAGGGAATCCGTCTGCTTCAGGGATTGGATAAGATAACCGTTGATATTAAATCCGGAAGGGAGGGGAGGCGTATGTTCCATGGTCACATGACAGGTGATTATCCGACTGCCTGTTAGCATATCCGGAGGCTTCTATCAATGTAAAAAGAGGTTTTCTGGGGCCGGAGCGTGTGACGCGATTAATTGATTATTTGCTTGAATGCATGGCGATTATGTGGTGCAAGCAAGGCTCGCTTTTTTGTTTTTCCATTACAATCATGAGTTCCGATATTAGATTAGACGCCTTGCAGTATCATTCCCAGCCCCGCCCCGGCAAGGTGGAAACGCTTCCCTGCAAGCCCTGCTTTTCACAACGGGATTTGACGCTTGCCTATTCCCCGGGCGTAGCCGAACCCTGTCTCCGCATTCAGGAAGATCCTTCCCAGAGCGCCCTGTATACCGGGCGTTCCAATCTGGTGGGCGTGATCACCAACGGCACCGCCGTTCTGGGGCTGGGCAATATCGGCCCGGATGCGGCCAAGCCGGTGATGGAAGGCAAGGGCGTTTTGTTCAAGGTATTCGCGGACATTGACGTTTTTGACATTGAGCTGAACGTGAAGGAGCCGGAAAAGCTGATTGAAACGATCAAGACCATGGAGCCCACCTTCGGCGCCATCAATCTGGAGGACATCAAGGCTCCGGAATGCTTCATGGTGGAGGAACGTCTCCGCCAGGAGATGAATATTCCCGTGTTCCATGACGACCAGCATGGAACGGCGGTGATCTCCGGCGCCGCCCTTTTGAACGCAGCCGAGTTGACGGGCCGCAAGCTGGAGGATATGAAGGTCGTCGTCGTCGGGGCCGGGGCCGCCGGCATTTCCTGCGCCAAGTTCTACATGACGCTGGGAGTGCGCCGCGAACATATCTATATGTTTGACTCCAAGGGGCTGATTCATACCGGGCGCATTGACCTGCACGCCACGAAAGCCCAGTTCTCCCAGTCGGAAGACTGTTCCCTGGAGGAGGCCCTCACCGGAGCGGACGTGTTCCTGGGGCTTTCCACCAAGGGATTGCTCACGCAGGACATGGTCAAGCTGATGGCTCCTTCCCCCATCATTTTCGCCTGTGCGAATCCGGACCCGGAAATCACTTACCAGGATGCCAAAAAAGCGCGGCCTGACTGCATCATGGGATCCGGACGTTCCGACTGGCCCAACCAGGTAAACAATGTTTCCTGCTTCCCCTTTATTTTCCGTGCCGCCCTGGATGTTCGCGCCTCCGTCATCAATGAACAGATGAAAATCGCCGCCGCCCGCGCCCTGGCTGATTTGGCGAAGGAACCTGTCCCTCAGGAGGTGATTGACCTTTACGGGGGCGCCCCGCTCAGCTTCGGCATTGACTACGTGATTCCCAAGCCCATTGATCCCCGCATCATTGAATGGGAATGCCCGGCGGTGGCCCAGGCGGCCATGATTTCCGGCGTGGCCCAGTCCCCCATCCGGGATATGGAGGCCTACACGCTGGAATTGCGCAAGCGCATTGCCGCAGCTCGTGAACGCGTCGCCGGCGTGGTGCGCAGCTACCTTTAACGGGGTTACCGGCGGGAGGCCGGAAAACCCATGCCTCCGGCGTTCGCGCCGGGCGGCTGCAAAAACCGGGTGGATTGATGTTCCGCCCGGTTTTTGCATGCCCATACAGGGAGGTGTTTTTATAGCGGGGATACTGCATCAGAGCATTCTGGAGGCGGAAAGAGGGATTGCGGCGCGGGGCTTCCTTCCGTATGAATTAAGGCGGACATGTTGTTGCCCGGCGTTTCCCTGTTGAATGCGGCTTGGTGAATACCACCATGGTGAGGCTGTTTTCTTCTCTTCGTCAGGCAAGAAAGAAATTCCCCTATGGTCAGATGGAGGAAATGTTATTTTTATCTGGTACTTTCAAGCCATGTGGAGAGAACCGCAAGATATGGCCGGGCGGAGGATCGTCTTCGCTCCGGTCTTTGGTAAAGGCTTGCCTTCATTTAGGCGTTAGCCAGCCGGAGGCGCATCTGTTCCGTCTGTTCCCTGTCCGGGATAAGTTCTACAAGCGTCTGGCTGTTTTCCTCCAGGGAATCAAGCTGGTCGAAGTCCTCCGCCGTGCGGATCGCCAGGTAGCGCATGCCCCATTGTTCCGCAATGGCCTTGAAGGAATGGGCGTGGGGTTGCACCAGCAGTTTCCTCATGGCTTCGGAATGTCCGTCCGCCCCGGGCAGGGCGCGGAAGATGCCGCCTCCCCCGTTATTGATGACGCCTAGGACGCGGATGCCCCTGTCCAGTTGGGGAAGGAGCGCCAGGGCATTGGAATCATACATGGCGGTCAGGTCGCCCACGAGGGCCCAGGAGCGGGAGCACCTGGCGGATACCCCCAGAAAACCGGAGATTTGCCCGTCAATGCCGTTGGCTCCCCGGTTGGCGCGGACGTTTTCCGTGGGGATGGCCGTCTGGGCGAAGCTGTTCCAGTACCGCACGGGCATGGAGTTGCCCAGGTAAATGCAGTCGCTGTCCGCGGCAAAGCAGGAGAAGGAGCGCACCATGGCCTGTTCGCTTTCCGGGCAGGTGATGAGCAGTTCCTCCATCAGGGCTTTCCTGCGTTTGTTCATGGCGCGCAGGCCGTTGACGTCGCCCACGGTATCTATATCCCCCAGCGCATGCAGAATGGCTTCCATGTCTCCGGTTACGACGGAGGAGGGGCGGGCCAGCCCGGAGAAGCCGGTGCGGGTGACGGAGAATACTTCCGTGGCTGGAATGTCCTCCAGGTCGCGCCAGAAGCGGGCCACGGGCACGTCCCCTAATCTGAGCAGGACGGCGGGCGGGTGTTTCCGCAGCAGGGAGTCCGCGTCCGTCAGGGCCAGATGGGCCAGCTCTTCCCGGAGCCCGGAGGTGGCGTCCGCCACCACGGGAGCTTTCAGTTCGTTGGCCAGCCACCGGGCCGGGGCCTGTTCCGTGGGGTCCAGGCCGCCGATCATGACTACCAGCCCGTCGCGCGATTTGAAGCGCAGGGCCCGGGCCAGCTCCGCCAGGGAGCCCCGGAAGCCGTTTTCCTCCGGAGGTTCCGCCGGGTAAAGGTCACAGATGCCGGGATTCCAGGCAGGGTCCGGGTCCGGCAGGCACACGTTGATGTGGAGCGGGGAGGCGTAATCCCAGCCTTGCAGAATGTCTTCCGGCAGGTTTTCCGGCGTTTCCAGATCAATCGTGGGTGCGTAAATGCCGAACAGATCCGCCTGTTCAATGGCCTGGGGAGCGGCGGAGCCCCGGCAGGCCGCCGGGCGGTCCGCCGTGAGCAGGAGCAGGGGGCGGCGCTGGTAGTAGGCCTCCACCACGGCGGGGAGCAGTTCCGCCGCCGCCGTTCCGGAGGTGGTGACTACGGCCACGGGCAGCCCCATATCCTGAATGCGGCCCAGCGCAAAGAAGGCGGCGGACCGTTCGTCAAAGTGAGTCCATTTCACCAGATCCTCCGCGGCGGCCAGCACCTGGAGCAGCGCCATGTTGCGCGCGCCGGGGCAGACCACCCACTCGCAAATGCCGCCCAGGCAGCATTGGGCCAGCAGGGATTTGACGAAGGATGCGGGGGAGTTCACGGGAATCAGCCTTGTTTTTTTGCCGCCCTGGCCGCTTTTTCAGCCAGTTTGGCCTTTTCCTCATCCGAAAGAATGCGGGGAAAGACGGGGGCGGGATCATTGATGCGGTGCCCTGCGGGGAGGATTCCCCATTCCAGCGCGGCCGGCGTGAGTTCCCGGAACAGGCCCCCGGCGTTGAGCTGGTCCAGAATGCGGGCGGAGGCGTCAGGGAGGACGCAGCCGATGAGATAGCCCGTCTGGGCGCAGCATTCCAGCAAATGGCGCAGCACGCAGCGGAGGCGCGGGGCGGAGGCTTCATCCTTGGCCAGCTGCCAGGGCTGCTGCTGCTCAATGTACGCGTTGCAGGCGGAGACCTGGGCGTTCAGGGCCGCCAGGGCGTCGGAGACCATGTTGTCGTCCATGTATTTGGAAAACAGGGTGACGGCCTGGTCCATGGTGGCGCGCAGGGCCCTGGAGGCTTCGTCATCGTATGCCTCCGCGCCGGAGATAACGGAATCGCAATAGCGGCGCGTCATATTGATGGAGCGGTTGCACAGGTTGCCGAGGTCGTTGGCCAGCTCCGTATTGTACAGCATGACCAGGCGGTCCGCGTCAAAGTTGGCGTCCTTCCCGGTGGTGATGTCCCGCACCAGGTAATAGCGCACGGGTTCCGGGCCGAACTGTTCCGCCAGCAGGTTGGGGTCCACCACGTTGCCGATGGACTTGGACATTTTTTCCCCGTTGATGTTCCACCAGCCGTGCACGAGCAGGGTGGGCATTTCCTCGTCGGAGAAGCCCATGGCATGCAGCATGGCGGGCCAGTACACGCCGTGGGCGGGCACCAGGATGTCTTTGCCGATGACTTCGCAGTCCGCGGGCCAGAGCTTGGCAAAATCCGGCAGGCCGCTGTCCGGCTCCGCCAGGTAGCCGGCGAAGGAAATGTAGTTGATCAGGGCGTCAAACCAGACGTAGGTGACGAATTCGGGGTCGAACGGGAACTCGATTCCCCAGGAAAGGCGGCTCTTGGGGCGGGAAATGCAGAGGTCCGAGTCAAAGTCAATGGCGTTGAGCACTTCCGCCTTGCGGAAGGACGGAAGGACAAAATCACTGCTCTTTTCCACGAACTGCTTCATCCATTCCACATGGTCGGTCAGGCGGAAATACCAGTTTTCTTCCTCCAGTTCCACCACTTCCCCCCATTCCGGGCCGAAGTTGCCTTCCGCGTCCCGTTCCTTGTCCGTCAGGAACTGTTCCTGGCGCACGGAATAGAATCCCTTGTAAGATTTTTTGTAAAGCTGGCCCTTGTCCTTCAGGTCCGTCAGGATTTTCTGCACGCAGGCCTTGTGGCGCGGGTCCGTCGTGGAGGCCCATCCGTCATTGCTGATGCCCAGGCGGTCCCACAGCGCCTGGAATTGGGCGGTGATGTTGTTGACATGCTCCTGCGGCGTAATGCCCAGCTTTTCCGCCGTCTGCTGCACTTTCTGCCCGTGCTGGTCCACCCCGGTCAGGAAATAGACTTCCTCCCCCTTCATCCGGTGCCAGCGCGCGAGAACGTCCGCCAGGACTTTTTCATAAGCGTGCCCGATGTGGGGCGGTCCGTTGGTGTAGTCAATGGCCGTGGTGATATAGTACATGCGGGGAACGATACTCCTTTCCTTTTATTTTGCAAGCAAAGTCATGGGGGCGTCCCGGGAGCGTTTCCCGGCATGGGACGGAAGAATAAGGCGCTGCCGTGGGTGAAACGGCGGAAGAGGATGTGCGGATATTCCCCTTCCGCCGCGCCGTGACCTTTCCGCACGGAGACCAACAGGAGAAAATCCGGAGGGGCCGGATGTCCCCGGAAAAGTTTCCCCAATGCATGGTTCCGGGAATGGACTCCATTGCCGGAGAGCGTGCAACCTGTTTTTAACCCTGGGCCTGTTGCCTCCGGAACCCGCGGTTTTGGTAAGCTTCCTCCAGCTGGTTGAGCGCCCGTTCCAGGATGGAGCGGGGACAGCCCGCGTTCAGGCGCATGAAGCCTTCCCCTTCCTTGCCGAAGATGGAACCGTCGTTGAGAGCCAGGCGCGCGCCGTCCACAAAAAACTCCACCAGCTCCTTCTGGGAAAGGTTCAGTTCCCGGCAGTCCAGAAAGACCAGGTAGGAGGCGTCCGGCATGATGGCCTTGATTTTGGGCATGCGGCGGCGCAGTTCCCGGTCAATGAAGCGGATGTTTTCCTGAACGTAGTCCAGCGCCTGGGCCAGCCATTCCTCCCCCGCCGGGCCGGAATAGGCGCTGATGAGCCCTTCGTACGCGAAGACGTGCCCTTCCGCAAGCTCCCTCCCGCTGACGAAGTTCTGGTATTTCGCGAACAGGTCCGGATTCTGGCAAATCACGTAGGAGCTGCCCAGGCCGGGCACGTTGAAGGTTTTGCTGGGCGCCATGTAGGTGACGGAGTTCATGCGGGCCTGTTCGGAAACGGTGGCGAATACGGTGTGCCTGCGGCCGGGAAGGGTCAGGTCCGCATGGATTTCGTCGGAAACGACCAGCGTGCCGTTTGCCGTGCAGATTTCCGCCACGCGGCGCAGCTCCTCCGGACTCCATACGCGGCCTCCGGGATTGTGGGGATTGCACAGGATGAACATGCGGCAGCCGCGCACGGCTTCCTGCATGTGGTTGAAGTCCATGCGGTAGCGGCCGTTTTCCAGAATGAGGGGATTGTTCACGGTTTCCCGGCCGTTTTCCCGGATGATCATGGCGAAGGGATGGTACACCGGAGGCTGGATCATGATTTTGTCCCCCGGGTCCGTAAAACACTGGATGGCGCTGGAAATGCCGGGAACAATGCCCGGAGCGAAGCCTATTTCCGAGGCGTTCACCTTCCACCCGTGGCGGCGCCCCACCCAGTCCCGGATGGCTTCAAAGAAGGCGCGGGGCTTGACGGTGTATCCCAGGACTTCGTGTTCGCAGCGGCGGCGAATGGCCTCCATGATGAAGGGGGGAGTCCTGAAGTCCATATCCGCCACCCACAGGGGGATCAGGTCGTCCCGGCCCCAGCGGGGCAGCAGGGCTTCATATTTCAGGGCTCCGGTGCCGCGGCGGTCGATTATTTCGTCAAAGTCGTACTGCATGGAAGGTCTGGCGGGCAATGGTCAGGAAAGAGGGGTAACGCCTTTTTTCAGGATGATGTTGCCGTATTTGGCCGTTTCCCCGGTGATGACGACGGCATAGGCCTTTTTAGCCCGTTCGTAAAAGGCGTAGCGCTCCATTTGCTCAATCTCCCCGTCATAATTCAGGGCCTTGCGGTATTTGGCCTCTACCGCAGGGTCCAGGGAGTCCCCCGGAACCGGGGCCATCATGATGACGGGGGTGGCGTAAGCGTCCAGTTCCAACAGGGGAATGACGGCGGCCAGCAGGGCGTCCGCCCCCAGGCCGTCCGCTCTCAGCACCGTAGGGTTGAAGGTATGGGCGGGAAAGTGGGCGTCTGAAAAGACAATTTCGTCGCCATGCCCCATTTCCGCGAGAATTTTCAGCAGGGAGGGGCTGATAAGGGGAGAAATATTTTTTAACATGCGCCGCAGTATAGCACCTGCCCGCGTCCCGGTACTATCATAAAATTGGAATAATGCCGATGATGCCCACTCAGCCGTTAACGGTCTGGAAGCATTTCCGGACGCATTCTTCCATTTCTGGCATTTGTTCTTCCATGCTTTCCGCCAGCCTGAGCTGGGTGCGGGCCCGGTACAGGTTGTGCCGTTCTTTTTTCGTTTTGAAATAAACGTCTCCTTCCTGGTAATCCGTCAGGAAGCGGATTCCCGTTTCCAGCGTGATGAGCGGGCCGGAAAAAGCGAGTTTGGAGACTTCCTGCGGCGTGATGAAGTCCCTGGCGGTCTTCAGATATCCCTTGACGACGGCCTCGAACATGGGCATGCGCATGAAGGTTTTGTCCAGGTCTTCTTCATCTTCCGCCGCGGGGGAGGTCATGGTGCGCACCGTGTCTCCGAAGTCGTACAGGACGCTTCCGGGCATGACGGTATCCAGGTCAATGACGCAGACGGCCTCGTCCGTCTCCGTGTCCAGCATCACGTTGTTGGTTTTCGTGTCGTTGTGGACGATTCTGACGGGAAGCTCTCCCTGTTCCAGAAGATCCAGCAGCACGTCCACGCAGCGTTCGCGGCGGCGGATGAAGTCCAGCTCTTTGCGGCAGGTGTTCAGCCGCCCGTGGGAGTCCGCCGCCGCCGCTTTTTCCAAATGGTCAAAGCGTCTGCGGGTGTGGTGGAAGAATGGAATGGTTTCATGGATGTCCTCCGGATTCATGTCGCACAGGAGCTGTTGGAAAGCGCTGAAAGCCCTGGCCGCTTCGTAAGCCTGGCGGGGATGGTCCGCCACGTCGAACGTGTGGGTGTTTTCAATGCAGTTGTAGCAGCGCCAGAAGCCGGAACCGGGAATTTCCAGATACTTGCGGCCCCTCCCGCGCGAAGTACAGGTTCAGCGTCTGGCGGAAGGGCGTTTTCAGCACCCGGAGCATTTTCCAGCGGATGTGGTTGGTCACCTTTTCCACGTTGTGCATGACGTCTCCGGGGCAGGGAAACACGACGTCGTTCACGCGCTGGAAATATAGCGGCGGGTGGTGCCGTCCGGCTCCAGGCAGGTAGCCCGGAAGGTCATGTTGATGTGGCCGCTGTTAATGGTTTCGCAACGGAGGAAGTTTCCTGCGATGGCAAACGCGTCGCTCAGGGCGGCCACTTGTTCCTGAACGGGGGCGGTATGGAAAACGGGGGATATGAAAAGTTAAAGAAAGGCTCCGGCATGATTGATGGCACATGCCGGAGCCTGCGTTGGTTGAGTGAGTGACAGTCAGATTTTTAGAAGGAATAGGCAACTCCTACCCCGGCGACGAAGGTGAAATTGCGGTAAACCTTGGATGGTTCCCTGTAGGGGAAACGGGCGGAGGCGCCGCGGTGGTTGGCCGCCAGGCCGCCGTTGCCGAGCCAGACCGTTCCCACGAACGGAGTCACGATCAGGTCTTCCGTTGCCTTGACAGGGGCGGAAACCGTCAGGGAAATGCCCTGCGTTCCGTTGGCGTTCAGGGAATTGCTGTCAAAATAACCGGCCGTGGCGTTCCAGGTGCCCGCCACGATAACGGAGGTGGATTTATTGACGTCATATTTGTACCCCAGGGTATTGGTGAACCACCAGCCTGTCATCCAGCGGAACGTGTATTGGACGCGGCAGTCCCAGAAGAAGTTTTCCAGCCCTTTGCCGAAGTCATGGTGGATGTCCAGAACGAAGCTGTGTTCTTCCGGCCTGTTGTGGCTGAAAGCGGGGATGCCGGAATTGCTGCCCGTGTTATGCGTGTTGAAACTTCCGGGGACGCCGCCGTGAACAAACTGGTAGCTCAGGGCCGCGATAGTTGATTTCCCGAATTTGCGGCTGACGCCTAAGATGGCCGAACCTTCGTCGCAAATGCCGGAATCATCGTGTTTCAGGCCATTATCCGTCAGCCACTGATATTTCAATCCGCCTATCAGGGAATATTGATTGTTCAACTGATAGGCGCCGACGGCTTCCAGAGGAATGACATGGTCGCTGGCGGAATTCTGGAAAGCCAGGCCGCGGCTGATATATTTGGTAGCGTAGCCTGTTCCCAGCTGGGCGGAGAATGCCTCGCCGCCGTTATTGGCGTTTACAACATCCAGGGGAAGCTGGATATCGGCAGAAGCCATGCCGGAAAAAGCGGCCATGGCCGCACATGTTGCGATAATGGTTTTATGTTGCATAATTAGAGGGGAAAAATACGGTAACAATATTTTTATTTTTAGCAAGGGTATCTTCAATACCAGAAAAGAAATGGAAAGATATGTTCAACGTATGACAAAAAGTGTTAAATATTCGGCGCGTTATTACATCGTGCAAGGGCATTTTTCCCAGGGAAAACTTTATTGCTTCCACAAAAGTCAGATTGATTTAAACGGCTCCCTGCCTGTTCTGCGGCAGGCGCGCTCACGGGGGATGGCTTTTGCGAAACTGCCGATGCCGCGGATTCCTTTTCCAGCGCTTTCCTTAACTGGGGCTTCAGGTGTTGGAAGAGTCTGATGGAGCCTTTGCTGGACATGTGGTCTTTGTCCTTGTACAGGATTTCCCCATGTTCACAGGCGTTGAACGGTCTGTCCTCCGGTATATGGGGAAGGATGCGCAGGACGGCGCAAAGTCCTTCCTGTTTTCAAGAACCATCCATGGGGCTGTCAGGCATGGAGCGCCGTGGATTTCTTCACTTTGGAGGCGGTTTGACGCCAAATAGCCAGGACGCGAGAAAGTTGCTGGAACGAAGTACATTGCTTATCAATAGACAGAGGGTGATGATGGCTGCTGATACGGTGATGCCGATAAACAGTTGAATGATGACCGTATTGCCTGTGGTAAAAAATGGCTGTAAAAATTCCAGATTGGGAAGGAAAAAGAAATGGATCAGGTAAATGTCCAATGTGCGCCGGCCGATGTATTCCAGAAGATTGCCAGAGATATTGCCTTCGTTAAAGTATCTCTCCCTGCTGAAGAAGAATGAAACTACGACTATTAAACCGGCATATCGTACAAGAATGCCGATCATCTTGGTGGAATTGGGGGGGGGGGGGATATTTGGGAATTTTCAGTTAAATTCATAAAACAAAGACACACCACAAAAATAACTATGAAAAGGGTTTTGAACCAATCCTTTGTTAATAACCGCGCAAACTGGTTCCAGTATTTGCGGCAAAAGATTCCCAATGCAAAAAACTGGAAATAGCGGGTTACTTCATACTCGCACAATATGCCTCCCAGCGGAGAATCCCAGAATTCTCTTATTACCGGCACCCCGAAAGAGAGGAAATAGATGGAAGAAACGAGCAGGAGCCCGATGTCCAGCATGCGCTCCGTGCAACATAACCTGGATAACAGAGACAGAGCCAGGAAGATCACAAACATCTGAAACAGGGTGATGGTAAACCAATATCCCTGGAAACCCGTGTGCAGCCATGTAAAGATTCCCTGGCCCTGACAAAACAGGAACAGGGAACAAAACACAATCGTTCCAATTACTTGTGCCTGAATCTTCCTTTTGATGACGTCCCCCACAAGGGAGGCGGTCCATCTCGTGCAAATCCTGTAGGCGAAGAAGCCGCTGACAAAAAAGAACAGCGGCATCCGGAAAGTCATGATCACCCAGTTTACAGTACTGTCCTTCACGTCGGTCAGGCCCATGGAGAAAAGTACTACATGACTGAATACGACGAAAATCATGGAAAAGCCCCGGAGGGCGTCAAAGTATCTCAGCCTTCCTGTTTTCTCCTCTATACATTTATTCATGTTGATCGGAACGTGTTTAAATCTGAAAGGTGTCGCATTTCAGGCGATTACTATCGCAGGTGATTGATAATCAGTTTATTCGGGCAACTGTTAAGGCTTTTCAGAGTGGTTTTTTTCTTTTCTGCCGGAAGAGAACGGCGAGCGGCAAAGAATACATTTCAACACGGATTTTAATTTCGTCTTTATCTTTGCAAGAAGCTTAGGGCGGAAATATGATTCCATCAGATTGACCGCCGCCTGATCGGAACGGCATTTGGCCAGCTTCCGGAAAAAGGAGTCCCGATGAGGGTTTTTCCGGGGATCAAAACGTAATCCCTCATTATGCGCTGCCGCCCATTTATATTCGGCAGGACGTAAAACGGACAGAGAGCCGCGCACAGATTCCAGCAATGCGTGAGCCCTGGGCGTCTTGCAGATAATGATGGAAAGCCCCTCTTGCATGACCAGATCCGGAAAATAGTTTTCCACTCCCCAAAAATCTCCAAGCGTGATGTCGCTGCCGCTTTCCATATTTTTGGCAGGGCATTTTTCACATGACGGGCGGGAAAACATGCCTTCCAAAAAACCGCGTCCGTAGGCGGTTTCATAAATGGAATCTTCAAGGGGTGGGGTGTTGGTTGATTCCACCACGAAGGAATCACATCTCCAGCCCCGCGCGGGAGAGAAAGTCTTTTTTCTCATGAAAACGCCGGAAACATCGGAAATCCTGTTCTTGGTGATCAGATTGCGGAAAAAGGACTTCCAAACCTTCGGAGACGGTACGCTATGGCAGGCAACATCAACGGTAATTAAAAGTTCGGAGTTTTTCCGGATGACTTTTTTCAGCCCTTGAATTTGGCACGGAGTTCCGGAAAAAAGGACTTTACGGTTTGATTTCAGAAAATCACGGACCTGAAAGAATGCGTTTCCTATGGTTGACTGGACATATTTGCTGCCTTGGAAAAGATACAGGTCTTTTTTGTCTGTGATGAAATCGTGGCGGACTCCCATGAAATCCTCGTCCCACCTGGCTCCAAAAACGACTCCTCCCTCATTCAAGACCTTCTCTGCCAAAATGGGAAATATTCCTCCGGAAGCGCTGTTCTGCGCCGTTAGGCTATCTCCGCTGCGTGCGGCATACGCTTTGATTGGTTCTCTGTCTGCCTCTTCCGCGGCGTTTTTTCTTTCTTCCTTCTGTGAAATCATGGGGCAGACGTTCTCGCACAGATGGCAGTCCACGCAGAGGCTCTGATCAGTTGACGGATAAAGGAAGCCTTCCTGATCCGGATGCATGGAAATGCATTTCCGGGGACAGATTGTCACGCAGGCGTGGCAGCCGCAACAATCGTATTTGTTTTCCAAAATGATCATGTTCGTGAATGAAGAGTTAACGGTGAAGGTATTTTTTTGCCTGCACGATGACAATGCGGCGTTCTTCCGGGTTGAGGCCTAGGATGTAAATGCCTCCCATGGAAATAAGGCAGGAGAAGAGAAGCACGAGGATATTCCCATATGGAAGGAGTGAGCGAAGATTCAGCAACATGAAATTCAACGCGCTGACCAGGAGAATAGTAAGAAGCGTTTTGAGAAAGACGGAACGGAGAAAGAGAGTAATGGAGAAGGAAAATCTTTTCTTTAGCAGGAAAAGTCTCAGGGCAGACGCAGCGAACGTCAGAACAATGGATACTACAAGGAAAGAAACGGGCGGATATCCCCATTGGAAGGCCAGATAGCTTAACGGGACATTTAACAGGAGAATTGTCCCCACGCTGGCCTGGTAAAAGGCGATTTTCCCGGTAGCCAGGAGAACGGTGATCAAATAGGTGGAGTAGCTTTCCGCCAGCACATTGGCCAGGAAAAGGATAACGAAGATGTTGGTGTACTCGGGAATTTCCTTGAGCCAGAGAGAGAGGATGAAATCAATGTTGAAGCACAGGGGGAGAATGAAGACGGCCAGCAGAAAGAAGCTGTAGCGCGTTCCGTTGAAGACAAGTTTCCACATGTGTTCGTAGTCTCCCGCCGCGTAGCTTTTCGTGATTTGCGGCTGCATGGCGCTGGAAAAACTTCCCATCAGGGCCGTGACCCCGGCGGATACCTGGGACGCCACGGCCTGCGCGGCGTTGATGAGTACGCCGAAAAAGAGGTTGATGACCACGTTGATGCCGGAACCTTTCAGCAGCCAGGCGATGGAGCCGAAGAGGTTCCATGAATAAAATGCTCCCATTTCCTTGAGGAATGGCTTGTCCAGGATGGCCCGGTAGCGGCAGATGGGGTAATGCCGCATGCAATAGAAGACGTAAAAGCCGCTCGAAGCCAGGGTGAGCAGGAAGCTGTACCCGGCGAAGTAAATCAGCCTGTCCATGGGAACGTAATACAGCAGGATGACGCATATTACTTTGACCCCTGTCAGCAGGATTTCTACTGTCGCCAGCACCCGGAAATTTTCATGCGCAGCCAGCGTAGCGGTGTACGCCACGTTGAGCAGGCTTACCAGGAATGTCATCAGGGAAATCTGATAGACCCAGTTGACGGCATTCATTCGGTCCGCGGGAAAAACCATGCGGCAATTAATTGCCCACAGCCCCACGGTTTCCCCCAGGATGAATATCACCAGGGCAAAAATGAAGAGGATGCTCAGGGAGGAGGAAAAAACCTTGTTCAGCCTTTGGTTGTTGTTCCTTCCCAGTTCATAGGTGATGAACCGGCTGATCGCCGTGTTCAGACTGCCGTTGAACAGCCCGAAGAGCGCCACCAGACTGCCGACGACGTTGTAAATCCCGTAATCCGCTATTCCCAGCGCGTCCAGGGTAAGGCGCGACGTGTACAGCCCGATGACCAGATTGATCAACGAACGGGTGTAAAGCAGTATGGTGTTGCGGGCAATGCGTTTGTTGCTGTTTTCTTCAGCCATGGCGGGTAGCGGAGGTGCATTGTTGAATGGCGTTTTTCAGAAACTCCATGGAATGAATGCGCAGAGCCTCCCAGTTCCGTTCGACGGCCGTCCAGTTAATGGGACGGTCCAGTTGTTCGGCCAGGGAGCCTTTTTCCGGATGGTAAATCCTGTCTTCCAGGCCCAGGGATTCCAGCAGGGAGAAAATACGCGTGTTCTGGACGGCTGTTTCTCCTTTTTGAAGAATGGTTATAAAGGGCTTGCGCATGATAAGCGCGAATACTGTGCCATGGAAGGAATTGGTGATGATGCAGAGGGCTTCCTGGAAGGCCTGCAGGAATTCATAAGGATCCGGGGAGATGGAATATTTTTCCGGGATGCAGCATTCCGCTCCCTGAAGAGGAATGATGCGGAGCGTGGCGCGCATTTTTTTCCCGACTTCTTTCACCTGCTTCCAGGGAAGCCGGGAAAGCTGGTCAATGTTGAGAAAATATCCCAGGACGCACGGTTCGGAAAAGTACGGCGGCCTCCCTTCCGTCAGCCGGCAGTATTCCCTGCGGTCCAGGAGCAGTGTGGGATCCAAAACAACTTCAACTTTTTCTGCGCCGGCTTTCCGGCATATTTCCACCCCGTGTTTTTCCCGTACGGAAATGGCGGAGAATTTAGGGAATTCCCTCTGGGCCAGGGCATGCCATTCCGGGGACTGTTGCCCCCATGCTGCGCTTGCGGCATAGGCCATGCGTTTGCCGGCAGGGGCGAAATCCAGAAGTTTTTCCGGTTCGCAGGATGTCCATATCTGGTCGCTTCCCGCCAGGTATGCGTCAAAATCCAGTTCTTGCGCGTTGAGTTCTCCGGGGAGGAAAATGGGGGACAGGGAGTGTATCTCCTGTTCAATAAAGGATTCAAATGAAGGGGCAGTCTGCGGGGCTTTCCGTTCCGGTTTCAGGGAACGGGCGCAGCGGGCAAGCAAATTCCAGGGATGCCGGCAGTAATAGTCCAGTTTTTGCCGAGTTGTGGGAGGGGGGGGGACGGGTAGCGGTTTGGGGAGCTGCTTGATCAGGGCGGATTGAACGGACATTCCTTCCAACACCTGCTGCATGGCATATAACTGCATCAGGGAGCCGTAGTTGCGGGTGATAAACGAATAATGGATGGTGATAATGCCTATCTTCATTGGGCGTCAGCTTTTAAAAAAGTTTCTAACGGCGTTTGAGAGAGTCTGAAAACGGGTTCCGAGGCCGAACTGCATTCTGAGGTGCCGCAGAATCATCTGGAGAGAAGCAAGCTTTTTCCCCTCCTTCAGATAATTCATGTAAGGGAAGGAGGTTGAGGCCGCGATGGCGGCCTGATCCTTGTGGTCAAGTTGCCGGATGATTTGCCGGTAAAAGTTTTTTCCGGAAAGAGCCCTTCTCAGCGTGCCTGTAATGCGTTCCCTGCATTCCCCGCGTTCCAGGCCGGAGGGGACGCACTGGTAGAGGCGGTAGATGGCATTGATGGAATTGATGAAATCCGACGTTTTCATTCTTCCGCGGACAATGTTGTTCATAATGCTGCTCTCGTGGCCGGCACGGTAATGGTACAGGGGTTTCCGGATGATGGAGACGCGGCGGCTGTGACAGAGCATCCGGGTGGAAAATTCCATATCTTCGGATACCTTGAGTTCTGGCGCAAAGTGGATTTGATGGGCGCGGATCGTTTCCACGCTGAAAAGTTTCGCCCAGATGGAGACATCTACCAGAGCCGCTCCGGAGAAGGATTTTTCAGTTACCGCGTATTCGTCCCGCATGTTTTCGGAAGGGGGGTAAGGTGTTTCCATGGAAACCTCCTGATGATTTTCCTGATGGATGCAGATGGAACACATCACCATATCGGCGCAGGATTCCTTCATGGCGGAAAGGAGGCTTTCCAGCGCGTCGTCCTCAACCCAGTCGTCCGAGTCAATGAATGTCAAATAAGGGGCGGCGGCCAGTTTGATGCCCAGATTGCGTGCGGCGGAAACGCCCCTGTTCCGCTGGTGGATGATTTTGAAACGCGCGTCTTTGTTTCCGTATTCGTCCAGAATGGCTCCGCTGCCGTCCGGGGAACCGTCATCTATGCAAATACATTCCCATTCTTTCAGGGTTTGGCGGAGAACGGAATCCAGGCATTGGCGCAGATGGCGTTCCACATTGAACACCGGAATGACGATGCTGACGAGAGGCTGGGTCATATTGTTGAAAGGCTGTGTATGGGCGATGCCGTTTGGATGGGGAGGCTCAGAGGGTTAAATGTTCCTTGTCTTCAGCAGAAGGTGGGCCAGTCGGTATCTGCGCGCCGCCAGCAGGCGGCAGACGAGGTGGTAGTAGCGGCCGCACAGGGGAAGCTCCGCCTTGCGGGCGGCCAGGCCGCTGGAAAGGAAGTCCCGGAATACTTCCCTGCGCGCGGCATAGGGCTGCCGCTGGAGGGCATGGAAAATCACGCTGATTTTTTGCAGGATGTAGCCTTTGACGACGGGGATGTCTTCCTGCGGGAGGGAAAGGGTGCTGATCCAGGCCAGGAATTTGGCCGTGAGCGTGTCTATGTCCCGGACGAGGTTGAAGCGGCTGCGCTTGGCCGCTCCGTTTTCCTTTTCCTGCGCGCGGTAGTGGTAGAAGGCTTTTTTGACCAGGCTGATGTCCGGGGAGCAGGCGGAAAGATAGTCCAGGACAAACTGGAAGTCTTCAAATACGACGGCGGAGGTATTGAAGCGGATGCCGTTTTTTTTCAGGAGTTCCGTGCGGAACAGTTTGTTGCAGGAGGATTCCATGTCCAGGCTGGTCAGCAGGTAGCGCAGGAAGGCCCCCGTTTCCTCCGCGGGGATGTGCTGGTCCCGGCTTGGGAGGGTGGTTTCCGTGCGGATGAGCCGGAGCCCCGTATGGAAGTCTTTGCTGATTCCGTAGCAGAGGAGGGAGGCTTCCGGCGTGCGCAGAGCCGCCTCATGCAGGCAGTCCAGCATGTCCGGCTCTACGGTATCGTCCCCGTCCACAAAGGCGGTCCAGCTTCCCTTCGCCACGGAGAGCCCCGCGTTGCGCGCGGCGCTTACGCCCCGGTTGTCCTGGTGGATGGCGGTGAAACGGGAATCCTTCCGGGCATATTCGTCCAGAATGGCTCCGCTCTCGTCCGGGGAACCGTCATTGATGCAGATGCATTCCCAGTCCGTCAGGGTCTGGTTCCTGATGGAGTCCAGGCAGTCTCTGAGGAAGGGGCCGGAACGGTAAACGGGGATGATGATGGAAAAAAGGGGGGACATGGAGAGAAAGCGGGGCGGAATGGAATCAGCGTGCCGTTTTGGCGGCGTCTTGTTTCTGTTTTTCGAATTGCCGGGCATCCACGAGGGTCCTGTACCACCATCCCTGCATGAAATGCCACAAAAATCCTTCCCTGCCGTCCAGAAAACCCAGTTTCAGGAAATAACGGTAGCAGAAGTAGGCGAAGGAACGCCAGAAAAGCGGCTGGCGGGCGTAGCGTTCCTTCATGGCCCGCTTTCTGGCCGCCTGCCCGCTGATGCCGGAGGCCGCCGCGGAGGAGGAGAGGATGTCTTCAATATCCGCCGCTTCCCGGGCGGAATAGTCCACGTGCTTGTGCGCCCACCATCCCAGGTCATTCAGGTTTTCGTCCACGAAGTCGTATTCGAATTCGACGGAGCGGCCCCGGCTGAGTTCCATGTGTTCGTCCATATGGCGCTGTTCGCACCTGGCCGCGCCGTAGCGGAACAGGCGCAGCAGCTTGACCGGGTAAACGCCGTGCTTCATCCAACGGCCCAGGAAAATATGCCTACGCTTGTGGATGATTCCGGTGACGTCCGGGGGGAGGGAGGGCAGTTTTTCTTTCAGTTCTTCCAGGGCTTCCGGCATGAACCATTCGTCCGCGTCCAGTCTCAGGACCCATTCTGCGGTGATGGGGCAGTTGTCCAGAGCCCAGTTGAATTGCAGGGCGTACAGGCCGGGCCATTCATGCTGGATGACCTGCACCCGGGGGTATTCCCGGCAGATGGCGGCGGTGTTGTCCGTGGAAAAACAGTCAATGACAAAGATTTCCCTGGCGATGGGAAGAATGTTTTCCAGACAGCGGCGGATATGGAGCTCCTCATTTCTGGCGAGGATGATGACGGCGAGGTTAAGCATGGTTCAGCGGATCGTGCGTTGTTTGATGAATTGGGCCGGGTTCCCGCCTACAACCGTCCAGGGAGCCACGTCCCTGAATACGGCGCTGCGGGCTCCTACCACGGCTCCCCTGCCAACCGTCACCCCCATGCCCACAAAGGCCTGCGCCGCCACCCATGCCTGGTCTTCCACGGTAATGGGGGCGGAAATGAGGGAGTGGGCGGGGTCCGAGATGTCATGGGAGGCCGTGCAGAGGAAGGCCCCCTGGGAGATGACGGCGTGGTTCCCGATGGTGATGGGGGCCTTGTTGTAAATTTCCGTATCGGGGCCGATGCAGGCGTATTCCCCCACGGAGAGGTTCCAAGGAGCCCAGATTTTACTGCTGGGGTAAACGAGGGAGGCGAGCGGTATGCGCGCCCCGAACAGGCGCAACAGAAGGTTCCGGGGAACTTTCATGGCGTTGGTGACCATGATCCGGAAGAGGGTCCTGTTGACAATATACCAGCCGTACCGTTTGAGGCGGTAGCTGAGGGAGTAATGTTCCTGGTAACGGGAAAGGTCCATGGCGAAAGGGTGCGGAGGTGGAAGGGGGTTATGGACGCGGGGCGGCGGCGGGTTCCGCATCCGTCCTTATTCCGGTGGAAAAGGGGGCCAGCGGGCCGTCCGCGGACTGGCCCGCCTTTTGGAAATAGATGTTCCTGAAGGCGCGTCCTTCTCCGGTTCCCCAAAGCGGGCGGTTCCAGGGATGTTCCGGGTGGTGGAGGTGCCCCTTCCATTCCCGCTGCATGTTGGCAAGCCGCGCGGGTTCCGAGAAGGCGAGCGTGGGGGCGGCCTTGGCAAAGACGGAAAGGCTGGGGAGCGCGGCCAGGATCAGGTAACAGACGCACAGCCGGCGCCACCGGGGCGGCCCCATCCGTTCCGAGAAGATGCGGGTGAAGATGAGAGCCAGGCAGAAGAAGCTGACGCTGGAGGCTTTGTAACAGAATTCATTGTAGCCGCCCACGGAACCTATGTAAATGAAGTAGGTAAGGGTGAGAATGGCCAGGGCTGACCAGAACAGGGCGTCTTTTTTGAAGCGGCGGAACAGGAGCGCCGCCGGAACGCCGACCGTCAGCAGCCAGGAGCCGGCCATGGCGGCCCAGAATTTCCAGTTGCCGTACTGGAGCAGGTCAAAGGGGGAGTCCTGCCACGTCAGGCGGATGCGGTTGTTTCCGTTGCTGCTCGTGAAATAGATGCCGGCCAGCAGCACCAGCGCGGCGCCCGCCAGCACCGTCCAGGAGGAGAAGTATTGCCTGACGGGCGTGCGGAGGATCAGCGTGCGGACGGCGATGAAGACCAGAAGGCCCAGCGAGCCGATGGGAGAGGCGAGCAGGCACAGGGCGGCCAGGAAGAGCTGGTATTTGGGCGGAATGTCCCAGGCGACCGCCATGGACAGGAACAGCCACAGCAGCGTGGTGTGATGGAAGGTGTAGTGAAGCTGCATGGTGGGGGGCACGCCCCCGAAGAACGCCAGTACCGTCAGGTAAAGTTCGTGGGCCAGCGGCCCTTGCAAATGGAATAAATGAAGCCCCCACCTGACGATGCCGTCCAGCGGGCCCTGGAAGATGAGCAGGAGCAGGAAAAGCAGGGTGGCCGTACGGAATTTGCTCCAGAGGACCGTGAGGGTCAGCGCCAGGCCCAACCCCGTCCAGGCGGTCAGGACGTAGTTGATGATGAAGATGTCCGAACAGGAGAGGCATTTGCACGCCAGGGCCGGGGGAAGCCAAAAGGCGAGGTAGTAGATGAAGGGCCGCCCGCCCGCGTCCACCAGCGGCCAGTCGCAGCGGATGAGCGTTTCATAAATGGGGTTGCGGACCACGAAGTCCGCGTGCTGGGAAGTGATTCCCGTCATTCCGCCCGCCAGAAGCCACAGAAGGGAAAGGGCGAGGACGCAGAGGTAAATGGCCATCTGGCGCCTGGTGAAATGAAGCGTGGGGGCCGGGATTGTTGCGCTCAGCAGGACGGCTGCCGCGGCTACGGCCGCAGCGGCCGGAACGGAGAACAGGGGCCTGACCCATCCCAGCAGGAAAAGGATGGTCGGGAGCGCCATGTAGGCCACGGCGCAGGATACGGCGAGCCTGCCGCTGACGGTGAATGCGATGTCCGTTTTGTTCCGGGTCTGTTCCATGTAGAGAGAGGGGGAGGGAAAGCGGGTTCAGGAGGCGTGTGGGCGGAAGACTTCTTCCCACTGGGGGATGATGTGCTCCCGCGTGAATTTCCGGCTTTTGGCTACGGTTTTCCGCGCCATGGCGTGCAGGGCGGCCGGTTCCTGCATCAGCCCTGCGGCCATTTCCGCCATCCGGCGCGCCTGGAACCCTCCGGCTGCGGGCAGGATGCAGCCGTCCTTGCCGTGGTCCACCAGGTCATAGGCGGCGGAAAAGCTTCCGTAAACGATGGGGGAAACTCCGAAAGACATGGCTTCCACCATAGCGAGAGGCAGCCCTTCATATTCGGAGGCCAGAAGAAGGAGGGAAGCCTGTTCGTAATACGGAGCCGGATTTTGGAAGCCTTCAAAGGAGACGTGCTTCAGGCGGTGTTCCGTGCAGAATTCCTGAAGGGAGCGTTTTTCCGGGCCGTCTCCCACCAGGCGGAGAGTCCAGTCCGGGAAGCGGGGTTCCAGCAGCGCCCATGTTTCCAGCACGCGGGAGACCCGTTTCTGGTTGGGTTCCAGCCGTCCGACAAAGAGAACCTCCTTTTTCTTGAGGGCCGGATCATAGCGGAATTCCGGATTTTCCACGGTAATGGGGTTGGGAATCGTCAGAAGTTTTCCGGTATCCTTCAGTCCGGTGATGTTCCGGAAGGCCTGGTGGAAACTGTCAGAAAGGAGGATGTAACGGTCGCTGTGGGCGTAAACGTAACGCAGGCTGGCACCGGTAGCCATGGAGCAGCCTTTCAGCAGAAGGCGCAGGAACGCCCTGTTGACCGGGTTTCCCGTCCGGGCGATGCGCATCCGGAGGCCTTCCAGCCGGGCGTTGCAGTCCGGGGCGTTGTGGTGGACGGCCAGCAGGCGGCAGGGCAGGCCTTTCATGGCTTTCCGGCACAGCCTGGTGACGTGGAAGGGCAGGCACCACTGGTTGATGATGACGTCAATGTGACTGGAGGCCAGGATGTCCCGCAGGGCGTCCCGGTTGGCCCGGCTGGAGACGGGGTAACTCAGCCGGTGCAGGGTGACCCGGTCGTCCAGCGCGGGGGTGGGCGTTTCCGTCACCTGTTCAAAGGAAACCACGTGCACCGCATGGCCCCGGGCGGAAAATTCATTCGCCAAAATGGCGGTGACGGTTTCCACGCCGCCCACGGAAGGGAATTTTCCAAGCAAAAAGAGAATGTTCATGGGAGATAGACAAATTCCGGTTTGGCTTCCTGCCCCAGCAGATACCGGTACAGGCGTTTCATGCAGTCGGCCGCGTGAGGGGCGGCGCAGGTTTCCATGACGAGGGCGCGGCCGCGTTCCCCCATGGCGAGCCTTTCCTGCGGGGAGAGGCTGAAGGCGTTTTCCAGGGCTGCGGCCAGGGAAGAGGAATCTTTGCCGCACCACCAGCCGCACCTGCGGGTGTTCAGTGTTTCCCACGGCGTTCCCCGGCTGGCGATGACGGGCGTTCCCGCCAGCAGGGCCTCCGCAATGCTCATGCCGAAGTTTTCCTGGTGGCTGGGGGCGCACAGGACGTCCAGGGAAGCGAGCATTTCATATTTCCGCCTCCCGGATACAAAGCCCGTGAAGGAGATGTTGGAAATGTTTTCCGCCCGGACCAGTTCTTCCAGCCGGGCCTTGTATTCCGGTTCTCCGTCCCCGATGAGCAGAAGCTCCGCGTTCGGGAGGCGCAGTTGACCCCAGGCCGTGATCAGGGCCTCCAGATTTTTGATGGGATGAAGCCTGCCCAGGAACCCTGCCCGGAAGCCGTCATGCCCGGGGCGCCTGATGTCCGCAAGATATTCCGGAATCCGCACCGGATTGGGGATGACGGCCACGGGGTTGGAAAACCCCATGTCCCTGTAGTATTCCATTTCCTTGTCGCAGGTGACGTGGACGCAGGCGGCTCCGGCGATGTCTTTCCGGTGCCCCAGGGCGAGCATGAGTTTCTTTTTCCAGCCGCCGCGCTCCAGCGCCTGGGGATACAGCATGCCGTGCAGGGAAACGATGCAGGGGGTGTCCGTTTTGCGCGCGTGCGCGCATGTCGCGTGGTTGACGTCCAGCCACAGGCCGTTGGTATGGTAGAGGCTATATTGGGAGCCGGCCAGAAAACGGCGTATGTTCCGGGAGACGGCGAGGGGAGTGCGGGCGTCAAACGGGCAGGCATGGATGAAGCTGTCTTCTCCCACCATCCGTTCTTCCGGGGTGCCGGGCTGGAGGGTGAGGATATCCGTGGGCATGCCGGAAGCGTTCAGAGCTTTGACCAGGTCATAAGTGCAGGTGCTGGTGCCACCCGAACGGGAGTCAAGGGATGCGATGGTTTGTAATATGGGAGCCATTAATCTAAAAGGGAGGTATATGCCTTGAGCTGCGCTTCCACGCGGCCGTTCCAGTTGATGTCCGCTACGCGGCGCGCCATGGTCTCATAGTTCTTTTCAACTTCATGAATGGCGTTGCGCAGGCCGTCGGGAGCGGCCAGGGAAAAGACCGCGCCCGTTTCCAGAGCGGTCACCATGTCGGCGGCGCTGCCCACCTTGTCGCTGGCGATGACGGGCAGCCCCCGGAAGAGGGCTTCTTCCACGACCAGACCCCAGGGCTCATAGAGCGAGGGGAGGATGAACACGTCATGCCGTTCATAGATTTCCGGGAGCCTGTCATTGGGGATGTGCCCCAGAAAGCGGATGTTGCCCCCGGCCATGTTTCTGAGAAGTTCCTTTTGGGGCCCGTCCCCCACGATGGTCAGAGGCCGCCCGTTGGAGTTGAATTCCCTGATGAGCATTTCCAGATTTTTTTCCGGCGCGAGGCGCCCGACGTAAATGTAGTTCAGGGGGGAGGACGGGGAATGGGGACGGGAGCTGCGGCCTTCCATGTTAAAGATGCCGACGCTGCCCGTGACGCGGATGTCGCCCGGGTAGCGGATATGCTCAAACAGGGCGCGGTGGGGGGAACCGGAAGGGAGAGCCGCGCTCATGCGGCGTATGACGGCTTTTTTAAGCAGGCCTTTCCAGCCGTTCATGCCGGAATCAATGGCTGACGATTCGCAGATGACGGCATTGCGCCGTTTTGAGGAAAGAAAGCTGTAGATGTTGTATTCCGGCGCCATCCAGCCGGAGAACAGCACTCTGCGGGCCCGGACCCGGGCCATCAGCTTCAGGAGCCTGAACAGGACAAGGGCCTTGTTTCTTTTTCCCGCGTCTCCCTCATGCAGAAAGAAGTAGTCAAAGCCGTTCTCATTGCCGGAGAGCCGGGTATTGACCGCTTCCGCCCCATAGCCGTAAAGAACCAGAAGAACGGAGTGTTTTTTCGCCAGTTCCTCACAAAGCCTTGCCTTGTAGAAGGAGGGCGTATTGGTCAGGTAGATGAAATCATATTGCTTTTTCATATTTAAAGCAGCGTCTTGAATTCATCCGGAATGCGGGTGCTGTCCCCCAGAACGGCTTCCGGAATGCGGTCCCGGAACACCCGCTTGAAATGCCTTTTGTTGAACAGGATGGGGCGTTCCCCCATGAATGCCCCCCAGGCGGAGAAGGTGGAGTCCGAAGCGATGACCCATTTGCACTTGCTGATGGCGTACATATCCGCGTAGGCGTTGCCGTAAAACGCGCGCCTGGTGTTGGACAGGGCCAGCAGCTCCCGCAGCTCTTCGTCCGAGCCGTCGGAAAAGATGAGGAATTGCTGGGACGGCTTGATGGACAGGATTTCCTTGACGAGATTCACGTACCAGAGGATATCCACCCGCATCTCCGGGGAATAGTCTCCCAGCCGCACGTGAATGGCGATGCAGTCCTTCAGGGCTTCCGGATGCACGTTTTCAATAATTTCCTTCCTGGTGATTTTTTCAATGAATTCATGCACCAGGTCCATGTGTTCATTGAGGTCGTCGAAGTATTCCCCCATGCCGCGGATTTGTTTCACCTTCCGGGAGCCGGGGCGCAATTTTTCCGCAAGCAGCAGTCGGATTTTTTTGAATCCGCTGATTCCCAGTTCATTGAAAATTTTGAAATAGACTCTTTTATCTTTCTCCCGGCGCAGGAAGGTTCCCGGGCTGAGTTTGGTCCAGGTGGGGGAAATATAGCCTGCGTTTTCCTGCCTGCTGAGTATGTAGGCGCGGGCCGCCACAAACATGCAGTTGGCAAGCCCCGGTCCTGATAAACGGAACCAGCCGAAGTCATAATCCGAGAGGACGGGGTAGAAGTATGTTTTTTCAGATTCCATGTTTAAGGTTTGTCATGCGTTTTTGTAATACGGCGAAGGAGGTGAACAACAGGGTTGTGACTACCTGGTTGATCCCCCACAGATATGATTCAAAGTTGGCGGCGATGAGAACGGAGATAATGATGAACAGGTGTATCCTGTCATAATCGCAAGCGGATTTATGGAATTTCCGCCAGACGGTGAAGGTATAATACGCCATGAACGCAAACAGTAACATGGAGTAGGGAATACCTATCATTTTCATGATGTCAAGATAGCCGTTATGGGAGCCCAGGCCGCTTACCTCCTTGGCCTTTTCACTCTGTTCCACGTCAAAGCCGTTTCCCAGGATGGGGGATTCTGCAATCATGAGGAGGGTCGCTTTCCGTTCTCCTTCCCGGGAGGATGAAAAATCCATATTTTCCACGGATTCCGTGAACCGGTTCAGGCCGGTGGAAGAGATTCCCGTCATGGGCAGGATGATTTGCCAGGTGAGGATTCCGGCCAGAAGCACCGCCAGAAATCTGACGTTCAAACCGTATTTGATGATGAAGGTCAAACAGAGAATGCCTATGGAAGCCCGACTGCCGGAGAGGAATGTGGCCAGGGCGCACAGAAGAATGATGGCGATTTTTTTCTTTGAGCGGTCGGAAGAATCCAGAATCATGGCCCCCGCGCATAATGAAGAGACGGCTCCCAGACCATTCGCGTTGCAGAACCCCAGGGTGTAGCGTCCCTCAAAAACAAGGTTATTGTGGACAAAACCGAGGAGGATGAGCACGCTGGTGACGGCCGCCAGAACCGGCATGAGACGCTGCAAATAAAGTGACGGGTCCTTCTGGACGGAAAGCGCAATCATCAGGCAGCAGACCACCTTGGCAAGCAGATAGATCCCCGTTTTCTCATTAAGGTCAAAAATACCGAAGGTGAATTGATACAGGATGAAGATGAAGACGAAAGAATAAATGAAAGAGGATGATGCGATCGTCTTCCGGTCAAGTACGCGTCCGGCGTTGATCAGCAGCAGAAGAGCCCCCAGACCCAGCAGAAGGAAAGACCCCATGGAGCCAATGCCGCTTAAGAGCATGTACTGCTGGCCTAGCTGGCAGAGAATGAAGGCGAAAGCCCAGTATTTGCAGAGTGTGGCCATATCCGGATCCGCTGAATTCGAGTGAAGCTGAAAAAGACTGTTACTGCATATATCCCAGTTGGCGCAGTTGCTGGAGAATACGGGTCATTCTTGTATCCCATGATGCGTTTTCCCTGGCGGCGGCCAGGTTTTTATCCGCCAGTTCCTGATAGGAGGAGATGTTGTCCAGAATCTGGGAGAGCCGGTTGCCGATGTCCTCATCCGTCTCCAGTTCAATGACGGGATTGTACCCCAGCAGATCGACCAGCTCTTTGGGGGCATGGCCGACAATGAGCGTTCCGGAGAGCATGCATTCCCAGTAACGCTGCGTCAGCGTTTCCACATCGCCCGCCATTTCCGGGTGGGTTCGGCAGCGCGGGTAGCAAATGACGATTTTTGAGGAAGCCAGCCCTTCGCACAGGGAAGGGAAGTCCGGAAAGACGAGGCGGCCCGGCTCTTCCGGGTAAAGATAGCTGAGGCGGGGAGACGACTGCCGCATTTGAAGAATGGCCTCGTGCACGGGCTGCATCAGGCGCCCGATCTGGAGAATGTCCGTCCGGCGTCCCTCCAGGGGGCCTCCGTCCCGGTAGCCGGCGGGGTCTATGCCTTCCGGAACATGAACCGCGTTAATATGCGGAAGTTTTTCCGTCACGTATTCGCAAACCTGGGATGAGGTGCACAACAATGTTTGCACATGGTGGCGTTTCAGGGAGGAGATGAGGCGCGGCCAGTACCGGGGCCAGACGTCCCACAGCATGGGCACGATTTCATTTGCATAACCGAACGGCCACGCGAATGAATCCGGATAACCGGCTCCCGGCACCAGCAGCGCCCTGCGTGAACTGGTGAACAGGCGGAAATTCCGTGAAACGCGGGATTTGGCGATCAACAGACGCAGATTCCACGGAGCAGAGATTCCCTTGACCGTTTGCCCTCCGCTGGTTGTCCATGCGTCCGCAAACCATTGCATGAAGAATTGGTAATTGCCTTCTTTCCTGATAGGTTCCAGTAATGTTAAATGTTTCATGATTTTACTGCGTTGAACATGTTTTCCCATTCAGAGACAGTCTGCTCCAAATTAAACAGGGGCGCCGCGGCCAGGCCGTTCGCCGCGTAGGTGGAGAGGTCTGAGGCCGTCATCTCGCGCATGGCCCGGCACAGGTCTTCCGGATTGTCCGACTCAAAAAAGATGCCGGCGTGATGTTTGCCCACTATTTCCCGGCAGATAGGTATATCCGCCGCCAGAATAGGCAGTCCACAGCACATGGCTTCCACCTGGACGAGGCCGAAGCCTTCGCAGCGGGAGGGAAAGACCAGGATGGAATGGCGGGGAAATTCTTCCACCATGTTTCCGTTTGGCCCGTGCAGGATGATTCTTTGGCCCAAACCGTGGGAGGATACATATTCTTCAATCCATCCTTTCAACGGGCCATCCCCATAAATATGGAGATTCCATTCCTGGTCCGTTTCAATGAATCTGCGGAACGCGCGGACGGCCAGATCAGTCCCTTTCTGGCGGGAGAGAGCTCCGACGTAAACGAACGTTTTGCTGGTGAGGGACGATTTCCCGGCCGGTTTCATCGTGTTGGGGTTGTAGATTCGGCGGGCGGGAAGATGATGTTTTTCTTTGAATTCTTTTTCGTCCCCGTCAGACAGGACGATGATTTCATCGAAACGGTGGTAATATGCCTTGATGGCCTCCTTCATGTACCGGGAGAAGAAGGAACCCATGTTGGTGAAATAATTGTCATAGGAGGCATGGGACCACGTCATGATTCTCATGCTGGGCAGGAGCTTCTTTTTGGTAAGGGCGAGAAGCAGGGAGTCTTCAAATCCGGAACCGAAAATGACTACATCATATTGATGTTTATTGAGGTGGTTCGTCAGCGCCTTTTTGAAGCCTGACGTGTAGCGCGCGGCCGCGTATAGCCGGCAGCCGAGGGCGGAGCTGAACAGAGGGGTTTTACTGACAAGAATGTCCGCCGCGGAGCGGCGAACTTTCTCATATAAATTCATTTCCTTGCAGTAAATATGAATTTGTTCCCGGTTGATTCCGTTAATGCCTGACTGCGGAAGGTTTTTCAGGGAATAGAGGCTTACGTCATGGTTGCGTGACAAGGCGTCCATCAGACAGGTCAGGACTTTGGGGACGCCTCCTATTCCGAAATCCGACCATGCGACAAAACAAATTTTCATCTCTGCCAGTGATTTGATAACGTTTTTCTGATCCTACAAAATGGCGTTCCACCTGGATGCCAGGTTTGAGGGGCTGAATTTTTGGGATATGCTGAGGCTGTGAAGGCTGAATCGTTTCAGCTCGTCGGGATTGTTCGTCAGGGCCATGATAGCGTTTGAGTAATCTTCTTCCTGAAAGGGGGGAATGAGGATGCCGTTTTCCCCGTGGGAGATAATATCCCGGACGGCAGGGTAGCTGTCAAAGGCAATAGGAACGCATCCGTGCTGCATGGCTTCTACAAGAACGAGGCCGAATCCTTCAAACGTGGAAGTCATGCAGAATATGGAGGCTCTGGAATAGTAAGGTTCCGGATTCTGGAAGCCGTGGAAGACAATTCGGGAAAGCCCCAGTTTTTGGGCGGAATCCTTAAGCAGGTCCGCATCCGGTCCGTCGCCCACAATGTCCAGATGCCAGTCCGGGCATGCTTTTTCCACTTTTTCCCATATGCGCAGGAGCCTGTCCACTCCTTTTGAGGGATTATCCAGCCTGCCGACAAACAGGCAGCGCGGTTCTTTTTTCTCTTCCCCGGGAAGAGAGGGCAGTTCCACCATATTGGGAATACAGGAGAGCTTGTTCCCGGGGACGGAGGGACACAGTTTCTTGAATTCTTCAATGCCCCCTTCCGAGAGCGTTACTATCTGGTCATAGTCTGAAGCCAGTTCCCGGAACAGGCTGCGCTGAAGCAAAACGGCCCTGCATTTTTTTAATGCCAGGATAAACGTATTATAGAAAAATGAGCGTGTCTTGCCGATCAGGCCGCGTCCGGCGGGCTTCCGGTTGACGGTCCGGTAATGTTTCAGGTAGGTATATTGGGAGCTGTGCTGAACGGCAATGAGTTTAACGGAAACCCCGTTCATGTGCCCGCGACGCCGGAAAATTCCCCACCGCCCCACAATTCCTCCTTCCGTCTGGTCGATGATGGTCTCAATTCCTCTTTCCTTAATCAAGCTAAGCAGAAAATTCTGTTCTTCCTCCCGGCTGAGGGACGCGGGAATGAATACGAGATCCGTCGGAGGCACGTATTCTTCCCCCAGCCTGTTTTTGTTTCTGCAGAGGAGCGTTACCCGGTGGCCTTCACCGGCAAGCATGGCGGCCAGGTGGTGAGTGGCCCGCTCCATGCCGCCCTGTTTGCCCAGGGGTTCATTGGGAAGATAGATGACGATGTTGCTCATGGCTGGTCCTGCAGGCATTCCATCCACAGGGGAATAACCTTTTCCGGTTGATAGTTCGTTAATACTCTGGTGGAGGGAGGGACATAGGGGCCGCTCATCAGTTCATCCAGCTCCCGCGCGAAGAGGCGCAGGCTGAAGGGCGGGATGAGCCGTCCCGTCTCCCGGTCCGGCAGCATGTCTTCGGCAGCGTGGAAACTGTTGAAAACCACAGGAACGCAGCCGTAGGAGAGAGCTTCGTTAATCACCATGGGCATGCCTTCGTGGGTGGAGGTGAGGCAGAGTATTCTGGCCTTGCGGTAATAGGGCGCGGGTTCCTGGACCCCTTCAAAATGGACGTTTTCCAGCTTCAGCCGTTCCGCCATCCGTTCCAGATTGCCGCGTTCCGGGCCGTCCCCCACCAGGTACAGATGCCAGTCCGGATGAAGAGGCTGCACTTTTTTCCAGACGTTCAGCAGGCGATCCACCTTTTTGGGAGAATCCGCCAGCCTCCCCACATAAAGAACGGCGTTTTCCTTTCCGGAAAGGTCGGGCTGAACGGGGGCATAAGTCAGCAGGTTGGGGATGGCGTACAGACGGGCTCTTTCCGGCGGCCCCGCCAGCTGGAGGGCGTCTTCCGTGTAATGCCGGGAAAGAAAGACCACCTTGTCTGACCCGCGGAACATGTCCCTGTATTTCCTCTTCTTGTTGCTGATGGCCGCATGTTTTTTATAGGGCAGCAGCGCATGGCGCAGCAGCGTTTTTATGGTATTTCCCCAGGTGGAGAAATCCTTCCGGAGCAGGCAGGAGAAATAATCCAGCCCTGTGCGGACGTCAAAGGAAATCCAGGAAATGATGGAAGCCTGGATGTCAAGGTGTTCATGGCTGAAAAAGAAGGAGTCATCCTGATTGGCTCCGCAGTTGATGATGCCGTCCGTCTTTTGTGCGGAGCACAGGGTTTCCACATATTCCCTGTTTTCCTGGCAGAAGAGCGTGTCCTGCCGGGGAAGGGTGAAGTAAGGCGGGGCCCCGGGAGGTGTGTCCGCCGCCTGCCGGAGCGACAGGAAGGAAACCCGGTGGCCGTGCTGCGACAGGGCTTGCGCCAGAAGATACGCCGCCCGTTCCGTTCCTCCCGCATGGGGCAGGATAGGCTGGTCAAAATAGAAAATCAGGTTCATGGCGGAGTGACGGACAGGTGCGGACTGGGAAAATTCAGCGGGTTTTGAACAGGTAATGGATGGGATTGCGCGTGCTGCCCGCCTTGGCCAGCAGCCGGGTTACTCCATAATGCCACGGGTAAGGGAGGTTGTTTTTCCTGAATGCCTGTTTGTTCTGGCGCGTGTTCCTCAGGATGGCCCGCAGGCCCGCCGTACTGGAGCCTCCGGTGCGCATGAAGACCATGTCGCGGTCGATATAGGCGGTGGAAATATGGTTTTTTTCTATAAAGCGCAACATGAGTTCAAAATCCGCCGCGCTGCCGATAGCGGGGTCAAAGCCGCCGTAACGGGTAAAGCAGTCCTTTTTACAATAGAATGTGGGGTGCGCCGGGCACCAGCCGCGCTGGAAGGAGCCGGGACGATACTCCGTTCCGCGCCATGTGCGTACGATTTCCCTTGCCCCGTTGATGTAGTGCAGATTGCCATGTACGGCATCCGCCCCATGCCGGGCAAACGCCTCGGCAATGGTTTCCAGCACGCCTCCGTCCTGGTAATAGTCGTCCGCGTTCAGAAAGCCGACGATATCTCCCGTAGCCATGCTTATTCCTTTGTTCATGGCATCATAAATCCCCTTGTCCGGCTCGGATATCCATTTCATGCGGCCGGAAAATTGAGGACTGTATTTTTCAATCAATTCCACGGTCCCGTCCTTGCTGGCCCCGTCCACGACAATGTTTTCCACGTCCGGGTAAGTTTGCCGCAGAATGCTTTCCAGCGTGTCTTGCAGCGTTGCAATGCTGTTATAACAAACCGTAATGACTGAAATTTTCATTTTTCGGTGGTGGTGGGGAGTGGATGAATTTTATTGGACATCTTTCCGGCGGCTTCTCATGATAAGCTGGGTATTTGCTCTCAAGCCTCTGGTCGGCTGGTCTTTAGGAACCAAGGGGGTGTGATCAGGCCCTCCGAAGGAGGGAAGGGGTTCCTTTCGGATAGTTCTCAAGATAAGCTGCGTATTTTCTTTCAAACCGAAGGTAGCCATATCCCTTGGTTTCAGTACCCGAACCGGCGTGCTGAGAGCGTCCGGACGCTGCTGGATGCCTTCTCTCTCAATGACCTTGAGGAAGGTGTAAAGAAAGATGTTCAGGTCGTACCTGAAGGTCAGGTGGCGTTGGTAGCTCAAGTCATAAGATACCCGTTGACGGAAGGTGAGGTTATTGCGCCCGCGAATCTGGGCCAGCCCCGTGATGCCCGGGCGCAGGGACATTCTTCTTCTCCGGGTGGCAGGGGTGAAGATGTCCATTTGATCGGGAATCCAGGGGCGTGGGCCGATGAAGCTCATATCCCCCAGAAGGACGTTGATGAGTTCAGGCAGTTCGTCCAGGGAGGTGCTGCGCAGCAGGGAGCCTAGGTGCGTCGTGCGTTCTTCGTCCGGGAGCAGGTTGCCTTCCCTGTCCCTGGTATCTTTCATGGTTTTGAATTTGATGATATAAAAGGGTTTGAGGCCGAGCCCGATGCGTTTTTGAAAGAAAAAGGGTGAAGTGCCCTGGATGATGGCCAGCAGAACAGTCAGAATGACCAATACCGGAAACAGGCATATCAGGCCGAAGAGCGCGCCCGTGAAATCCAGGGCGCGTTTTCCGTAGCGTTTATAGAAACTGTTATGCAGCGGTTTGCTGACGCGGACATTAGTTGTAGGGATTGTCATGAGTATTGTACGAGAGGGGTTGTTGACAGGGTAGGAGGAGTCAGGTTTTCAGAGGTATGCGGTTGGCCATGGCGATGTTGTGGCTGTCCGTCCCCCACCATTCATAAAGCTGGCGGGTGCGGAACGTTTGTGCCAGGGCTGCGGCGGATTTGCCGTAGAACCCTTTCAGGGAGCCGACATTGCCCTGGTATTTGACGCCTTCCTGCCGGGCCAGCTGGAGAAACTCTTCCTGCTGCAGGATGCGACCGTAACGTTCAGGGTGCGCCAGGACAGGGATGTAACCCCTGTCCCGGACGGCGCTGATCATGTCCTTCCAGGCGCCGGGAAGGTAGTACTGGGGCAATTCCACCAACAGGTGGGTGCCGTCGTAGGTCAGAGGGGTATAACGACGCAGCTGTTCGCTGAACTGGTTGTCCAGCATGTATTCCGCCGCAAGCCGGAGCTGGAAGTGTTCGTTCCTGGCGTCGGCAAGCAGCTGGTCAAAGCGGCGGCGCAGGAAGTCGGGCGTGTTCTCCGGATAGCGCGCCATGATATGGGGGGTACAGTAGGCTCCCTTAAGTCCCATGGCTTTGAGCCGGCGGATGATGCCCAGGCTTTCCTTGAGGCTGGAGGCTCCGTCGTCCACTCCCCATAGAATATGGGTATGCATATCCATGCCGTCCGGAAAGAGGCTGGATGTGGTGTACCGGGGAGTGAACAGGTTGCCGAACATGGTTGCTGCGAAAAAGATTAAAGAGAAGGGAAGAAAGCCTTGGGCTTATGCATGGCCTGCTCTTATTAATCCTGTTTCCCGGCGGTTTGCTGCGGGTCTTTGGCGCCGTAGCCATACTGGTAACCGTAGCCGTAGCCATAGTAGCTGTAGCTGGCGGACTTGAAGTTGACTCCGTTGATGATGTACGCCATATTGGGCAGTTTTCCCTGATCGGCCAGTTGCTGGATCTGGGTTAAGTATCGTTTGTCTATTTTCCCGCTGCGCACGGTGTACAGGGTGATATCGCTGAGGGATGCCAGAATGGCGGTATCTGCCAGAATGCCGTAGGGCGGAGCGTCAATGATGACGGCGTCATACTGTTTTTTCAGAATGTCCAGGATTTGACCCAGCAGGGGATGGCTGAGAAGGGTGACCGGATTGGGCACCGTGGGACCGGTATAAAGGACATCCATGCCGCGGGCGTCTTCCCCTACAGGGCGGATGACGCCGGTGGTGTCGGGGTTCTGGCGGAGCAGGATGGAGGTGAGCCCTTTGCGGCCGGAGCCGCCGAGGCGCCGGGTCAGGGAGGATTTGCGTAAATCCCCGTCAATGAGAAGGACTTTTTTGCCGGCATAGGCGAAAGCGGCTGCCAGATTGGCGGAGGTAAAGGTTTTCCCTTCTCCGGGGAGGGTGGAGGTGACCAGAATGACGTGCCCCCCCTGTTCCGGCCTGGGAAGCATGGAATCTACGTTATTGCGCAGGATGTGGAAGCATTCCGCGATGACGGAATGTTCGTCCTGAATGAAAAGTTTGGTGTTCCTGCTTTCTTTTTTGCTCATTTGGGGCAGTTCGGCAATGACCGGCTGCCTGTTTACAGAGGGGAGATCATGTTTATTGTTGACCTTATTGTTCAACATGGCCACTCCCATGAAAGCCAGGATACTGAGCAGGGCCCCGCCCGCCGTTCCTCCAGCGACGTATTTAATGGTTTTAGGAGAGATAGGGAGGTTGGAGCCATGGGCGGCTTCCAGAACCCGGGCATTGGATTCCGTTACCGCCATGGCCAGGGCGTTTTCCTGTTCCTTGCTCAACAGCATCAGGTACAGTTCTTCCTTAACCTTGTGTTCACGGATGAGCGGAATGATTTCCTGTTCCTTGATGGCGGTTTCCGTGAGGCGTTCAGTCAGGGAATTCCTTTTGTCGATAAGCTGGTTAAGTTTGAGGTCCAGATTGCTGCGGTAGTTGGAGAGAGCTTTGTTAGCCGCCGCTCTGGTGGAATTCATCCTGTCCTTCAGGCTCACGGTAATCGGGTTTTGGGAGCCGGCGCTTCCGGCAATTTTCTGATATTCCAGATAAGCCTCGTTGTAATGTTCTATCTGCCGGGCGATGCCGGAGTCGGGCAGACCGGTTTCTACGGAGATCAGCCCCTGCTTGCGTTCGCTTTCCTTGAGATTGTCAGCAAGGGTGGACGCCAGTTTTATTTGAGTTTCAAGATCAAAGATTTCCTTTTCCAGCGCCTGGGAGGTGCTGAAATCCGCGCTCATGGTTGTGTCCGTATCTTTAACGATGTCACTCTTCGTTTTAAATTCGGTGAGTTTCTTGTCCACGTCGCTCAGGGAGGCTCCAAGTTCTTGCAGCCGGTCCCTAATGAAGATTTTCGTTTTAAGGGAAGCCTTGTTCCGTTCATCCTTGGAGATTTGGTTGTAAACCTGGATGAGGTGGTTGAGCGTATCTTCGGCTTTCTGAGGATTGCTGGACGTCAGAGTCATCTCCAGAAGGCTGGATTCCTTGGAGTCCGGACGGGTAATGGTCAGGCCATGGAGCAGGGCGTTGGCGGTTTCAAGGACGGGAGAGTGCCGTACGATGACGGTTTTTCCGTTCCATGCGTCGGTCATCAGGGAAGTAGGATGGACGGAAACGGTGGCAAAGGGAAGCGTGAGAGGTTTGCCGTAAAAACCTTCCAGCAGGATGAGTTCCCCCTGATTATTGGGATGGCCAAGCGTGAAGCGTTTTTCATCCAGCGGCGTGATGTGCAGAGTGCAGGCGCGCTGCTTGTCGATCTGTTCAAAGTTCACCAATAAAGGACTGGCATGGTAGAGGTCCAGCTCCCTGAAGTCTTTTTTTTCCCAATAGGATGTGTTGAGGTTGAGGTCTTCCACCACTTTGTTCATTAATGCGGTGGATTTGAGCACGAGGCTTTCATTGGCCAGGTTGGCCGCGTTGGGGTCTATGTTCAATTCCGCCATGATGCGTTCGGAAGAAGCGTCGCTGCCTGTTTTGGAGTCGCGCATCAGAACGCTGGCTTTTTTCTGATAAATATAATTCTGTTTGCCGGCCAGATAATAGGCCGCCGTGCCTCCGGCGAGGGCTGCCAGAATGATGATGAACCAGTAACGGCGCAGAATCATCAGCACCGTATCCAGGGAAAGCGCTGTTTCTTCTGTGTTTTCCGTACCAGGAGGGGTGGGAGCTGTATTTTTTGTCATAGAGGAAAGAAGGTGGAAGGTTGTATGGGAAGACTGAATCCCTAGGAAAACGGTTCGGTTGAACCGAACCGTCCCTATATTTCCGTTCTCAGGTATGATTAACCGGACGGGAAAGCGGCTGAATGTCCGCTACAGGCACAGGGCGACCACGGCCAGAGTAATGCCAAGCCCGGAGAGTCCCCAGCCGTACCATTGGGCAGCGTCGCTGCGCGTGTTGACCTTGCGGTCTGAGGGGGTCACGTAAATGATGTCGTTTTGCTGGATATAATAATAGGGAGAAGTGAACAGATCCTTGCTGCGCAGATCAATGCTGGCGATTTGACGGGTTCCGTTGGTTTCCCGGATCAGCGTGACGTCCCGGTTGCCGTCAATATTCAGGTCTCCCGCCCGGCTGATGGCCTCCAGAATTGTCAGGCGCTGTCCTTCAATGGTGTAGGTTCCGGGGGCATTAACTTCGCCCAGAACGGAGAATTTGAAATTCATGATTTGCACATTGACGGAGGCGTCCCGGATGTAGTCATTGTTCTTGAGGGTCGCGGCAATGTCGGAAGCCAGTTGGGAGCAGGTTTTGCCCGCAGCTTTCATTTTGCCGATGACGGGCAGGACGATGTAGCCCTGGGCGTCCACCAGATATCCTTTGGGTTTGTTGCTGGAACTGCCGGAGGCGGAGCCTATTTCAGACACGGCAAAAGGTGCGGTGAGCTCCGGCTGTTTGCTGCTGACCGCGATGTAGAGCTGGTCGTCTTTCTGGATGGTTGTCTGGTAGTTTGCCTTGATGTTTTCCCTGGAATTTTCAGAAACGTCCTGGATATAAAGGACTTCCTTGGGGCTGACGCAGGAAGGCAGGAGAGCGGCCCCGGCCATGGCCAGGGAGCACAGAATGGCTTTATTGATGAGGTTGTTTGTGTTCATTTGGTGAGGAAGGAGGAACGTTGCTTTTGGGAGGGAAAGACGAACGCGGAAAACAGGGGAAGATATTATTCCGGATCAAAGGGTTTTCTTTCTTGTGCCGGAAGCGCTGCGGGAATGGCGTGCTGCCTTCCGTGGCTGCGATTTTCCGGAGGGTTGAAAGAAAAAGGCCGCTTTGTGTTCAGTCATGATGTTAAATTTGATGATTTTGATTTTTTTTGTTCGGAATAAGAAAGTGTTTGAAAAAGGCAGGGGAATAATCAGCAGTAATGAGAAGCGGCCGGCAGGATTGGTCCCGCCGGACGTGCTGGGGAGAGATTGGCTGACACTCCCGCATATAAGGGTTGTACCTGGTTAACAGACTGTAATTGCTGTATCATGGGGGTGAGGTTTCTAATTAACGGATTTCAAATTCGGTGTCAATAGTAATCCCTCAAAAAAAACTGCTTATTATTATCTATGAATATAACAATAAGAGGCGAATGTTGTAGGAATTATGTGTTTTGGTTCACTAAAATTCTGACAATTAGAAAGTTGAGTTAAATTACAATATTCCTATTTTTTTAATAGGATTTGAAATCCGCTGAATGTTTCATGAATCATCAAAATGTCAAACGATATGTCTTTTTATAATAAAAATTTATGCTAATAATAAATAATCAAACAGATATGAAAAATAAGCATTGAAATTGCTTCGGTTTTATTGATTTTGGGAGGGTAAGACCAGTATTTTCTCAGGTAGGGAAAGGGCGTTCTCCGGCGATGCTCTTCCGGGGCGGCAAAAGCGCTTAAGGAACCGTATTTCCGGTCCGGAAGTCGGCGCTTCCAGGTTTTGGGGAAGTTGATTCGCGCAAATCCTCTTCTTCCCGGTTTGGCCTTGAGTTTAGGGCGAAGAGCCGCTAGAATAAAAACAGGTATGGCATTGGATACGCAGGAGCATCATGCATTTGAGCATGAAGAGGGGCGTTCCCCTGTTTGGATTGGAATGGCATGGGGCGTCGTGTCTTTGTTGGGGGGGGCGGCTCTTCTGGCTGCCATGCTGACGTTTGATGTGCGGGAAATAGGCTGGAGTTATTTAAATGGTTCCGGGCAGGTCATTCCGGGTACGTCCAATGTGCTGGGAACGGTGGGATTATATGGCGCGGGGATTTTTTATTGGACGCTGGGAGGCATGGCCTGGATGCTGGTTATTCTGTTGGAGTGGTGGGGGCTTTATCGTCTGCTCCACCATGGAAGACTGCCCCGCAGCGTGGTTTACGGAGGTTTGTGCCTGTTGTTGTTCGGATGCCTGTTTCTGACGGCCGGGCATGTGCCGGGAAACGAATGGGTGGCCCGCCACCAGATTCAGGGGGCGGGAGGATTGGCGGGCCATTTGCTGGGAACCGGTCTGTTTCTCCCGTTGGCCGGCAGATCCGCTGTGCTGGCGCTTTCCGGATTTGGCTATTTGATGGCTCTGGTTTATGCGGCAGGGATGCGGCCCCGGCCGTTTTGCCGGGCCATGCTGCGGGAATGGAGGGCCTGGCGTATGAACAGGAAGGAAAAAATGCTGGCTCGCCAGACCGCCCAGCTTGCCAGGGAAGCTGCGCGCGTGAGGGCCAGCATGCAGGATGCCGCTTTGTCCGCCCCCAGACCGGTTACAAAGGGCCGGGCTTCCGTTCCCCGTCTCCAGCGTACCGGGGACGATCTGGAAAGTTTGTATCATGAAGCGGCTGCCGCTTCTCCGTCCCGGCCGGAGGACTCTGCCCCTCCTCCCGGCGCTCCGCGCGCCCAGGGCCGTCTTCCCCTGGCTCCGCGGCCCAGGATTACCATTGCGGAACCGGCGGAAATGAAGCCCGCGCCCAAAGAGCAGCCTTTTTCCAAATTGTCCACGCCGCCCACGGAAGAATTCCGCGAGTATGCGCTGCCCCCCTTTGAATTGCTGCATTATGAGGAAAAGCCGGAAGGCCCCACGGCGGAAGACAAGGAAGAGATGCTGGAAATACAGCAGAAAATTATTGATACCCTGACGACATTCCGCGTGGACGTGACGCCGGGGGATATTACCCGCGGCCCGACCATCACCCGTTATGAAGTCTATCCCGCGCGCGGCGTGCGCGTAAACACTTTTGACCAGTATGCGAAGGATATTGCGCTGGCGACCAAGGCGGAAAGCGTGAACATCGTGGCCCCCATTCCGGGCAAGGATACGGTGGGAATTGAAATCGTCAACCGGAAGAAGGTGGCTGTTCCCCTGCGGGAGCTTTTGCAGGACCCGGCCTTTTGTTCCCCCAAGAAAAAGATACCGCTGGCTCTGGGGAAGGACGTGTATGGACGCACCGTGATCGGGGATTTGGCGTCTATGCCGCACCTGTTGGTGGCCGGCGCCACTGGATCCGGAAAATCCGTGTGCATCAACAGCATCATTTCCTCCATGCTTTTGAAATTCCGTCCGGATGAACTGAGGCTCATCCTGGTGGATCCGAAGGTGGTGGAAATGCAGCCTTATTCCAAGCTGCCGCATCTGATTGTTCCGGTGGTGACGGATCCCAAGAAAGTTCCCAATGCCCTGCGTTGGTGCGTGAATGAGATGGAGCACCGCTACCATTGCTTTGCCAAGGTGGGCGTGCGAAATTTTGAAGCTTTCAACAAGCGCCCGCCGGATGTTCCTGCGGAAGAGGCGGAGGAACCGGAAGACGGGCAAGGGGATGAAGCTTTGGCGGAATCCATTGCCAGAGACCTGGAATCCCAGGGGGAATGGCCTGTGGAAGAAGATGATGAACTGGATCTGGAGGACGACGAAATTATCCCCGAACGCTTCCCCTATATCGTCATTATTATTGATGAACTTGCGGACCTGATGCAGACAGTGGGAGCGGATATAGAAACGAATATCGGCCGTCTTACTCAAAAGGCCCGTGCCGCAGGCATCCACCTTATTGTAGCGACGCAGACGCCCCGAAGACAGGTGGTGACGGGGACGATCAAGGCCAATATCCCGACGCGCATCGCCTTCCAGGTGGCGAGCGGTACGGATAGCCGCGTGATTCTGGACAGGCAGGGGGCGGAAAAACTGGTGGGCAAAGGGGACCTTCTGTATTTGCCGCCGGGTTCCGCCCAGGTGGAACGGGCGCAGGGTGCCTTTATCTCTGACGATGAGGTGGAAGCCCTGGTGGCCCACTGCGCTTCCCAGGCCAAGCAGAAATTCCATGAAGAGGTTCAGAAATCCCTGGACGAGCCTTCCCGGGGGGGAGCGGACAGTCCGCTGGACGACGCGGAGGAGGAATGTTATGCCAAGTGTCTGGAAGTGGCCGTCGTGGAGCGTAAAGTAAGCACCTCCCTGTTGCAGCGGCGTTTGAGCATCGGATACGGTCGTGCGGCGCGCATGATGGATTTGCTGGAATCCCGCGGCATTATTGCCCCGGCGGATAATACCAACCGTCCACGCAAGGTGCTGGTGGAATGAAACGATGAAAAAAACTCCCCATGAGACGAATTGTTTCCCTGCCTGTTCTGGCGGCGTTGGTGCTGGGCGCTTCCTGTTCCCAGCAGGTGCAGCAGCCCGTTAAAAAAGCAGCCCCTCCCCCCGTATATGTGGGAAAGGTGGAGCAGGTGTATCCCAATCATCATTATGTGTTGATTGCGCTGGCCGGGAACGTTTATGAACCGGGGACCGTGCTCATCTCCCAATCTCCGGGACGGGAGGAAAAATGCAGAGTCGCCAACCTGATCGTGACGGAGGAGCGGATGGGACGTGCGCGCATTCCTGCGGATATCCGCAGCGGCGCCGTGGAGGCGGGGGACCTGGTGTTCCTGTACCGGAACCTGGCTGTTCCGGAAAGTTCCGGAAAGATGGATGAGCAGAAGCCGATCAGCCCGGAACCGGAAGCGGATGAGGACAGCAAGGTTGTTGCTCCGCCGATTGTCTCGAATGGTGGCAGGACGGCGGACGGGCTGATGCCGCTGCCCGGGGATCAGCCTGTTCCGGCTTCTGCGGATCAGGAGCGGATTTCCCGGGAGCGGGAGAAAATACTCCGGGAGCTGGAAAGCGTTCCGGACAAGCTGGAAGAACCGTGGAGCAGGACTTTCTCCGGAAAACCGGCGGGAAGGTGACCGGAGGCGGAGGTAGCCGCCATGTTTCACAGGGCGGGAAGGCGCTCCTGTGGATGAGGCCGGGTATTGGGAATTCAGATACCGGTTTCCTTGAAACGGACGGATGACTTGTTCCAGTATTCCTGATAAACCCGGTCCTCCTGTCCATCCAGATTCAACTGGTACATGCGGAAAGTGACCGGAATATTTTTGGGTTGCCACAGCTCTTCATAGGAATACTGGTAGCGCATGCCCAGCTGTTTCATGACGCCTCCGCTGTGGGGATTCCTGATATCGTGTGTGGCCGTGATGTAGGGTATGCCGTCTTTCTTCAACCGGGCGACAACAGCCCTGGCCGCCTCCGTGGCAAAGCCTCTGTGCCAGAACTCTTTAAGCAATCCGTAGCCGAGGTCATGGCTGCCGTCCGTGCCTGCATGGATATACCCTGCCGGGAGGTTGCTGTTTTTCGGGCAAATGGCGTAATGATACCCGTAAGGCCGTTTGTACACTTCCTGGTACCTCTTTTGTTTTTCCGGATATGTTCATTTTTTAGATTCATTCAATAATTGCTTGTTTTTTCGCGGCGTCTTATTAGGATGCTTTCGTTTACGCAACCAGATGACTAATTTATGAAATCCATCAAAGGGACAGAAACAGAAAAGAATCTTCTCAAGGCTTTTGCCGGGGAATCTGAAGCGCGCAACCGCTACACCTACTTTGCCGGCGTAGCCAAGAAGGCCGGTTACGAACAGATTGCCGCTATCTTTCTGGAAACGGCCGACAATGAGAAAGAACATGCCAAGGTATTTTTCAAACTGCTGAAAGACGCCTGCATTGAAGTAACGCACGCCGTCTGCACGGCTCCTTTGGAATCTACGGAGGATTGTCTGCTGGCCGCAGCCGCCGGCGAGCATGACGAATGGTCCGACATGTACCCTGCATTTGCCGAAGTGGCGGACAGGGAAGGCTTCCCCGCCATTGCGGAAACTTTCCGCAAGATTGCCTCCGTAGAGCAGCACCATGAAGCCCGTTACCTCAAGCTGGCTGAAAACGTGCGCGAAGGCAGGGTTTTTGCCAAGGAGAAGGAAATCCAGTGGAAGTGCCGCAACTGCGGTTATGTACATACCGGCACCACTGCCCCCAAGGTGTGTCCGGCCTGCGCGCATCCCCAGGCATTCTTTGAAGAATTGGCGGACAATTTTTAATAACTTTTTATCCAGAGATATGGTTGAGGCCGGTTTCACGAGCTGATCGTGCAATCGGCCCTCTTTTTGGACTACGGACGCCTTACGCTGATGGACAGGGAACGAACGGATGCGGCTTGGGAAAAATATGGACGCAGCCTCTGGAATGTTGCCGGAAGCTACGGGTTGGGCATCGCCCTGATGCTGATTCTTCTGGCGCTGACTTTTGCCGGAACGCTGCACCAGGTGAGGCTGTCTTCCTCCATGGGGGCGGAGGCTGCCATAGAGTCTTTTTTCGGGGCGGCGTATGTGCTGATACCGCTGGGCGGGGAGAACTCCCTGATTTCCCTGCCTCTGCCCGGCATGGGCATTACCTGCGTCCTGCTGTTCATCAACCTGCTCATAGGCGGGATGTTCCGCATCCGGTGGACCTGGAGGCACGCGGGCGTGCTGGTGGCTCATGGGGGTATTTTGCTGCTGCTGGCAGGCATCATGCTGGGCAACAAAATGACGGTGGCCGTGGAACAGGTGGAACTGCCCCAGGGGGACCGGGTGCACGAATCTTCCCTTCCGTTTGATTTGCGCCTGAACCGCTTTGTGCCGGAGTTTTATCCGGGAACTTCCAAACCTAAATCCTATGAATCCCAGGTAACCGTCTTCCCGGAATCCGGCGGTCAGTATGACGCCGTTATCCGCATGAACGAGCCTCTGCGCCTTTCCGGCTGGACGCTGTACCAGATGAGCTGGGGTCAGGATTCCCTGCATCCGGGCAGGCTTATCTCCATTCTCCGCGCTTCCCATAATCCCCTGGAGCAGATGCCCAAATGGTCCTCCTACATCATCGCTGCAGGGTTGCTGTGGCATTTTGGCTGTGTTTTCGGCAGATACCTGCGCCGCAAACCCGGGCTTGCGGCTGCCGAACCGGAGGTGAAGGAGGAACCGCAGGCTGCTTCCGCCTCCGGCGGAAAAAAACGTCTGCGCCTGGCAGGCATTTGCCTGCTGGTAGCGGCCATCTTCGGCATCGGCATGCTGGCGGCGCGGCCTGCCGTCCATCCGGTTCTGGTGGAACATTATGTGCCCTGGTCTTCCTTTTTGGTGGAACGGGCCGGGGCCATGGCCGTTCAGGACGGCGGCCGCCTGAAGCCTGTTTCTACTTATGCGGGTTTCCATCTGCTCCGGACGCTGGGCAAAAGAAGCTTGGTGATTGATACGCCGGAGGGGAAAAGGAAGCTCTCCCCGGTGGAATGGATGCTGGACAGCATGTTCCGTCCGGAGCTGGCGGAACAATATCCTGTTTTTCTGGTCAATCGGGAAGAGGTGGTCAGGCGCCTGCACCTGCCGGACCAGAAAGACAAGCGGAAAAAATACTCTTATGCGCAGCTTGCGGAACGCTGGGAGGAAATGACCCGTGCCGTCCGGGAAATCCGGTTGCTGGGAGAAACGAATCTGACAGAAGCCCAGAAGGAAATTCTGTCCCTTGCCCGCAACTTTGACGTGGTGCGGGGCTGGATGCTTGGCTCCCGGATCATGCTGGAAGACCCCGCCGCCATGGAACGGATGGACTTCCCGCGCTGGTTTCCTGCTGTCGGCCGTGATGGAGAACGCCTGTGGACGGCCGCCCCGGATAAAGCTGCCGGAGCCTTTTTGGCAATGGCGTCCCTGCTGGAACGCAAGGCAGTCGGCATGGCAGGGGCGGAGGCTTCCGCACTGCGGATGAAAGCGGAAGGCCTGCTGCTGGAAAAGCTGGTTCAGCCCAATGAAGCCGCCTCCGCCGGAGATCGGCACGGCCTGGAAAGAGAAATTTTCTACTATCGTCTGGATCCGCTTTATGTTTCCCTGGCTGTCTTTGTAGCGGCGTTCGTGTGCCTGCTGCTCTGCGCGCTTTTCCGCCCGGTTGCCAACGCTCCCTTCTGGCGGCGTTTTCTCCGGCCCGGAGGTTTCAGCCTGGCGTGGCTGACAGGCGCGGGCGGAGCCGGAGTGCTGGCTGCGGCGCTGGTCATCCGCGTGCTCATCACCATGAGGTCCCCGGTGGGCAATACGTATGAAACCATCGCTTTCATCGCCTGCATGGGAGTTCTCTGCGCTCTTGTGGTGGAACTTTTCAGTAAAAAGGGAATTGTACTGGCGGCGGGGCTTTTGCTTGGGGCTTTCTCCTGTCAGATGGGTATTTTGTATGAATCCTCCCAGGCTGTGGACCATATGGATCCCCTGGTGGCCATCCTGCGCTCCAATTTCCTGCTTTCCACCCATGTCATTACCATTGTGCTGGGGTACGCGGCCGGGTTGCTGGCGGCGGTGCTCTCCCATATATACCTGCTGGCTTCCCCCTTGCGCCTGATTGGCGGAAAAACGGAACAATCCCTGGGCCGCATGGCTTACGGCATCTTGTGTTTTTCCCTGGTGTTTACGCTGGTGGGAACGGTTTTTGGGGGTATTTGGGGCAATGAATCCTGGGGGCGTTTCTGGGGCTGGGATCCCAAGGAAAACGGAGCGTTGATGATTGTTCTGTGGCAATTGACCGTATTGCATGCCCGGAAAGCCGGATGGCTGTCTTCCTGGCTGCTCCACTTCAGCAATGTGGTGGGCGGCGTTATCATTGCCTTTGCCTGGTGGGGCGTCAATATGCTGGGAGTAGGGCTGCACTCCTACGGGTTCACCTCCGGTCGGGATGCGTTAGACATGTTCTATGGGGCCGAGGCTGTATTGTGCGTCCTCTTCATTATCCTGCATTACCGTGCTCTCCGGCGTGTGGACATCAGGTAGGGAAACAGGTTTCGGAAATAATTCGCAAGCATATTCCCGGAAAGGAACAGGAAATTTTCACCTGCCTTCTTTTCTTTTTCCGGAATTTGCGGTGTCCAGAGTTTACTGATATGGAGAACAAGGAGATGAAAACGCATTTTTCTCATTTTCTCCTTGCCGGGTCCGGTTTTCCGGTATATATTCCCGCCACCTCATGCACGGATAGCTCAGTGGTAGAGCGGCTGTCTTACACACAGTTGGTCGTGGGTTCGAATCCCTCTCCGTGTACCAAAAGCTTTCTTTTTGAATAAAAAGCCCGCACAATGAAAGTGCGGGCTTTTTCGTTGTTTTTTAGAGGGTTAATTAATAAATAGTTTGTTAGGTGACAGGGTATGACGGGATATGAATAGTTGCTTTTTGATGCTAGTTATGATGCTATATCAGGCATGGCGTTTTTGAGATGCAGAAAGGGATCTCGGTTTTGGCATGCTTGTTTTTATGTGCCCACCGCATCCGGCAAGTGGAAACTTGTCACTCATAGTACCAAGATTGAAGTTGCTCCGGCGGGTGCTATATCTGAGAAGGATGCTCAGAGGCTTTTAAACAGCGGTATGGAGCGGGAGAAGGTGGAGGCTCTAAAGGAGGCGGGGATGTCCGCGACGGATGCGCGGAAGCTGGCTCAAAAGGTGGCTGATGCGTGGGAGTCCGCCGCAAAGAAGGGATGGACTGTTTTCCATATACGGAAGGTGATTGGGGAGTTGGCTGTAGAGGTGACAGGAGAGGAGGTTTCTGCTCCTACTGTGCGTGCTTGGTTTGGCGATTTTATTGCCGGGTTGGGCAGAAAGGGGAAGTCTGTTGCGACTGTCCGGAATTATCGGAATGCCGCAAACAGGTTTTATACATTTTTGGAAGACAGGGTTGATTGGTCAATGGAACGTATTACTCCCCGCATGATGAATGATTTTATGCTGGAACTGGCCGGAATGTTTGCCGTCAAGACAGTGAAGAAGGAGTTTGGGATGGTTTGCGCTGTTTTTAATGCTGCTGTTAAGTTGGGTGTGATTGAGAGGAATCCCGGAATGGGAGTGGAGCTGCCGAGGGATAAAAAGACGGATTCTGGAAGAATTGCCCGGCGCGGTTTTACGCTGGAAGAGTTGCGGAGAGTGTTGGAGCGATGTGATGAGGAGTGGAGGAGTATGGTGTTGTGTTCTCTTTATCTTGGCGGCCAGAGGTTGGGGGATGTGGCGATGCTGAGGTGGGATGCTGTGGATTGGGAAAAGGGAGTGGTGAAATTGGTGACTCAAAAGACGGGCCGGGAGATGGTGGTGCCGATGGTTCCGGTTTTGGCCGGAGTGTTGCGCGAGCGGCAAACTGTCTGTGGAGAGGATGCCGTGTTTGTTCATCCGTCCCGTGCCGAGATGTATGAGCGGTCTGGGAGCGGCAGGTTGTCTGCGGAGTTTTCCGGGATGTTGTTTGATGCCGGTTTGATTGACCGTGATCCACGATTGGCCGGGAAAAGATACAGGAAATTAACTCCTGCCAGAGACGGAAAGAGAAGGGTGAAGAATGAGCTGTCTTTCCACTCTTTGCGTTATACTGTAGCAACGATGCTGCATGATGCAGGAGTGGTTCCGGCGATGGTGCAGGAGATTGTAGGGCACTCTTCCGCCGCCGTGCATGCCGGGTATATTAAGTTTGGAGCGGAGGCGACGGAGAAGGCGTTGGAGAAGTTGCCGGAGTTGTAAAGTTTTTTCTTTATCTGATTTAAATTATAATTATTGTGACGATATGTGTGCAATGCGATTGGTAAGTAAGAAGGAGAATCCTGTTAGTGCGCTTTTGGCTTCTGAAAGTAGAGAACGCGCAAAAAAGTTTATAGATATACGGGTATTGTCTACCGAAGGGATAGAGGATGAAATAGATGTTTTGAGAAAATTGGCCAAAGATTATTATGAGGTCTGTGATGAAAATGTAAAACTTAAGAAAAATATATATGATATTAACAATGAATTGAATAAATTAAATTCTATAAGAGAAAAAGAGGTTGAGTTATTAGGGGTTTTAAGGGGGAATTATATTCTTGTTGGGTGAATTCTAATTGTTTTATTCAAGGGACAATTTTCTTTTTCGCTGTAATTTTAAGTGTCATAGGATTTATATACGATGGTTCTTTTATTGGTCCTTTCGTGTTGTTTTTAATTGGGAGTCTGTTATCTCTTTTGAAGGGGTGGGATAGAAATGAACATTATGATTCTATGATGTATATTTGTTCAAAATTGTTGCTTGATAATAAGGTTGTGGATAGCAATGGAGATGATTGCCCTTTAACAATGAAAGAGCGTCTTGGTGTGGTAATGGTTGTTGTGCTAGTGACAATTTTTTTGAGTTTCATTACTGTGGATTGGTCAGTTATTTTTTGATGGAAGGAGTTTGAGCGCGTGTTTTGTTAGAAAAATGCAGATTCTAACAAATATTTCTTGAAGAGAAGGTGTAATTGTGGCAAGGAGTGGCTTAGTTTATTGGGGACAGTTTTTCCCAAATATCCAAGTCAAAATCACAATTAGAGAAGTAATAACCGATGATGTTACGCAGAGCCTGATTTTCTCTTTGCGCCCGGATTAGTTCCGATGCGCAGTATGCCGAGAGTTTCTTCGGTTGTGCGTTTCCGGGTGGCGGGATCGGAAGATTCCGTATGGGAGGGGAGGCCTTGTTTGGCTGTCTCCTGTTTTTCCGTGCCTTGTTGTTGAGAGGCCAGCCGGGCAGCAAGGCGTTCTCCTATATCTTCTTGTTCACTGCACCACTCCACCGCCATTGTACAGTAAGCGGAGAGTTCCATGCGGAGGCGTAGAGCTTCTTTTTCCACCCGTCTTTGAGTGTCGTAGTCCAAGCGCAATTCCATTTTCCCGCGATTGTCCTGATTCGGCAAATTAGAAGGTTGTATAGAAGATTGATATTGTGTTTGAAGCATCAATTCATTAATTTTCAAAATGGCCTTAGCAGGGACAATACCTTTAGTTTCAAACCATTTTTCTACAGTTCTTTTAGATTTGGCTCCACATTGTTTAGCGAGCCATTCTCGGTCTTTTCCTATTGTTTTGAGCCAAGATTTTATTTGTTCTTTGCTAGGCGTCATGCGCTAACAATACGGTCTTTTTGCGTATTGGCAAGATGATTTTATTTCTTGTTTACGAAAAAAAACCGTGTTTTGTTGTTGACGAACACGGTGTTTTTTCGTATTTTGGTGACATGCGAAAGACAGAGCGACCGGAAATAGATTGGTTGGGCCTGAGTCCGCGAGCAATGGCGCGGGTGATGGAGCTGAGTGAGCAATTAAAAATTACTCCTAAAAAGGCGTTTGAGTTGATGGTGGCGGAAGCTGCCACACAGGGAGCCGATGTGAAAGAAGCATCCGCAAGCAGGAAGAAGCTGAGAGCGGGGACTGTGGCATGATGGATTTGATGGAGGAGGAGTTGATGTTGCTGGGGTGGGATTACAGTCACAGTCCTTTTTATTGAAAAGATTTTATCTCCCGGCTCCAAGGTGGAGGCCAAGAACAACAACCAACAACTGAATGATATGGGTGTAATTGAAGATGATGGCTGGCATGGGGTTAATCCCTGTCCGGGAGGCCATTTTCTGGCGCAGGATGAGGAGAGCATCAAGCCCAGCCTGCGGAGGGATGAGAGGGCATGGTGTCCTTTGGTTCCCTCCGCAGGAAGGGTGCTCCCGGTGAGGATGGGTGATTTGCCTTGGGGTGGCAAGCCTTGCATGCGGGCGTATGGTACTCCGGGGAGGTGCTGCCGGGTGAGAGGGTGGTTGTGGGGGATAGGGGTAGTGGCGTGTTTTGTGTTGATTGGAGGTGTTTATGTCTGCGGCTGATGATTTTAACAAGATTTTGTTTGCGGATGCCGTGCTGGATTTGCTGGCCGCGAAAGTAGTGGAACGGTTGGCTGCAACGGGAGGCGGGCAGGATAAGGCTGCGGGAATACAGGTGAAGGTGGAAAGTGGTCAGGATTGGGTGAGTGCGAAGGTGGCCCGTGCGGTGCTGGGGCGTAGTGATTCATGGCTTCACCGGACGGCCCAGCAGCATCCAGAGATTAAGCGATCCATGAAGCAACCGCACCAGAAGGTGGGGCGTCCGTTGTACAGTCTGCGAAGGATTTACCGAATTTTAGAAGATTCCGAAACAACCAAGAACCAAGACCATGAATAACAATGTGAAAGAACGGCCCATTCTGTTCAGCGGGGACATGATCTGCGCGCTATTGCAGGAATACAGCATGCCAGGCCAGTACAAGAACCAGACGCGCCGCACGCGCGGCCTGAACCGGTTTAATAATTTCCCGGAGCACCTGAAAGAAAGAGGCTGGGAGATTCAGGAGTTCATTGAAGTTGAACCCGGTTTATGGCTAGCTGTCTCCAATGACGAAAGCGGGGAATTTCCGGATGATGATTTTAATCCGTGGGTAAGATGCCCCTACGGGAAAGCGGGTGATCGACTGTGGGTAAAAGAAAACGGCCAGATGCCCCGGAAAGCGGCGCGGATTTTGTTGGAAATTACAGAAGTAAGAATTGAGCGGCTGTTAGACATTACACCGCAGGATGCCCGGATGGAGGGCATTGAAAGCGTCTGGCACGACGAAGAAACGGATGTCTGTTTATGGAAGGATTATTCAGGGAAATCCAATGGGTACATTTTTGCCCGGACGTCTTACTTTTCCCTGTGGGATAAATTAAAGGGAGCCGGATCATCTAAAATGAATCCGTGGGTATGGGTTATTAAGTTCAAGGTTTTAACGATTAACGGAGAATTGAAATGAAAGATATTAAATGCCCGCTATGCGGAACACTTTTGCAATTTTTCTACGAACTTAAATTTGGAGAGCTGGGCCGTGTTGGATGCTCATCCTGCGAATGGGTAACTTTTTTAGCGTCGTCGCATCGAGCTTGGAAAGCCGCCGAAGAATTCGTTTCCAAATTCCCGCCTTTCCTAAGGGTACATCAGGGAGACAATCTCAAACTGGATTTTGATGATGATATTTTAACCGTCATTGGCAAAGATACCGACCGCTGTAAAATCTATCTTGAGGATTGCAATGGAAATACAGAGATAGCCACGCCGGATGACGTGGATCAATGGCCGTGGGAGCTTGATCAGAAAGGAGGCCAGCAATGATTAACATCCTCTTATCCGTCAGGCGGCCTTTCTCCGGGAAAATTCTGTCCGGCGAAAAGAAATGGGAACTGCGTAAAAATGCGCCACGCCTCAACAAAGGCGACTCCGTCACACTGTGGCTCTACGAGTCCGGGAAAGACGGAAAACGGGCCATCATCGGCAAGTGTCGTTTAGTTGTCACTGCTTCACTTTATCTATACCCTCCAAAGGGGATTTTAGAATTGGCCATTAAGAATGCTTGCGTGACGGAAGAGCACCTGCGGAATTACCTGCCTTGTTGCGTCTGGAAAGTCACGGCCCCCGTGAAACTTCCCGCCGCCGTGCCGCTCTCTGTCATCGGCCTGACCCGCCCGCCGCTGTCGTGGCAGTACATCAGCCCGGAGCAGGCGGTTATTTTGGAAAAGGCAGCGTCATTGACTTCAAAGATGTGTGTTGAATGCCAGTTGTGGAGCGGCTGGGACGGTTGTTGCATGTCTCTCGCATCCGGTCACTTGTGGGAAGAAATGCCCTCGGATCATCCGGCCTGTGACGATTTCAAACCAGAAGAAATAGAACAGGAGGAAGAAGATGACGCCTGAACAGAAAGCTTTTTTTGAGTACGGCGGAGCTTGGGAACAGGTTGTTTTAACTCACAAGGGTATCAGATCGACCGTCAAAGCGTTGCCCGGGAAAACTCGCCAAAAACTTTTAAGGCAAGCCAGAAACGAGACTCATCAACATGAGCTTGTGCTTAACGCTTGGCAGAAGAGGTCCGCGTGCAGGGCGTGGGTGCATCCTATGCGACGGAGATGCTCGAATTGTGAGCACGACCCAAAACAGTACAAGTGCTGTGTAGGGTGCGCCGCTATGGGATGGCCTGTTTACTGGAAGCCGAGAAAGGAGGGAGAGTGAATGAGCTACATCTTTTCGCGGGCGCTGGTGGAGGCATACTTGGCAGCTCGCTGCTCGGATTCCGCACCGTTTGCGCCGTCGAACTCGAACCCTATCCCGCAAGCGTACTGCTCGCCCGACAGAATGACGGCTTACTCCCGCCTTTCCCGGTTTGGGATGACGTACGCACCTTTGACGGACGACCGTGGCGCGGCCTTGTTGACGTGGTATCTGGAGGCTTCCCGTGCCAGGACATTTCAGCCGCAGGAAAAGGCGCCGGCATTGACGGCGCCCGCTCCGGTCTCTGGCGGGAAATGCACCGAATTATCAATGAGGTACGACCGGAATTCGCATTCCTGGAAAACTCACCTCTGCTTGTGGGACGAGGACTTGCCAGAGTCCTCGGTGATCTTGCCGAAATCGGGTACGATGCGGAATGGCTTGTGCTGGGAGCGGACGATGTGGGAGCCCCGCACGTCAGAAAGCGCATCTGGATACTTGGTATGGATCGGAACGCCAACTGCCTCCGGGAAGAAGAGAAGCGAGAAGTTTCGGGAGGGCAACAAGCTGCCAAATCCACACGAGTTTGTGGAGATGTTTCCAAGTCCCCTTTCCTCGGATCACAAGAGACGTGGCCCGAACAGCAGGCAACAGGGATTGTCCGAATTTGTCCGGATGTTTCCTACTCCAACCGCCAGTTGCGGCGGCAAGGAAATCAACCGGGCAACAGGGAAGAAATTGATAACTGTGGTTTCACAGTTTCCAACGCCCCGCACCAAGGGGATGTGCGGGGGGACGGGGAGTTTTCGGAAAATGAAAGACCTGGAAGCCAAGGGAATTATCACGCCGGACGAGCGGAAACAAATGACTGCGGGGAGTGGTGGTCAGCTGAACCCGACGTGGGTCGAGTGGCTCATGGGGTGGCCGCTAGAGTGGACCGCCTTAAAGCCATTGGCAACGGCCAAGTTCCTGCAGTGGCGGCAACTGCATTCCGGGTTTTGCTTGGCAGATTCCAAGAAGGAAAGGAGGGGGAATGAACACTAGAGCACCACGGAAAAGGGCTCTGGCCCGGTATCTTGGAGGCAAAAACCGCATTGCCCCTTGGATTATCAGCTTTTTCCCGCCTCATAAAATCTACGTTGAACCCTTTGGTGGTTCCGGTGCGGTGTTGCTGAATAAACAGCCCGCCTGGATGGAGGTCTATAACGACCTTTATGACCGGGTGGTGAATTTCTTCGAGGTATTGCGGAACCCGGAGAAATCCGAACGGCTGGCCAGTTTGTTGGAATTGACGCCCTACGCTCAAACGGCCTATGCCCGGTCATTTGAGATTGCGGAAGACCCCGTGGAAGATGCCCTCCGCTTTGCCGTCAATAGTATGATGAGCTACGGCGGAGGAATCCACAAGCCGGGGTTCAAGCGCAACGGCTTACTCCGCACAACTCCCTATCCTCAAACATGGAGGGAATATCCCGAAATCGTTCGGGAATGTGCCGCCGAGCTGCGAAGCCGGAATATCGAGATCAACAACATGGACGCCCTGCAGGTCATGGCTCGCTATGACTCACCGGATACGCTGCATTACGTGGATCCTCCCTATGTGCAATCTACCCGCGGCAACCAGGTACGATACGAACACGAGTACGACCAACAGGACCATGAGCGGCTTCTTGTCTTTTTGAAGACCTTGAAAGGCAAGGTTGTTCTGTCTGGCTATGATTCCGACCTTTATTCCAGGCATCTTTCCGGCTGGCGGAAGGAATGCAAGGTCTCTCACGACACGCAGGGCGGCAAGAAGATTGAATGCCTGTGGCTTAACTACAACCCACAATTAACGCTTTTTTGACGATGCCGCGCAGGGAAATAAGAGACTGGTGCCAAGAGGTGGAGATGGATGAGTTAAGCTCTACCGGGGAACGTGTGTATGTCCGGCTGAGGATGGCTGCGGATAGCGCAGGGAGGTTTTACGGGGACGCTGAGTGGGTGCTGAGCAAGTGTTTTTCCTGCCGGGTGCATTTGTCCGTGGATGAGGTGGAACAGGCCCTGTGTGAGTTGGAGGCTGCCGGGATGGTCGTGAGGTATGAGGTAGAGGGTGGACGGTATCTGGCGATTACGGAGTGGGGCGTGAGACAGAGGAGCGAGCCTAAGTTTCCGGCTCCTCCTGTGAGGGTTGCGAGGCTCGGAGATGCCGTGTCAGACGGTTGTCCGTCAGCTGTCAGTCAGTTGTCAGACAAGCGTCAGTCAGTTGTCGGACATATGTCAGACAGTTGTCAGACATCCCCCCTCTCCCCCTCTTTCCCCCCCACGCCCCCCCATTCTTCCCCCACACCCCCGCACCTATCCGCGCGTGGCCGCGCGCGTGCGGGGGAGGGCCATTTGGGCGGTGATTTGGAGAATTCCGGGGTGAATCATGGTGAGGCTGCGCCTCCGCAAGTGCCTGATTCTGACGAATCAGGAGGTGTTTCAGATTCTCGCGGCGGTGTGATAGCCGGTTTGTTAAATAGTGTTAATGTTTTCAGAGCTAGTGATTTGCCGTTTAAGGAGGAGGTGGCCGGGGTAGTGCCAAAAAGGCCGAAGCGGTGTGCGGGCGTGTATGCTTTCGACGTGCCGGGGAGTGTGGAGGAGGTGCTGGCCGAGATGAGGAATGGTTTGCATTACTCAGAACGGGAAGATGAGCGTGTGAGGATGCTGGCGACGGATTTTTACGAGCATTACAAGGACGGGAGGACTGCGGGAGGCGGGTTGCTGAAGAATTGGAGGTATAAGGCGAAGGTTTGGCTGCAAGAGAATGCGCGGAAGTGGCAGAAGGAGCGGTTGCGGGAGGAACAGAAGGGCCGTGGCCGGGCCGCAGGTCAGGGAGTGAGAGAGGATATTGTGATTGATGCAGAAGGGTTTTAATGATGAATGATGATTTAGATGATGTGTTGTCCCGGATTGCGCTGCATGTGGAGAACGATGTGGCAGAGGCGGAGCCGACGATGTTTGATGATGCCGATGTGGTGTTTTCCCGCAAGTTGAAGCGGCTGAAGATGTGGGGCTGGCCGGAACAGTATTGCAAGCTGAAGCTTCCGTTTGCATCCGTGGAGGACGTGGATGCGGAACGCAAGGCCGGGATGTTGAGGGCTTGGCTGCTGGGGATGGCCGGGAAGGGGATGCTGGCCGTGGTGCTTGGCCTGAGAGGTACGGGCAAGACGTTGTCCGCCTGCAAGCTGGCGCGGGATTGCGGGTATGAGAGGGCATGGTATTTCAGCGGGGATGGCCTGTACCGGGAGAGGCTGGCGAAGATTGGGCTGGGAGGCAGTTTTGAGCGTGATTTTGCCGTACAGATAGGGCATCGGCGCAAGAGTTTGCTGGTGCTGGATGAGTTTCAGCGTGGTATTGGGTACAAGGGGGAAGGCAGGGATTTGAGTCTGGATTTTTTTGAGGAGGTGGTGAATGCACGATATAACGCGGAGTTAGATACTGTGATTGTGGCTAATTGGACGACGGATGATTTCAATAGGTACATGCCGGATAGCGTGAAGGATCGTGTGATCCAGCGGAGGAGCGAGAATCGCGGAGGGGTCAGGTGGTGCGATTGGCGGAGTTTCCGGCGTGCGTGACAGATTTCCCGGAACGGGTGTTCCGGAAAAACAGAAATAAACATAATAATATAAATATATTATGACTAAAAAGACAGTAAATAAGAGCAAGGTGGGGAAGAGTGAGGACATGAAGGCAACACAGGAGGATGTTGTGCGCATGTATGGCGATAGCATGGTTTGTGAGCCGTGCTGTGAGCCTGATGAGGCGTGTTGTGGTGATGATGCCGCCCTGCGCGGGGTTATTAGCGCGCCGGGTATGGGACGTGTTGGACGGAGACAGGCACGGCAGGGCAAGAAGTACCACGGGGAACGGCTGAAGCTGCTGGTGGAGGTGTGCGAGAAGTGGTGTTTGTTCCGTCAGCCGTGGAATACGCTGTTTATCCGTGATGCGCATGCTCTGATTGATTTGGGCTTGCTGGAGTATGTGAAGTCTGATAACGGATATATTCAGGTTCAGCCTACGGAGACGGGCATTGACCGGTACAAGACGATTGTGGCCGGGGTGTTCGGGGTGGAGGTTGAGGTTGCCTGAAGCGGCGGGCGGTTGAAGCGTTAATGCGTATGTGATGGTTTGAACGGAGGAGGATGCGGCCATGTGGAGGGCCGCCCGTTCAGGCCGTTGCCACAACGGCGATGAAGATGTATCGTTTGGTGGCGGCGACGGTGAGAGCGGTGTGTTTTGGGGAGCTGGAGATGACGCCGCTGGATTTTCTGGTTCTGATGGCGGTGGGGGAGCTGGGAGAGGTTGAGTGCAGAGGGGTAGTGGCGTGGTGCCGGGCGCGGAATAGCCAGTCTGTTTCCAATGCGCTGGCAAGGTTGCGGAGGATGGGGCTGCTGGAGGTCAAGGGGCAGAGGCCCTGCGTGACGTATGCGGCGAGCGCGGAGGGGAGGAGGGTGATAGAGGGCAGGTTTGCAAGATTAAGGTTAAGGATGCAAGATGAAGAAGTTAAGCGATAAGGAAGATGAGTTTTGCAAGATGGTTGTGTGGGAGAGTTTTACTCCCCGCGCGGCTTATGCGGTTGTGTGGAATCCCGGTGATGATGCGAGCGCGAGCGCAGGAGCGAGCCGCAAGATGAGGGAGCCGCACATTCAGGAGGAGCTGAAGAGGTTGAGAGCAGAGCTTGATGATGGGTATGCCCTGAGCGCAAAGGAGAAGAGGAGGTTTTTGGCGAAGCTGGTGCGCGGGGAGGTGGGCGTGGATTTGGGGCTGTTTGATTCCGTCCCTACTGTGCAGGAGGTGATGACTGCGATTAAGATTGATAATGAGATGGCCGGGCATAATGCGCCGTCTGAGGTGCATGTTGGGGGCCCTACGTTGGCGGAGGCTATTTTCGGGTTGTTGGGTGATCAGAGTTTGAAGGTGGGCGGCAATAGTGAGACGGTGACAGATGGCGAGTAGAGGTTTTTTCCCTCCCATTAATGGTATGGATGATGCCGTGTTGGGCAGGTTTGCGGAGGTGCTTGGAGACAGGGAGTGGCGGCTTAATCATTTGTATTGGGTGGAGAGCAAGATGGTGAAGGGTGGGGATAAGGTGGTGCGGTTCCGCATGAACAGGGTACAGCGCAAGTTGCACCGGGGGCTGCATCACCGCAATGCTATTTTGAAGAGCCGCCAGATGGGGATCAGCACTTATCTTGCGATGCTGGCGTTGGATTGCATGTTGTTTGTTGATGGGTTCCATGCCGGGATTGTGGATAAGTCTTTGCCGGATGCCGAGAATAAGCTGGGCAAGATCAGGTTTGCATGGGACAGGCTGGATTATGTGCCTGCACATGCGACTGATGAGGATTTGTGGCTGGCGAGGCTGGGCCGGATGATTAAGGAGAGGACTGGCAAGCTGGTGAAGAGCAAAGGGCTGGTGCCGGTGTATGCTAATGACCGTGAGCTGAGGTTTGCCAATGGGAGCGATATTTATTCCGGGGCCAGTTTGCGCGGCGGCACATTGGATTTGCTTTGGCTGACGGAGTTTGGGAGTACGGCGTGCCATTTTCCAGCCAAGGCTGCGGAAATATTGTCCGGGGCGTTTAATACGGTGCCGAGCGACGGGTTTTTGTTTAACGAGTCAACGCATGAAGGGGGCAGAACCGGGCTGAATTATGAGATTATGAAGGGGGCGCTGGATTTGACGGGGAAGAGGCTTTCTAATGTGCAGTGGAAGTTTTTCTTTTTCCCGTGGTTTGAGGATGCCGGTTATACGCTGGCCGGAGAGGGGTATGATGTGCTGGATGAGGACAGGGCGTATTTTGACGAGTTGAGGGAGAAGGGTATCAGCCTGAGTCAGGAGCAGATGGTGTGGTACAGCCACATGAAGCAGACGCAGGGAGAGTTGATGAAGCAGGAGTACCCGAGTACGCCGGAGGAGGCGTTGTGGCCGCATGTGTCGGGGGCGATTTATGGTGCCGTGATGCACAGGTTGCGGGCGCAGGGGCGCGTGGGGGCGGCGTTTGCCGTGGAGCCGGGGTTTCCGTTAGTTTCCGCATGGGATTTAGGGTTGAACGATAGTACGGCTATTTGGGCGGCGCAGGTGGTAGGGTATGAGGTGCGGCTGCTGAAGTTTTACCAGTCCAGCGGGTTGGGGATGACGGAGTATGCCGAGGTGATTCGTTTGTGGGAGCGCGAGTTGGGGATGAGTTTTGATGAGCATTTGTTTCCGCATGACGGTAACCGGAGGAATTGGGGCGGTGATCCTATGTCTCTTTTTCGGAATACCGGGATTGGAGGGCGGCTGGTGAGGGTGCCGAGGATTCCGCGCGTGTGGATGGGGATTGATGCCGTGAGGACGATGTTGAAGAATGCGGTGTTTCATGAGGATTGCCTTAAGGAGTGCCGGGGTGAGGGTGATGTGAAGTTGTTGAGCGGGGTGGATTGCATTGCCGCTTACCGCAAGAAGACGGTGCTGGAGGATGGGGTGAGCCATGATGTGCCGGAGCATAACGAGGCGTCTCATGGGGCTGATGCGTTGAGGACGCTGGGCGAGGCGTTGAAGAAGGGGCTGGTGTCACGGGCGAGCGGTTTTGTTAGCCGTGAGGAGTCTGGCGGATGGCTGGATGAGGATGATGATTGGGGCGGAGGGAACAGGAGCGGAGGATTGGCGAGGATGGATTGATTTTTTTGTGTGTTTGTTGTTGATGGTTTGCGTGTTGTGTGGGTATCTAATTGAATGATTAGATGCGTTTTTGTTTTTCCGTGGTATGAGTGGGGTATGGGTTTCAAGAAGAATATGAAGGGTGAAGCTCCTCCCGTTCAGGCTCCGAAGGTGGAGACGGTGAGTGCCGGGGAGAGCGAACATGCGGCGAAGCGCAGTTTACTGGAGGAGCAACGCAGACGGCGAGGCAGGGCATCAACCCTGCTTGCGAGTGAGGTAGAGAGGCAGCATGGAGGCGCGGCTAGTGGTAAACGGGAGACGTTGGGATGAGCCGTCAGGATGAGGCGGATGAGCTGGTGCGCCTGTATAACGGGTTGAGGAAGCAACGGGATGAGCTTGCAAAGACGTGGCAGTTTGCCCGCTGGTATTTGCTGCCGAACAGGGTGGATGATTTAAGGTTTCGTCCGTCCGATTTTGTGGGCAGGGTGCGGAATGGGGCGGCCAGGATGGCCTGTGCCCGGCTGGCCGGAGCGCATATGAGCCATATTGTGACGAGCCATGAGCCGTGGTTCAAGTGGATCGCGAGGCCCGGAGATGTAGCGGAGGAGGATGTGGAGGAGGCTAACGCATGGTATGGCAAGTGTTCCGATATTGCTTTGATGGAGCTGACGCGGAGCAATTTTTATTCCGAGATTTACGAGTGTTTTCTTGATCGTGTCGGCATGGGGACGGGGAGTTTGTATTGCGGGCCGGGCAGGAGCGTGAGGTTGTTGTTTAAGGCGATTTCCCCGGAACAGGTTTGCGGGGAGGTGGATGACGAGGGCCGGGTGGTGGTGTTTGTGAGGGAGATGCTGTTGTCTGCTTATGATGTGGCGGATTTGTTTGGCAAGGCGGCTTTGAGTGAGGGGATGGCGGCGGATTATCATCAGGGAGGGGCCGGTATGTATGAGAAGAAGTGGGTGGTGCTGCATGTGGTGCGGCGGGCGAAGAAGCCGAAGATGGGCCGCGGCTGGGAGAGTTTTTATGTGGATCAGCAGGGGAAGAGGGTGATGCGGCGGGAGATGGAGTGGGAGATGCCGTATATGGCGACGCGCTGGAAGATGAATGGGACAAGTTTTTTCGGGTTTGCTCCGTGGCAGGATGTGGAGGGCGAGGTGAGGGGGGTGGAGGAGATTGAGAAGGATTTGGAGAAGGCGCGGCGTGTGGCGATAGATCCCCGGATTTTGACGGCGGCAAAGCTGGTGGGAGAGGTTGATTTGCGGGCTGGCGGGAAGACGTTGGTTGATCCGGATTTGTTGCAGGATGGCGGAGTGTTGTTGCCGAAGGAGTGGGCGGCTGTGGGGGATGTGAGTCTTTCTTATAAGCAGCTTGCGGATAAGGAGCAGCGGATTAAGGATGCGTTTTTGGTGCCGATGCTGGAGCTGTTTGCGTATGATGAGGGTAAGAAGGGGTTTCCCACGGCGACGGAGGTGATGGCGCGCGAGAATCAGTATTTGTTGCAGTTTTTTCCGTCTTTCGTGCAGTTTGCCTATGATGTGCAGCCGACGCTGGACAGGGTGTTTATGGTACTGTACAGGGCCGGGGTTTTTCCAGATCCGCCTGATTGCGTGAGAGAGGATGTGATTAGGAATGGGGCTGTTGTGGGGACTGCGCTGAAGAATCCGGGGGTGACGTATAATAATAAGGTGGCGTTGGTGCTGAAGCGGATTGAGAGCGATGCTTTTGCTGCCGCGTTGAGGGAGGCGGTGGAGTTGGGTGAGGCGGTACCCGGTTTGCTGGATCATTTGGATGTGGATCGTGGCATGAGAGCGCGGCTGCGGTCTCTTGGCGTGTCTGAGGATAGTATCAGGGGGAATATTGAGGTGGAGGACATGAGGCGGCGGAAGAGTGCGGCGGTGATGGATGAGGATGAGTTGAGGCTGCGTCAGGCGGGCGCGGCTGTGATGAAGGATGAGGCTGCGGCTGCCAAGATGGCGGCGGAGGCTCAGGGTGGAGCGGCGTAGTTGATTTATGAGCAGTACGTTTTATGATTAGTTATAATGTAGATAAAGAGAAGGAGTTGTTAGATTTGTTTGCGCGGAGGTGGAAGGCCAAGAGGTTGTTGTTGCGGAGCGAGGAGTGGAAGGTGGTGCTGGAGTGGATGAAGGAGTTTTTTCAGACAGATTTGCCGTGTTTTCAGAAGCAGGATGGGGAGAGGTTGTTTGATCCTTTGGATGCGATGAGGCGGGATGCTCACCGGGAGGTGGTGTTGTGGCTGGAGATGCTGCCGAAGGATAAGGGTAGAGAGGAGGGCGAGTAATGAAGAGACGGTACAGGAGAGGGATTGGCAAGAGTACGGGGAAGGGGCCGAAACGGCCTGCCGTGGCGGAGGTGGCAGAAGGCGGAGCTCAACAGATTGAAGATAGAAGAAGTGATATGATTAATGATAAAGAATGCAATCATGCCGAGGCTATCGCCAGAGAAATGCACATGTACTATGCAGCCCAGGCACACAATGAGTCCAACACTCCAATCCCTCACTGGGCAGACCTGACGGAAAACGATCAACAAGGATGGATTGCCGTAGCAAATACTGCCCTCCCGATCATCGGTAAGCATGCGCTGGAAGATGTTCGGGCCTATCTCGGTATTAAGGCTGCCGGCAAGTCTAGCTGGTGGGAAAAGGCCCTGTATGCCGCCGGAGCAGTTATTGCCGGGGCTATCCTTGGCGGCTTGGGAATGTCTCTGTCCGGTTGTGGGCATTCCGTGAATGTGACGCCAGACCGGGCTGAGGTGTGCAAGGATGGGGCCTGTCTGGTGCTGGAGCCGGGGCGTGTGAGTTTTTCACAGGTTCAGCCCGTGAGTGATGTTTCTCCCGTAGTTAAACAGGATAAGTAAGATGACCGGTTCCCTGACGAGCTGTTCCGTTCTTGGCGCGGCGATGCTGACGGTGGCGAATGCCGTTACTTCTACCCCGACGATTGATAGTTTGATGACTCCGGCGAGTGTGGTGAGCGTGATGTCGATTTTCCTTTGGAGGGAGACGAAGAAGAATGAGAAGTTGCAGGCGGAGTTGGAGAAGGAGCGGGAGGCGCGTCGGGTGGCCGAGCATAAGTGCAGTTCGTGTCAGTTTGTAGTAGAGGCGAATGAACAGTTTATAAGCAAGAATAAATAGATGAAAGTAGCATTGAGCATCGGGCATAGCCCGCAGGATGGAGGGGCTGTGATGACGAACCGGAAGCATTCAGAGTTTTCTTTCTGGACGGCCCATATTGGCAAGGTGAAGGATGAGTTGGAGCGGCTGGGTTATGAGGCTGTGGTGTGCAATCGGTCTGAGGCTGGGGGAACGACACCGATTTACGCGGCCCGGAGGTGTAATGCGGTGGGAGCGGATTTGGCCGTGGAGTTTCACTTCAATGGTGCAGATACAGGAATTGGAGGCACAGAAACTTTGTATTGGTACGCCTCCAAGAACGGGAAGAAAGCGGCTGAACTGATACAGGCGGCGATGTGTGATGTGCTGAGGCTCCCTGATCGCGGTTTGAAGCCGATCAAGTGTAAGAGTGACAGAGGTTATTATTATTTCAGAGAAACGCGCATGCCGGCGTTGATGCTGGAGCCTGCGTTTGCGTCCTCACACGTGACGGATTGCGACAGGCTGGAAGAACGGGTTGACGCGCTTTGCGTGGCGATTGCCGGGGCGATTGATAAGTATTTCAAGGAGGGGGCTGTATGATTGTTGATACCGTTAAAGGTTGTGCGTATGTGCTGACGTGTACGACGGCCTGTACCGTTCATGCCGTTTTTGATGGGGCTTCTCCCTTGCTTGTTTTGGAAGCGGGCGAAGAGGGGCAATACGGTTTTGTAGCTCCTACGGATGCTGTGGAGGTGTCCGATGAGCATGCGCTGGTTACTCAGACTTTTAAGGGGGCCGTCCCGGGATTGTCTGCCCGGGACGGCATTCAGCCGGGGGATGATGCCACGTTGAAGAGTTTGCTGGCGGAGTCCGGGACTTTTACAGGGACCGTCAACGCCAACGGCGGCGTCAACATCCCGCTGGCCGTGGGCTCGCCGACCAGTGAATCCGGCGTCAACCGCCTGTACGCCGCCGGGCTGGCTGCCGTAACTGATGCTTTTTCCGTCAGGTGTTATCCGCGCCCGGCGAATTGCTCGTCTTCCAACGGGACGGTTTTCAAAACAGACATGGAACCCAATTCCCTTTATTTCAATGTCCCTCCCAATTCCTCTTTTACCGTGAAATGCGGCCTCGTGACCAACGCGAGGCCCATGCACAATTATTCCAGCATCCGGGGGTGGGTGGCCCCGCTGCGCCTGCCGGCTGTCAGCACGAAATTCACGGCCAGGTTCGGACAGATGACAACGGTCGCGCGCATGGGAAGGGACAGGGACGCGTTTACGCTGGTGCCGGATCAGGCGGCGGGCGGCTACAGGATTGGGGAGATTATCGATATTACGTTTGATCATGTCCGGGACGCGGACGCGGGAGGGTATCATATTCGTGTCCGGGAGATTTATTATTCCAATGCCGAGCAGAAATGGAAGATGAAGACGACGCAGGCCCTCGCGCCGGAGACGTCTTCCAATAACGGTTATCCCGTCTGCGTGTACGCGGTGGTTTACGAGCAATACCAGGACGGAGGATACGACACCGAAGACAGGGGAGCGCTGTGGCTGCTGCATGGCGGGAATTCCTCCCGCGGCTGCGTCAAAATCGCCACGGTGAAGGGAGTCCATTGCTTTGAGAGTATTTATCCCTTTTCCGGATATTATCTTGATATGGAGAATACCAACAGCTGGGCGTTGGCCGGAGCGTTCCTTCCTGCGACGATGCACTTGCATTGCAATAACGTCAATCCGGCATATTACGGGTTTTCCTCCATGGAGAGCAATATCATTGTCTCCGAGGCGGTGGAGGATTTTGTTGATCCGGAAGCCGAAACGACTACCGAAGATTGAGCATGAATAATTCAGAGATACAGATACAGTTTCCCCGGCCCGGCGAGTGGGGAGAATTCACCCTGACGGCCATTTATCAGGACAAGGGCGGTTATCGACCTCCGGCCCGCTATACAGCGGACGATATTCCAGCGGATCAGGCCCTGGCCATGCAGGCCGTCGTTGCCGCGCTGGTTGGACTGGCGGAACCGTGGCAGGCGGTGCAGGTTTGGGCAAGGCTGAAAGAGTTTTACGCTCCGGAGGAGGATGACCCGATGCGGACGGCGGAAACCGTAGATTTGACCGTGGAGGCCGTCAATCCGCAGGGCGGGCGCAGGGTGTTTACTTCCCGCGACTACCCGGCTTTTGTGATCATGGAACCCGCCGCCGTGGAGTTTTTCAGGTTTTTTACCAAGGATGAGCGGGTATGAGTGGGCGGTGAGGTATGCGGGCGGCCATGAGCGTTTGTGGGAGGAGTGCAGACGGGTACTGGATGCGGGAGGTGTGGCGGCGATGAGCGGGGAGGTTGTGTTGCTGGGGTGGCTGGTGGACGGGGGGCGCGTGTTTTATGTGCATTTGGCGTGGGGGAGTGTTCATGAGTTGGTGGAGCTGGCACGGGGTTGTCTGGGCGAGCAGGCGCAGGGGGTGGAACGGGTGAGGTTTGAGCGTGGCGGGCGGGAGCGAGACAGGGGGATGCGTGAGGTGGCGTTGGTGGATTTATTAAGTATTAAAGACTAGAGATTAATTATTATGTTTATTGGTAAATTGGTTGCGAATGGTTTTTTGCGCGAGGAGGCTGGTGACGGGGGCGCAAATGGCGGCGGTGGCCCGGTGAGCCTGATGGCTGGTGCCGGAAATAATGCTGGTGGAGATGGGGCCGGAAACGGTGACGGGGATGGAGGAGAAGGAGACGGCGGCAGCAGTAGTGGAGATGGCGGAAGCGGTGCGCCCGGAGCGGGCGCCGTGCTGCGGTATGATTTGGGGGATGAGGCGGCGATGACGGCATGGAGGGAGGCTCTTGGGATGAATAAGGAGTTTGCGGGCGATGAGTTTTTGCCCGCTGCCCCGGAGGGGCTGCCGGAGGGGGTGTGGGATGCGGAGGCGGTGGAGGTGCTGGGCCGCAAGGCTTGGGAGCTGGGGGTGCCGAAGGAGGCGTTTGAGGGGATTGTGCATGAGTTTGCCACCCGGAGCGCAGAGGCTCAGAGGGCGGCGGATGCCGCCGAGGCTGAGCGCGTGGCCGCTGTGAAGGCTGAGCTGGAGGGGTTGTGGGGAGATGGCTATGGGGCGCATGTGAGGAGTGCGGTGAGTGCGCTGGAGATGCTGGCCAAGATGACCGGGGTGAGTGGTGAGGAGGTGCGTGCCGTGGTGGATGATCCGGTGATTGGCACGAATCCGGTGATGATCCGGTTGCTGGCGCAGATGGGGGCGATGATGCAGGATGAGCCTGCCAAGGGGCTTAATATGCCCGGGGGCGCGGCTGCCGGGGGGAAGGCGGAGGCGGAGAGGATGATGAATGATCCGAGCCACCCTTTACATGAGGCGTTTATGAATCCGAACCATGCCAATCACAGGTATGCCGACGAGCAGTATAACCGCCTGATGGGGTTTTAGGGTCATGGAGAGCGAGTAAGGACAAGAGTTATTAACAGTTAGTTATTATATTATTATGGCAGTTACAATTAGCGATAATTATCAGGTCAAGTACACGAATAAGTGGGGGGTGCTGTTGCAGCAGAAGGTGAGCGCATTGGAGAAGCTGGTGACGGTGGACAGGGATTGCAAGGGGAAGGTGAAGTTTATCGACCAGTACGGGGTGCTTGATTTTAAGGAGAAGACGACGCGCATGGGGAGCACTGCGCTTGATGAGGCTCCTACGTTGAGGCGTTCCATGCGTCCGCGCATTTTCACCAAGGCGGTAGGGTTTGACGAGTTTGACGCGACGAAGCTTGGCGATTTGGATTTACCGGTGAGCAAGACGCTGGAGGGGTTGAGGATGGCGGCGAACCGGACGATGGATGATGTGATGATTGCCTCGTTTCTAGGGCAGAATTTTGTGGGCGAGGACGGGACGAAGGCTGTGGAGTTTCCTGCTGACCAAGTTGTTGCCAAGGATTATGTGGAGTCCGGCACGAAGGCCGCAAGCGGCCTGACGCTGGCTAAGCTGCGCCGGACGTTGCAGATGTTTCAGGAGGCGGATGCGTGGACGGAGGATAGTTCCGCCGCCGGGGATCAGCTTGTGTTTGCGTGTTCTTCCGCGCAGATTCTTAATTTGCTGAGCACGACGGAGGTGACTTCTTATGATTATAATAGCGTGAAGGCTCTGGTGGATGGGAAGGTTGATACGTTTATGGGGTTCAAGTTTGTCCGCACGGAGCGTCTGCCCAAGTCCGAGGGGGTGAGGGAGTGCCTTGCATGGGTGAAGAGCCGCGCCCAGTTCGGGCTGTGGAATGATTTTAAGGTGAAGATTTCCGTGCGGGATGATTTGGATGAGGCGTTGCAGATCCGCGCGAAGTTTGCCTGCGGGGCGACGCGTCTGGAGGAGAAGGGGTTTGTTAAGGTGCTGTGCGCACAGTAAGGAGTTGTTTCCGGGCAATGTTTGTTGCCGTGGAGCGGCGGGGGGCGGTCTGCGGGCCGCCCTCCGTTTTCAGCTTAGTTTTTTGATGATGTTATGAAGCAGTTGGATGTGGTTAATTTTGCCCTTGCCAAGTTGGGAAAGGCTCCTGTGACGGGGCTGGATGATGAGGAGGTGGGGGCTGTGTTGCGAGCCATGTGGCCGAGCGCAGTGGAGTATGTTGTGCAGGAGGTGAAGCCTGTGTGGGCGAAGAGGGTGGCGCAGTTGGAGGGTGAAGAGGATTTGCGGCTGCCCGGTTTTGTGCGGAGCGAGGCGTTGCCGGAGGGTTGTGTGGATGTGGTGGATGTGGATGGGGCCGGGTGGTGCGTGTTTGACGGGAGGTTGTTTTGGACAGGGGAAGGGAGGGAGGTGCGCGTGGTGTATTTAGTGAGGCCGGATGATGCCGCCCATGAGTGGTGTTGTGCGGATGGAGAGCTGCTGGCCGCCAAGCTGGCGTGCCTGTGCGCATTGACCGTTACCGGGCGCGGGGATTTGGAGGGACGGCTGCAAGCGGATGTGAGGCGGCTGGAGATGAGGGCGCAGTACCGGGCGCGGTTGCAGGATATGGGACGGGGAGGGAGAGATGAAACGGTGTCTCCGTGGGGGAGGAGGGGGATTGTATGAGCGGGATGAGGGTGGCGTTTACCGGAGGTGAGTGGAACCGCATGGGGGCGATAAGGTATGATGTGGATGGGTATGGCCGGAGCGCGCAGACGATTGTGAATTTTCTTGTTCATACTTTCGGCGGGCTGATGCGGCGGCCCGGCGCGGAGAGGATGTGTGCGGTGGATGGAGGGGCCGCTTGCGGGCGGGTGCGGCTGATGGGGATGGATGTGAGTGATGAGCGGCGGTATATGGTGGTGTTTGGAGCGGGGTTTGTGGAGGTGTTCCGGCTGGATGGGAGTTTGGCCGCCCGGCTGGAGAGTCCGTGGACGGAGCAGGATTTGCCGGAGCTGCGGTGGGTGCAGTGCAATGACGTGGTGTGGGTGGTGTGCGGGAGGGTGGCTCCGCAGAGGCTGGAGAGGCATGGCGATGATGATTGGAGGCTGGCGGTGATGGAGTTTGACCGGAGTCCGAGGGAGTTTGCGATTTCCAAGGATGGGGAGGCATGGGTTGAGCGTGATGCGGGTGGGTTGACGTTTGGTGCTGACCGCCATGTGTTCCGCTCAGAGGAGTTTGGCACGAGTGTTCTTTATACTCAGCATATGGCGGAGCGAGTGGTGGTGGCGCAGACTTACGCGGAGTTGACCGGTACGAGTAATCCGCCCGAGGCCGTTCCTGATTTGTCCGCTGCGGGTACGATTGTTTTGGCGGGGCAGGAGTTGTGGACGGTGAGCGGCGATGTGCGTGTTACATGGACATGTTATAAGCAGTATTACGGGAGGACGGATTATAAGGGGAGCAAGAGTTTGGCTGATTATCCGGAGTTTTTCTTTCCCGGATGGGTGGTGAGCCGATTTGGGAGCGGGTTTAACAGCATGCGGGAGTGGTGGGCTTCCAGCGATGGGCCGCAGAGGGCGTTCGTGTGCCATGAGGGGGCGTGGACGCTGAAGACTTACGGGAATGAGGATCAGCGGTGGCAGGGCGAGTTTCAGTTGATGGGTGCGGATGCGGAGGATGAGAGTTTGAGCCCTCATAAGTTTGAGGTGCTGCACAGGTTTTGGTCATGGGACGGGGATTGGCGGAATTTTGAGTTCAGCGGCACGTGTGAACGTCCTACACGTTTGCAGTTGCGGGTGATGAAGTATAAGCCCGCGGCGACTAACTGGGGCAGGCATGAGTTGAGGCTGAATGCGTGGGATTATGAGGCGGAGGGGCTGGTTGCCGGGGTTGGCGATTCCGGGGAGGAGGTGTGGGGGACGGTGCTGGAGCTGGATGGGGGGAGGCTGCTGCTGGCAGGGAAGGCCCATGCCTGCTGTTATGTGTTTGACCGGGTGAACGGAGGGGGCCGCAAGGTTGGCGAGGAACGGGATGATGGCTGCGGATGGGTAGGGGGATGTGTGTTGAAGGATGGCCGGGCGTTTTTGACCAGCGGTGGGGCAAGGTGTTGTGTGCTGGATATGGAGAGCGGGGAGGAGAGTGAGGTGCTGTTGGAAGGGGTTGGGGATGGTTTTTTTGGCGAGGCGGTGTTGCTGGATGATGGGCGGGTGCTGCTGACTCCGTATATGGCGACGGCTTTTTATGTGTATGATCCTGCGGATGGAAGTTTGGCGGAGGTGGCGCATTCCGGGCTGGCAGTTACAAGCGGGAGTTACCGGAGGGCCGCTGTGGTGGATGGCGGGAGGGTGTTGCTTTGCCCCTGCAAGAATGGCGTTGCATGCGCGGTGTATGATCCTGTGGCGCAGAGTTTGACTGCCTGCACGGTGACCGGGAGCAAGAAGGCTGTCTGGCATGTGATGCCGTTGCGGGATGGCCGGGCTGTGTTGTTGTGCGGAGAGAGTGCTGGGGATGTGGCGGATGGGGAGGCTGCCATGGGGAGTGTGTGTTTGTATGAGGATGGGAAGGTGGTTGAGAAGATGGGTTCCTTTTTGGGGCTGGCCGGGTGTGTGGAGAGGGAGGATGGGCGTGTGGTGTTGTTGTATTTTGGTTTTGGCGGTTGGTGCGAGTCTGTATGGGATTTGGAGGATGGCACGACGATCGAGAGCAAGGCGACGGTGAATGGGTTTTGGCCGAGGAAGTGGAAGTGGTGCGGGTGGCGCAGCGGGGGGATGGATATGGTGAATTTTTTGTCCGGTGCCGTGGGGAGAGGCATTGTTCAGGTTTGGACGGCGGCAGAGATGGGTGGGATGAAGTGGAGGGTGCTGAGGTTGAGTTATAAGACGTTTGGGGGAGCCGGATTGCCGTATGAGAGGGCGGTGACGGATGTGTGGAGCAGGGGGATGTTTGGGGGAGGGTGCGGGTGGCCGAGTGCTGTGGCGATGCACCAAGGGAGGTTGTGGCTGGCCGGGACGGCGGCGAATCCACAGACGGTGTGGGGGAGCGTGGTGGATGATTTTGCCAATTTCCAGATTGGGGACAGCGATGAGGATGCGATTCAGGTGACGCTGGCGGCCAAGGATTGCCACCGGATTGTGTGGATGGAGAGCGTGAATGATTTGTTGATTGGTTCCACGGCCCAGGTTTGGCGGCTGAGCGGAGGCGAGGGCGGCGTGGTGACTCCTGATTTTTGCCGCGCTGCCGTGCAGTTGAGGGTGGGGTGCAGCCGGGTGGATGCGGAGGCGACGGATGGAGGATGCGTGTTTGTCCAGAGAGGGGGGATGAGGGTGAAGGAGCTGGGGTACAGTTTTGAGGCGGACGGGTACAGGGCCGCCGATACGACGACGTTTGCCGAGCATGCAGGCGGGCCGGGAGGGTTTGTGGGGCTGGCCGTGCAGCGCGTGCCGGAGGTGAGGATTTGGGGGGTGAGGGCTGATGGCGGGCTGGCTGTTCTGACGTATAATGCCGAGCAGCGGGTGTGCGCGTGGACGAGGCATGTGCTGGGAGGGGGCGGCAGGGCGTTGAGCGTGGCCGTGATGGATGGGCAGGATGCCGATGAGGTGTGGCTGGCTGTGGAGCGTGATGGCCGGGTTAGTCTGGAGCGGCTGGTGGAGGGGTGCGGCGTGTTCCGGGACGGATGGAGCCGTGGGGGAGATGCCGGGGCGCCGTATGAGTCCGTACTGGTTACAAATGGGCTTGCGTTTGAGCAGGGTGCGGGGGTAAAGTCAGGGAGTGTGAGCGTGCGTGCGCGGTTTGTCGCGAGCGCGGCGGATGGGGTGCGTGCAGGGTTTTGCGGGCGGTTGACGGAGTTGAGCAGGAGCCGGGGCGATGTGCTGGACGGCTGGCAGGATTTGACGGTGCCGGGGGTGTGGAGTGATGAGCTGGTGTTTGAGTTGCGGTGCGCCGGGGATGGCGATGTGCGTTTGCTGGGGTTTGATGTGCAGTTTTCAAAGTAGTTTATTGATAGATATTATATTATGGAATGGTTTCAGTTAGGTATGGCCGGTCTTCAGGGGCTGGCCGGCGCGTTCCGGGGACGCGCCGAGAGGGAAGCCGGGCGGCAGGCGCGGCAGACGGCTTATTATAATGCGTCCGCGCTGGACAGGGAGGCGGATGCGCTGGATGCGGAGAGCGCGGAGAATCAGATGAGGATGCGGGCAATGCAGGGGGTGGCCACAGGGCAGGCCGCCGCGCAGACAGCGGCGAGCGGCGTGGAACGGAGCGGGAGCGCGCTGGGGAGGGAGATGAAGGTTGCGACGCGGTTTGAGCAGGAGGTGAATGATTTGGCGGCGCGCAGTTTGCAGCGGTCTTCCGCCATGAGGGAGCAGGCCCAGATGGAGAGGTGGAAGGGGAGGCAGGCGGAGCGGGCCGGCAAGGTGTCCGGATTCGGGAGTTTGCTGAGCGGCGTGGTGCAGGGCGGCGCAACGGCTTTTAATGCTTTCAAGTAGATATGGATAAGTTTTCTTTGTTGAGCGGGTATCATGAGCCTGTGCTGGCTGATACGGGGGCCGCAACGGCTCCGGCGCGCGCGGCGGCGGAGGTGGCCGGGGAGATGGGGGCCGGGACGAGGTTGCTGGCGCGGGAGGATGAGGAGAGGGCGCGGTTGCAGGAGAAGGCGGACAGGATGGCCGATGCGGGGAGTTTTGAGGATGTGAAGAGGTTGATGGAGGAGGAGAGGGGGGTATGGGATAATGCCGAGCTGGCGGCGGGGAATAAGCCGGGGAGGGAGGCCCGCTGGAATGCGCTGGTGAGCAAGAGGCTGGGGCCTATGTTCCGCAAGGTTAAGTTTAAGACGCCGGAGGTGAAGGAGCGGGCGCGGCTGTGGTATGATGCGTTTACGTCAACGGGCCGTATTGATGCCGGGCGCAGGGAGTTGCTGGCGAGTAAGGAGAGGGCTGCCAAGTCTTTCAAGGCGAGGTATGATTTTTGCCTGAGGGGTGGGGATTATTATGGCGCGAGGGAAGCGGTGCAGACGGCTGGCGCGGAGGGGGTGATGGAGCCGGATGAGCAGCAGTTGATGTTTCAGGATGTGAGTTTCAAGGAGACGGAGAGCAGGGTGCAGACGGCGATTCAGAGAGATCCTTTTCATGGGTTGGATGCGCTGGAGAAGTCGGGAGGGCTGGATGCGGTGAAGGGTAGGCCGGATGTGATTGAGGGGTTCCGGAAACAGGCGGAGGCGGCAAGGCGCAAGGCTCAGGCCGGAGTGGCTCAGGGGTATGTGATGGATGCGTTTGAGGGCCGGGAGTTCCGGGGAAATGATTTGAAGAAGGATGTGGAAGCGGGGCGCGTGGCCGTGGATGACGCGATGAGTTTGCTGGCGGCGGAAGAGCGGCGGAGGAAGGCTGTGGAGAAGATGGGGAAGGAGGAGGCGGAGTTGTACACGAGTCCGGAGGATTTTATGCGGGTGGATGGTTTGTTGCGGGGGTATGAGCCTGATTTGGATGTTGACGGGACGATGCAGGCGGAGGTGGAGAGGGAGATTGCCACGTCCATGCTTTCCAAGACGACGAAGGAGAGGATGATGGCGGAGCTGAAGGATCTGGCCGTGGGGAATGTGCCCGCACGGTTCCGGGGGGCGGCCAAGGAGGCGGCGAGTGTTGTGAAGAGTTTGGTGGATAGCGGTAGTTTTGGGAAATGGAAGGATGATGATGGTTTAGTTGATTTCAAAGTGCATGAGAGTGTGATGGGGATGGCATATCAAGTACAACAAGGGTTGGATAAGTGGGTGCGTGAGAATCCGGGGGCAAGCCGTGAGGAGATTCGGGCTCAGGCGATGAGGTTGGCGGTGAACGGTGGAAAAGTTGTACCGGAGTGGAGTGAGAATGTGAAATTTTCCGGAGTTGCCGCTTCTGAACCGGTTGTTGTCCCTCGCAGGGATGTTGAAGAAGGCGAGGCAATGGATGAGCTTGGCATAGATGTGAATGTTGCGGGGAATGCTGCGTTATTGCCTCCGTTGGATGGAAATTGGGGGTATGAAGTTCAGGGGCGGAATGAGTGGAGGAGGGTGTTGAGCAAGGTGGATATGAAGGGTTATGATTTGCAACGGTGTTATCAGGCCGCTGTCCATGTGATTAAAACGAGTTCGGCAGCAGAGTTGAGTGAGTTGAAGCGGATGGTGGAGGCCAAATGGGCGTGGGAGAATGGGGAGAAGTGATGTTTCTTGTTAATGTTTAATAGTTAAAAGTTTTTATGTTTGGAAATGATATTTCACAGGTAGCGGCTCAGGCGAAGGAGTTTGAACGTAGCGGGAAGAGGGATAAGTTTGCGGAAGAGAGCGCGAATGCGGTTTATGATGACGGAGAGGGCAGGCAGTTGTTCCCTGTGGAGATTGATCCGGCAATGGATCGGTATTTGCGGCAGAAGGGGGAGGGCTGGCAGGCTGACGCTTGGAATAGTTATCAGAGGGGGAAGATGCTGGCCGCTGATTTGAGGAAAGGAGGGGATGATCCATTGAGGGCGGAGAAGATGAGGGTGTTGGGCGAGGAGAGGGAGAGGTTGAAGAATTATTTTGTGGCGAGGAAGCGGCGTGGATTGCCGTTTTTTACGGATGTGCTGCGTTTTCAGGCCGGTGTGAATGAGGATGCTGCCGCGGAGCGGCGAAAGGATAAGGAGGTTTGGCACCGGAGTGTGTTTTGCGGTGATCTAAAAAAGATTCCGGAAGGTTTGAAGAAGCGGTTTGCAGAGCGGAAGCTACCGGATGGAGAGATTGGAGATGAGATGCGTTATCGCTCTATAGTGTTTGGTTGGGCTTTGAATGAGGGTGGTTATGCAAAGTGGCAGGTGGAAGCTGGAAATGGAGTGCCTGTTCTGGAGCAGATGTGCATCCGTTTGAAGGAACAGGGAGAACAGGTTGATTTTAATAAGCCTGGGCAAACAGTATACATGTTTTTGAGTCGTCAGGCTCAGAAGGACGCACAAGCTGACGAGTTGCTGAAGGGGGCTGCCGAGAGCGTGAGGCAGGCTGTGCTGACGGGCGGGGACGGAAGACAGGCGTTGTGGGAGCAGAGGGGACAAATGGGAGAGGATATGTATAAGAAGGTGGGGAATACATTGCGATGGGTGAAGGCGGATGCGGAGAGGACAAGGCGAGGGCTGGAGCCGGTATTGCCGCGCGTGATGGAGGGGCTGGAGTGGGCCGTGAAGTATGCTGACGGGACGGCGAACCGGATTTTTCAGCCGGAGGGGATGGCTTCAATCCACCAAGCCCTGAAGGCGATGGATGGCCTTACGGATGCCCAGATGGATGCGCTGGCGGAGATTGTGCAGCGCAAGGGCGGGAATGAGAGGAGTTATATGGCGAATGTATGGAAGGCCGGGAACCGTGGCTGGGAGGATTTAGGTAACGGGATCAGGTCGTTGCTGCGCGGCGGGATTGCCGCACAGTTGGATGTGGCGGGGGGAGTGAAGGAGTTGTTTGGCGGGGACGGGTCTGCCCTGAAGGCTGACGCGAAGGCGGCGGATGAGTATGGCCGGAGGCTGGATGCTTTTCTGGCGATGGCGCAGGGGACGTACAGGCCGATTAACAAGCCGGAGTATGGGTGGTTTGGGAATGGGGTGCTGAGCGCGGTGCGGTCTGTGCCGATTACGGCGTTGAGTTTTTCCGGCGTGGGGGCCGGAGTGGCGGCGATGTCTTATGCCGGGGATAGTTACAGTAAGGCCGTGCAGGAGCGGCCGGATGGCGGAAGGCTGGCGAGGCTGGGAGGCGCGGCGGCGAGCGGCGCGGTTCAAGGGGCGTTGGATCGGGCCGGGGCGATCGTGGCAAAGGGAGTGATGGGGTTGAGATCCGGGAGCGCGTTTGTGGATAAGTGGATGAGCAAGTTGAGTCTGAGCCGTCAGGCGATGCGGCTGAAGAGTTCCGCCCTGCGGGCAGGGGCGCGTTCCGGCGTGGCTGGGGGAATGGTGCTGGGCGAGGAGATGACGACGGAGAAGTTGCAGGATTTGGCCGATCCGGTAATGCAGAGTTTGGCTTCCGTGATGGCCGGGGAGGCTCCGGGGATTGATTGGGAGCGGTTTTGGAAGGATTTTACGAACCGTGACCAGAATATGGAGTTGTTTGGTTCCGTGCTGGCGTTTGCGCTGGTGGGGGCCGGGGCGCGGTTTACGGCTGAGGCCGGGATGCAGCGGCAGTTGAGCCGGGAGTATGGGAAGCTGAAGCGGACGTTTGGTTTTAGCGATTCCCTGCTTGCCCGGATGCGGGCGGAGGAGAGTGACGTGGCGCGGTATGCGATGATGCAGGATGGGATTCAGGATTTTATGCGCCAAAATTATGGGAAGGAGGTGGACGGCGTGAAGGTGGGGCTGGGTGACGCGGACGGGATGAGGAAGCTGGCTGCCCGCGGCGGGGTGAGGACGATGGATGTGGTGGCCGCCGCTGAAGCGCATGCGGCGGAGACGGCGCGAGGGGTGGATGAGGTGCGTGTGGATGGAGCGGAGGTGCAGGAGGGGAAGGGTGCTGTGGTGGGTGTGAAGGGGCCGGAGAGCGGCGGCGTGAGCGAGGTGGGGAGCGGGCCTGTGCTGAGTTTTGAGCATGGGCCTGTGCCGGAGCGCAAGGGTGGAAGGCAAGTGGATGAGAAGGAGGCGATGAAGCAGTATGTGGAGGCTGTGAATGAGCAGTTGCGGGAGTTCGTGGCGAGTCCGATCCGCGAGAAGATGAATGAGTTTACGGAGGAGATGCAGTATGTGGTGGAGCTGGGGGACAGGCCGGAGTTTTATGATACGTATGATGATGCGTATGAGGCCGTGCTGCGGCATTTGGAGGAACGGGAGGATGAGGTGGTGGCCGGGCTGAAGAGCAGCTTGCGGCAGTACCGGGATAAGGATGAGGGGTATGTTGGGAGGGTGCAGGATGAAGCGAATGAGGAGATGATGCAGCATTTGAGCGATGTGGGGCAGGATGGGCGGATGAGTTTTGACCGGAGCAAGTTGAGTGTGCCGATGACGTTGGCGCAGTTGAAGACACAGGGTGATTTTATGCGTAAGTCTGCCGAAGGCCGGGAGAGGATTTATGCGGCGCAGATGGGAGTGGAGGCCGGGGTGGATGCTGCCCGGTTGCGGGTGTACGGAGCCAATGTGGCGCAGGAGTTTGCGAACGGACGGTATGAGGTGGTGAGCAGATTGTACCGGGGGGCTAATCCGTTTGACGTTTATGAGGAGTGGACGGAGGGGATGACGAAGGTGTTGATTAAGGATAATGAGTGGACGGTGGCGGAGTTTGAGGATGAACTGAAGCGGCTGGAGGGTGCAACGGGTGAGACGTTTTTGGCGACCGGGGAAGGGGTGGACAGGTTACAGGCGGTTTGCGAAGGGGTGAGCAAGGCGGCGCGAGCACATTTGATGGGGCACATTTCCGATGAGAGGCTGCCGGATAAGTTGCGGCGGTGGTTCAAGATGTTCGCTTTGTTGTTTGCCAAGTATTTTGAGTTTGCACAGGATGTGATGCTGGCGAAGAAGATGCTGGGCGCGGACGTACAGGGGAAGATGAGCGAGAAGTTTCGCCGCCTGTTGAATGATTTTGCCGGGTTTGACGAGGCGGCGATTGCGGAGCGCGCGAGGAGGGAGGAACAGGCGCAGATTGAGGCGGAGGCGATGGGGGATGTGCCGGAGATTGGAGAGTGGGTGGCCGGGAGGCTGCCGCACCCGAAGACGGCGGCTGAGGCCGGTTCCGATTTAACCGGAGAGCTGCAACGGATTTATGATGCCCTGACGACGACGCGGACGGCCAAGGGCAGACGCAGGAAGGATGGTACGCTGGGGAAGAGTTTTGAGCAACGGGTGGTGGCGCGTGCAGAGCAGTTTTTCAGCCGGGAAGGGCGTGTGTCCGATGTGCTGGAGGCGGCGAATGAGGCCGGGTTTGATTTTGCCGATTCCGGGGAGTTGTTGAGCGCGGTGTATGATAGCGTGGTGTATGGGTATAAGCGGTATGCGGCGCGAGGGGAAGGGCAGGAGGTGAGTTTCAGCATGGGGGACAGGGTAAGGCGCGTACCGATGGCGGAGGCCCGGCGTGTGGCTGATGCGTTCCACCGGGTGGAGGGGATGGAGCCTGTTGCTGCGGATGTGCCGGCAGCGTATGCTTCTGATTTGAAGGATGCGCTGGGGGATATTCGGGAACGGTATAGAGTGTTGCAGAAGGAGACTCAGGAACAGGGGTATGCGCTGGTGATGGGGGACGGGAAGCGGGTGCAGGTGGGAGGCAAGGGGTGGAGGGAAGTGAAACAGCATGCAGCCGATAGACGGGTTTTAGCTGCGTTAGCCGTGCTGCCGGAGTTGGCCGGGCGGGCTGAGTTTATTTATTCCGGCGAGAATTCAGATTTGAAACGTAAGCCTAATATAGCCAGATTTCATTATTATTTGACGAAAGCGGATTTCAAGGGGGCTTCCGATGATGGGAGTGCTGATTTGGCCTATGTGAATATTGCCGTGGCAGAGGGGAAGAATGGGGAGTTGTTTTATGATCTGGATGCTTCCACGGTGGAGGACGTAGATAGCATGAAGGGTACTTCCGCCACCCTGCAACGACCCCGCGTCCCAAACACGGGCGAGGCAGGGGATGGAGTACCCCACAAGGGAAGGGTAGCGTTGTTGAAGGAGTTTGTCAATTATGTTGACAGAGATTTAGCTGGACAAAATGAGGCAGATGTTACTTTTTCCGCTAGCGATCAAAGGGGGCGAATTGTGGAGGCTGCGAAGGAAGCGGGAACGTTTTCCCTATCTCTGGAAAAAGAGGCAATCAAGAAGGAAGCTGTGGCTGCGGACACGTTCATGAAGGCCCCGAACGGGAAAGATACGAATCTGACGGAAGACCAGTGGCTTTCCGTGCGCACGGCGGCGTTTAAGAATTGGTTTGGCGATTGGGAGAAGGATCCGCAGAATGCTTCCAAGGTGGTGGACGAGAACGGGGAGCCGAGGGTGGTGTATCATGGGACATACGGTGATTTCACTGTGTTTGACAAGGCCATGATTGGATCTGCTACTGATTATGGTATATGGGGTAGAGGATTTTATTTTACCAATATGGAGAATACTCCGTACGGGAACAAGAAGCTGGCTCTGTTTCTGAATATCAGGAATCCGTTTATTTTTAATGATTACAAGTCTGCTGAAGAGATAGGCGATTATTTAAATATCTGGGATGGGAATTTTCATGAAGATGACAGGTTTGGAATATTCCGGCCGTATGCGGCAGGAGCGGCCCAGATAGCCGACAGCGCTCAAGAAAGAGGACATGATGGACTCATGGTTGTACTGGGTAAATGGACGGAGTACATTGCCTTTGAGCCGAATCAGATCAAGTCCGCCACGGATAACCGCGGGACGTTTGATCCGAAGAATCCGGATATTACGTTTTCCGTGAGGGCGGTACAGAATCTTGGTGCTGTGCACAGTATTTCCCCAGAGAAGTTGATGGAAGCGGAGAAACTGGGAGGGATGCCCGTGCCGAGCGTGGCGGTGACAAGGCTGGATCAACCGTATTCATGGGGTGGGGATAATAGTATTTATCTGATAGGCCGTCCGGGGATGATCGACCCAAAAGGAGGCGCGGATGTGTACAGCCGCGACGCGTGGACAGGAAAGATGCCGTATTTGGTTCATAAGGCGGTGGGGCGGGAGAGCCGGGAACAAACGGTAGCTGATTTGTTCAAGATGGAGGATGTGTATCAAAGCAGGGAGGATAGCAGTTGGTTGCATGGCCTACGCTATTATATAGCTTTGGATTCCGCCGGTGATAAGACTTCACGGGAGGATGTTGAGCGTTGTTTGCGCGATGAGGATGGCAAGGCATTGTTTGCGTGGCAGAGTGGTTATCGTCCGCGTCCGAAGATGAGGAACGCGGCGATGAAGCATGAGTGGATGACGAGGGCATTGAGGGATGAGCTGGCCGCTTATGAGACGCTGAGTGAAGAAGAGTATGAAAGCAGGGCGGGAGAGGTGCGGCAGAAGGCGGAAGCGGCTATTGATGAGTATGTGGGCGGGCTGCATGCGGAATTGGAAAAGAGGAAGCCGAAGATTGTGACCAAGATGCGGGAAAACAGGCGGAAGACGCTCTTAAACAGTCTTTTCTTGAGCGACAAGCAGGGGTTGAGAGAGGTGTTGCAGGATGCCCGCAGGATGGGGAAACGTGTGCCGGATTTGAATGCCAACAGTAAGATGCTGGCGAGATATGCTGATAATCATAAGAGAGCTTATGAGAAGTGGGTTCAGGAGAAGTTGGCAGGGTGGTTCAGCGAAGAGCGGTATATTGAGGGGACGGGCACGGAGGCGACGCTGGAGAGTTTGACGAAGTGGATGCTGAGCCGCAAGGGGCGCAATAGGGAACAACAACTTGTGTTTGGTTCCGGGAAGGTGAGGGCTGCTCAGGCGGAGCGTCTGGGGAGCATGGATGAGGTGAAGGCGATGCGTGAGCGGTTGTCTGATTCCGCCGTGAGCGGTACATCCAAGAAGATGACTGATGAGCTGTTGCGGGAGTTCCGTGAGGTTGTGTCTGATGTGTTTACGGGCGGGGATGTGTTTGGTTACAGCAGTAGCGTGGAAATTCAGTCTGCGGCGATGGAGGCGTTGAGCAAGGTGCCGGGGAACCCGACGACTGGCAAGGTGATGACGGCGTTGAAGAAGGTTTTTCCCAGAGGGGCGCGTTTGAATAAGCTGTTGATGAGGGAGGATGTTTTAGAGAAAGGGGTGGATGCCCTGAAGAGCTTGAGGGCGGAGTTGGAGGATTATCTGGAAGCGGTGCCTCAAAGGGCTGTCGGGTTGGATGAGTGGGTGTATGCGGTAATGCCGGAGGAGTTGAAGAAGAATCGGGAGGTGACTTCCCTGTTGAGGAGGCATGGGATTAAGCCGTTGTATCACGATGGAACGGCAGAGGGCAGGGTTAGGGTGATGGAGTCTTTGGTTGATGATCCTGTGGTGTCGTTTGCCATGCGGATGATGCGAGGTGGGCAGAGTGTGTGGGATTATCTGGCTGGGGTGCAGGGGCATGCTTTTGAGCAGGAAGCAAGGTTGTATGAAGCAATGCAGAAACGGCTGGAGAGCGCGTTGCAGGCGAACGGGTTTACAAGGGATGGAGTGTATAAGGATGAGCAGGGAAGAGATGATGAGGCTGTGAGGGAGCGGATGCTGGCCGTGATGGCCGTATGTGATGCCGTGGTGACGGAGCTGCCGAGGGATGTGCGCGGGGGGATCAGGCCGGAGGTTGTTGCTTCCTACCGGGAGGAGGTGATGGCGAAGAAGACGTGGAGAGGGCGGATGAATGCGCTGATGCGTATGGTGAAGTATGTGGATTGGCATATTGTGAATGAAGGGAAGAAGAGCCGATTTAAGGAGTTTGAACGGTTTAGAAAATGGGCGGCGGCAAGTGTGGGCGAGAACCGGGTGCGGCGTGGGAAGATGAATGCGGAGATTCAGAAGCGGCTGGATATGGTGGAGAGAGTGTTAGAGTTGGATGCGGATGAGCTGGAAACGGCGAAGAATACGGCTGAGCAGGTGGTGGAGGAGAAGGCATTGATTGGCGGGGCTGAGTATGATGAGGCGGTGGAGTGGGTACGTGCGCTGGATGCGTTTGGAGGTTTGTATGAGCGCAATATGCACGGGAGGCTGACGGCTGATTTGGAAAGAGTGCAGGCCGCGCTGGATGCCCTGAAGGAGATGTATGCTGCCGGGAGGCTGGCGAATGAGGCGTTTTGGGAGGATCGGCGTGAGCGTATTGCGGATTTGCTGGATGAGGCCGGGAAGGGGCTGGGGCGTGAGCAGCCGGTGAGCGTGAATGAGCGCACCGGAGCGGCGAAGCATGATGTGGGTGTGGGTAAGGGGATGCGGAATTTGGTGCGGGGGTTTGTGAGTTTTGAGAATTTGATGGAGGATTTGTTTGGAGAGGGGAAGGTGACGGAGTATTTTGCAGAGGGCATCAGGAAGGCGCGGCTGGAGTTTAATGATGTGCGACAGAGGCGAGTGTTGCGGTATTACGGTGCCTTGTACCGGATTGCGAGGCCGGAGGAGTTTTTGAAGAGGGCTGACAGAAAGGTGGATGGTCAGGTGAAGCTGGGCGTGAGGCGTGTGGTGGATGGTATGTTGAAGGATTTAAGCGAGAATCGGACTTGGGGGATTGAGGTGAAGATGCCAGGCGAGTTCAGGAGTGAGCGGGTGCGGATTGAAGAGGCGCGGGCGGTTGCGGAGGGTAAGATGGAAGCAGAGCAGATGCCGAAGTGGGCGAAGAATCAGAAGGCGATGGATGCCCTGAAGATGGCGTTGAGCGAGATTCCGGCGAAGAGCAGGAAGGAGTTTGTGAAGTTTTCATGGCTGGAGCAGGGCGCGGAGCTGGTGGAGATGGAGATGAGCGATTTGGAGGCGGCGTATTTGCTCCAGATGTCCGCGATGCCGGAGTATGAGGATAATCTGGAGGCGTTGGGTTTTGACGAGGCTGCGATTGGGAAGGTGAGGGATCATATTGATGTGCGGGCGTTGCGGGTGGCGGAGTATTTAGGGGAGGAGTATGAGCGGGGATATAAGGAGTATAATGAGGTGTACAGGAGGTTGTTTGGGTGTGATATGCCTAAAGTGCAGAATTATGCTCCGGGGTTTTTCGTGACGGATAATGCCGCTGAAGCCGTTGATCCGATGGAGTCCAGAGGGAGCGGATGGCTGAGTGTGGGGAGCATCAAGATGCGTCGGAAGCATTATGCGCTGCCGCGTGTGGTGAGTTGTGTGAATGCGTATTGGGCGCACAGTATGCAGATGGATCACTGGGCGAGTTTTGCGGAGATTATGAGGGATATGAAGGCCGTGTTGCTGAATGGAGAGCTGGGGAACAAGATTGATGCGGTGCATGGGGCGCAGGCAAGGACACATTTGACCAAGTGGGTGAAGGATTTAGAATTTGACGGTTCGCAGGATTCGGGCGGAGCCGGACAAGCTCAGCAAGTAGTGAGCCGGGTGTTGGGGGCGATGGCTCAGGGTGCGCTTTCATATAACCTGAAGACGTGTCTGAAGCAGCTCCCGGCCATGTTTTCCAGCATGGCGGATATGTCCCCCTCAGATGCCATGAAAGGGTTTATTGGGGCATTGGCGAATCCGGGACAGTTGGCGGAGGTTTGGATGAGTCCGACGATACAACAAAGGCTGATGCAGGGCGTGAGTCCTGAAATGAGGCAGGCTTTGACGGCGAACAGGATGAAGGTGAGCATGCTGGGGGATGCCGTGGAAGCCGGGATGTTGCCGATTGGATTGACTGATGCGGCATTTACAACGTTTTCCGGAGGTATTGCGTATATGGCGGCCAAGAAGAAAGCCATGAAAGAGGGATTGAGTAATGAGGTTGTGGAGCAGAGGGCGTTGGCCGCGCTGGACAAGGCGGTGCGGAGGACGGCTCAACCTATTGAGACAGAGCAGAAGAGCCCTTGGGAGATTCATGCGAACGCGCTGGGGCGTATGTTTATGATGTTCCGCTCTGATCCGCGCAAGCAGATAGCGTTGAGTTATATGGCGATTGCGAAGTGGAAGAGGGGAGAGATTGGTGTGGGAGAGGCTGCGTGGCGGTTTGGTCAGGCGTGGGTAGTGTATGGGATCATGAATCAGGTGATTGTGGAGTTTCTTAAGTGGGTGATGGGGCAAGGTGACGATGAGGAAGAGTTGGATTTGTGGGATAGGTGGAAAGGGTTTGCGGTGAGTGGAGCGATGGGGGCGTTTTCCGGTATTTTTGGATTGGCTGAGGTAATAGAGTTCATCTATTCAAAACTGGCTGGCGAAAAGTACATGAAGTTTAGTAATACGATGGTCGATCATGCTGAGGCGTTATGGAGAGGAGGAGAAGGTGTAGTGAGGATGTATAACGGTGAGGAAGAGGAGTATGGGAAGGTAATGAATCAGTTGGGAAGAGGGTTGAATGGTATGGGATTGTTTGCGGCGGCAGGAAGGCCGGAGATTGGAGCCGCGGTGCAGGTGATGGGGCGTATTGTGAAAGAGACGAAGAGTATGGCCGGAACATGGGGGCATCTGTGGGATAATGAGATGGCTAAAGCCAGAGAGCAGCAGAGATTGATCCAAGCGACCAAAAAAGAAGAGAAGGAAGAACGGAAAGCAAAAATGGAAGAGAGGAAGGAATTGATGGCGCGAGTGAAAGGTTTGGATTATTCAAGCCGGATGAAAGTGTATCAGGATGTCGGACTGGATAAAGAAGAGAGGAAGTTGATGGAAAACCGGGTGAAGATGGATGGAGCTTCCGAGGTTGTGAAGGCTGTGAGCCGGGTAAAGAAAGATAAGAGGAAAGAGCTGGTAGAGAAGTTGAAGGGGACGATGAGTGACGTAGAGTATGAGGAGTTTGTGACTGAGATGAAGGAGAAGGGAGTGAAGTGGAAGTGATATGGCAGGTAATGCTATTTATAATGCTATTATTTCATAATATACTTATTATTAAATAGAAATATAGTTCTCCGTGTACCAAAAGCTTTCTTTTTGAATAAAAAGCCCGCACAATGAAAGTGCGGGCTTTTTCGTTGTTTTTTAGAGGGTTAATTAATAAATAGTTTGTTAGGTGACAGGGTATGACGGGATATGAATAGTTGCTTTTTGATGTTGGTTATGATGCTATAACTCCTCGGATTTTTTAATAAAAACGGCTGCCGCGCCTTTCGACGGGGCAGCCTGTATTGGGAAGCGGTTCCTGAATAAGGAACGAATTTAGGCGCCGAAATCAAGGGTTTTGGGCTCGCGGCTCCAGACGCGGTGCTGTTTCATGGCCGTGATGAAGGAGGGCATCAGGGATTTGGTGTCCTTCGGCATGAGCAGCCCGGCGTCATCCATATCCTGGGGCAGGGAGACTGCCTCAAGCATGGCTTTGGCGTTGCCTGGCAGTCCGATGGCTTTCAGGTGCCTGTAGGCCTGGCGCAAATGGTACTTGGCATCTCCGTCTTTCAGGAGCGCTGCGATGCTTTGTTCCCCTTCCGGGACGATGACGGAGTCAAACAGGACGGAAGGAGTGCCGGACAGGGTCCCGTTAACCGGCAGACTTTCCCCTTCTTCCGTTGTTACGCTTCCCATGTGCGGGGCAATGATTTGGGGATGGATACCTTCTTCATGCAGGGCGTCGCAGATTTCTTTCACGGATTTCAGGCTGACGCCGTCCGCTGCCAGTAAAGAGACGCGGAGGCCTTTAAGGTTGCCGTCCGTATGGGCGTACAGGCTCAATGACGGATCTTTTTCCAGTCCGCAGACGGGCCTGGGCAGTTCCCTGCCGAGTTGTTCCCTGGTGAGTTCAATTCCCAGGTTGCGGGCCACTCCGCTTGCCAGGTCCGGATCAATGCGCGTCAGAAGGTCCACCACGCGTTCCCGGATATAGGGGCGCGTCACCTTCCCCAGCTCAAAACTGAACGCGTTGATGATATGCTCCTGTTCCACGGGAGTTTGACTCATCCAGAACAGCCGGGGGTGGGAATAGTATTCCGCGAAGGAGGGGCTCCGCAGACGTTCCTTGACACCGCTTACCGTCTGGGGGCTGGTGGTGAAGCCGCCTTTCTCCGGGGGAGTTTCTCTCGGCCAGTTGTTCCCGATGGAATTGGGATCATAGTTGGCCGGAGAGGCGTCTATCTGCATACGGTGAAAGCCGTCCCTCTGGTTGTTGTGGAAGGGGCAAATGGGGCGGTTGATGGGAATTTCCGTGAAATTGGCTCCTCCCAGCCGGTGCCGCTGGGTATCGCTGTAAGAGAAAATACGGCCCTGGAGCAGAGGATCGTCGGAAAAGTCAATGCCCGGCACGATATTGGCGGGGCAGAAGGCTGCCTGTTCCGTTTCCGCAAAGAAGTTGTCCGGGTTGCGGTTCAGCACCATTTTCCCGACGATTTCCACGGGAACCAGTGCTTCAGGAATGAGCTTGGTAGGGTCCAGAATATCGAAGTCGAATTGGTCTGCGTCCTCTTCCGGGATGAGCTGCAGCCCCAGCTCGTATTCCGGATAATCTCCGGCTTCAATGGATTGCCAGAGATCCTTGCGGTGGAAGTCAGGATCGCGTCCTGTTAATACCTGGGCTTCATCCCACACCAGGGATTTTTTCCCGTACAGCGGTTTCCAGTGGAAACGGACGAAAGTGCTTTTTCCTTCTTCATTGACCAGCTTGTACGTATGAATGCCGAACCCTTCCATCGTACGGAAGCTTCTGGGGATGCCACGGTCCGACATGGCCCACATGACGTTATGCAGAGTTTCCGGCTGCAGGGAGACGTAGTCCCAGAAAGAATCATGGGCCGTCTGCCCCTGGGGCATTTCATTGTGGGGTTCCGGTTTGACGGCATGGACGAAATCCGGAAATTTGATGGCATCCTGAATGAAGAAGACGGGCGTGTTATTGCCTACCAGATCATAGTTGCCTTCCTTGGTATAGAATTTGGTAGCCCAACCGCGGATATCCCTTACTGTATCCGGAGATCCTCTGAAGCCCTGCACGGTGGAAAAACGCACAAAGACCGGGGTTTTTTCTCCCGGATCCTGCAAAAAAGCCGCTTTGGTGTACTTGGAAAGGGATTTGTACACCTGAAAATAACCATGTGCCCCGGAACCTCTTGCGTGAACCACGCGTTCCGGTATCCGCTCCTGGTCAAAATGAGCCATTTTCTCCAGAAAGTGGAAGTCTTCAAGCAGAGATGGGCCTCTGCTCCCTGCTTTAAGTGTGTTTTGATCATCGGATATTTTAATTCCCAGGTTGCTTGTGAGGGCCTGCCCCATGCCGTTGGAGCGCATGGCATCCAACGCCCTGATTTTTTCCGTAGCGTTATCCGGCATTTTCATGGAACCGGGCGCGGAAGGTTCCGCATTGGGCGGCGTAGGTTTCGGAGTGGGTTCGATGAGCTCCGGATCAATCGTATCCGTATAATGGGGAGCGGCTTCTTTTCCGTTGGGAAAAGGGGCGATGTTGTTTTCCATGGGCGGCTTCTTTTTTTTCATTGGCTTGTTCATGAGGGACCGAATTTTTCTATGTGGGTATTAGTTCGACTTCTCTTTTTCCGGGGATGTTCCGCCCTGTTTTGTCATCAGTATTTCCCCGGAGCTGATGAAAAATTTTTTATAGAAATTGGTATTTAATATTTTATGGGATAAAGAACGGGCTGTGTGGAGAGGACTTTTTGATTGGCATGGCTGTGATGCCTGTATCCCATGTTTCATTGTCGGTAGGGAGAAGCGGAGATAACCGGGATATGGCCGCGGGCTGGCAGAAAACAGTTGATTTCCTTTCTGAGCAGTGTTTCCTGCATCTGGCGCCCGCCGAAGGGAGAAACGGAACCGCGTTGCCGAAACGGCAGGGCAGGGACGGCTTTGCGTACATGAAATGGAACGGAGCTTCCACAAATTTTCATAGACGAGGGGAATAAATAGGTTATGATTTTTATGTCAATCGGGTATTGGAGACAAGGCCCGCGCCGTCCGGCGCGAGACGGTTTTTCCGGTATGGAACCTTTTTCCTGTTAATTTAAAGTAATGACGGTGCAAGAAATAGCTGAACAGAGTTTGAAGAACCTTCTGGCTTCGCTGGGGTTTTCCGCGGATATCGAAGTAACGGAGACGGACGGCATCGTGTGCCTGAATATTGCTTCTCCGGATTCACAGTACATCATTGGGGGGGACGGGGACAGGCTGGATGACCTTCAGTACCTGGTCAACCGCATGATCCAGCGCAAGATGGAGAATGCTCCCCGCGTGAAGGTGGATTGCGACCATTACCGGGAGCGCAACGAAGCCCGCCTGCTGGAAAAGGCCCGTTCCCTGGCCGAACGCGTCCAGGAGAGCGGCAGGCCGATGAAGATGCCGCCGTTGAATGCCTACCACCGCCGCCTGGTGCATAATGCCCTTCAGTCCATGGAAGGAATTGTGACGGAGTCCGAAGACGGAGACAGCCGTTACAAGCGCATTACCATCAGGAGGGGCTGATGGCTTGCAGTTTATTCATGAGGACTTTGGCGGCCATTGCATTTTTGGCGCTGGCGTTTCCGGGACATGCGGAAACGGATGCTCTTGCCGTCTCCTGTTCTGCGTCTTCTTCACTTCCATTCCCTGTTCTGGTCGTGTACGGTTCAGCGGAAGCCGGTTCAGCGGAAGCCCGTTGGTTGAAAGCGCTCCAGCCGGGCTCGGAAGAACGCCGCGCGCTGGATGAATATGTGCGTGACGTGCAGTTTGTCACGATTCCCAGACATCCTGCCGTGAAAGATTGGGAAGAAGGCGGCAGCCTTTCCCGTGCGGCGATGCATGGTGTGCGCGTGCTGCCTTCCGTGGTTTTTCTTGATTCCAAGGGACGCGTGTTCGACCTGGTGGAGGGAGGGGCTTCTGTAGCTTCCCTGCGGGAAAAGGTGGCCCTGCTTGCGGAAAAAGCGCAACGCGTGCGGCCGGTGACGCGGGTGAATGATATTCCCAAGGGCGGGGATCCTGCGGCAGAGGCTTCCGCTATTTGCCGGGAGCTGGAACAGGTGCCTCCGGAAGCCTGGTTCCGGGATTATCCGGGCACCATGAAGCGTCTGGAAAAATTGAACTGTACGGCTCCGGCTTTTCTGAATGCCCGGGAGGCGGCCCTTCGTCTGGAGAAAAACAGGAAAACGGCTGAATTGCTTGGCGAGTCTTTCCGGGCCAGTAAAGCTTCTTCCATACGAACATGCCTGGAAGCGTGGCGTGCCTGCGCGGATGATCCCTCGTTATCCGTGGAGGAGCGCCAGTTAATTCTGCTCTCCATGGTGCATCCCCTCTGGGTGCGGCTGGAGGAGGTTCTGTACCGGGAAGCCCATACTCCGGAAAGCGAGGATGCCTTCAACCATGCGGTTGCGGTTTTGGAAGAGGTTCGGGACATGAACCGTTCCAGCGTTTGCGGCAGACGGGCGCACCAGCTCAGGGAAGAGCTGAGGAGAGCCCGTCTGGCGGCTGCGCGGTATGATTGATGCGTCTTTCCTGAGTTGCCGGAAATGGACAGGAAGCACCCCTGCTTCCGCCACGGAATCAAAGGATGCGTTTCCCTCCGTGATTCCTCTTTCCACAGGAAGGACCGGGCAAATTGGCTTGATTTTGCCCATGTCCGGGGCTAGTCTTCGAACCGTTATGACAGATTCATCCATCCCGGACATGATGGCGGAGGCTCGCCGAGGCCAATGGACTGACCAGCAGCTGGCAGCCAAGGCTGTGGAACTGGCGGAATCCATTTTAAGGCAGTCGAATTCCGGGATGAGAGGGACGGAGAAGAGGCAGGCGCAGCAAATGGAGCGGATGATGAATGATCCTGCGGGCAAGGCGTTTACGCTGGCGCTGGCGGATCGGGTGTTCCGTCCTTCTTCTCCGGCGCGGGGCGCGGAGTTGTTCCGCTATCTTCTGGACGGATATGGCGTTCCCCGTTATTTGTCTGCGGCGGACCGTTTCGCCATGAAGATGGGGGGGAGATTTTCCGATCAATTTCCGGGTGTGGTCATGCCCATGATTACCAGCCAGTTGAGAAAGGAGAGCTCCAATGTCATTCTTCCTGCTGAGGATGGAAAACTGCGCCCCCACCTGCGCCGCAGGCGCAAGGCCGGCATCCGGATGAACATCAACCAGCTGGGAGAGGCCATTCTGGGTGAAAGCGAGGCGCACCACCGTCTTCAGCAGGTCGTGGACCGGCTGACGGACAAGGACTGTGACTATATTTCCGTCAAGATTTCAGCCATTTTCAGCCAGATTCATCTGGTAGCCTTTGAAGAAACCGTCAAATTGATTCAGGAGCGCCTGCGCATCCTGTACCGGGCGGCCATTACCAATGCGGTAACGTTGCCGGACGGTTCCAGAAAGCCCAAGTTCGTGAATTTGGATATGGAGGAATACCGTGATCTTCATCTGACGGCGGAAGCGTTCAAACGTACGTTGATGGAGGATGAATTCATGCATCTGGAGGCGGGAATTGTGCTCCAGGCCTATTTGCCGGATTCCTGGGAGGAGCAAATGAAGCTGTGCGCCTGGGCGAAGGAACGCGTGGAGCAGGGGGGGGCGCGCATCAAAATACGCCTGGTGAAAGGCGCCAACCTGGCGATGGAGAAGGTGGAGGCCTCCATGCATGGCTGGGCGCAGGCCCCGTATGGCACGAAAGCCCAGGTGGATGCCAATTACAAGAGAATGCTCCATTACGGCTGCATGCCGGATAATGCCAGATATGTGCAGTTCGGCGTGGCTTCCCACAATCTGTTTGATTTATGTTATGCCATGCTGCTGCGTGAGCGGGAAGGCGTGCGTGACCAGGTGGAATTCGAAATGCTGGAAGGGATGGCGAACCATCAGGCGCGGGTCATCCGCCAGGTGGCGGACGGTCTGCTCCTTTATGCCCCCGTGGTTCTGAAGGAAGACTTTCACAGCGCCATTGCCTACCTGGTGCGGAGGCTGGATGAAAATACCAGTGAGGAAAACTTCCTGCATGATCTCTTCGGCATGACGCCGGGGTCCCGGAGCTGGGAGGTCCAGAAAAAGAGGTTTTTGAAGGCCTGTCAGGAAAAGGATGAGGTGAAGTACGGCCCCAACCGCATGCAGAACCGCGCTGCGGACCCCATCCAGCCCTCACATTACCGGGACGCCTTTGCCAACGAGCGGGATACGGACTGGTCTCTGAGGCAGAATGCGGAATGGATCAATGGGCTGATTGCCGCGGAGAAGGAAAAATCCGGCGAGGAAATCCCTCTGGTTATAGATGGTGAGGAAATTACGACTAATCTATGGGGCGTGGGGCGCGATCCGTCCCGTCATAATGAAGTTTCCTATAAATTCGCTTATGCGGACTTTGAGCAGGTTGAACATGCCTTGGACACGGCGGACAGGGCCCGTTCCTCCTGGGCGTCCAAGAGCATTGGCGAGCGCGCTGAAATCCTGCACCGGGCGGCGCAGGAGCTGTCCAGAATCAGAGGGAAAGCTATTGCTGCCATGGTGAGGGATGCCGGAAAGGCGCCCACGGAGGCTGATGTGGAGGTGAGCGAGGCCATAGACTTCTGCCGCTATTACGCGGAAGGCCTGGACCGCGACGGAATGAACGACGGCGTGGAAATGTCCCCGCTGGGTACCATTTGCGTGATGTCTCCCTGGAATTTCCCCTTCGCCATTCCGACGGGCGGAGTAGCTGCCGCCCTGATGGCGGGAAATGCCGTGGTGTTCAAACCGTCCGAACTGGCCGTTTATACGGCTTGGCAGATTGCCCAGGCGTTCTGGCGCGCCGGTGTTCCTAAAAACGTCCTTCAATTCGTGCCGATGCCGCGCAATGAAATTTCCCGCAAGTTTTTGATGGATCGCCGGTTGAACGGCGTGATCATGACGGGATCCTACCGCACCGGAAAAATGCTGCGCGAACTGCGGCCTGACCTGCACGTGCTGGCTGAAACCAGCGGAAAGGATGCCATGATCATTACCGCTACGGCGGACCCGGACCAGGCTGTGAAGGATTTGGTGAAAAGCGCTTTCGGCCATTCCGGACAGAAGTGTTCCGCCGCCAGTGTGGCTATTGTGGAGGCTTCCGTTTATGACAATCCTGCTTTTCTGCGTCAGTTGAAGGATGCCGCCGCCAGCCTGAAGGTAGGCAGTTCTTGGGAAGTAAACTCCGTGGTGACGCCGCTCATCAGGGAGCCGGAAGGAAATCTGCTCCGTGCGCTGACGCAGCTGGAACCCGGAGAGGAATGGCTGCTCAAGCCGGAACCCTCGGAAGACAACCCTTGCCTCTGGTCGCCCGGGATCCGGCTGGGCGTGAAACCGGGAAGCTGGTTCCACCAGACGGAATGCTTCGGTCCGGTGTTGGGCATCATCCGTGCGGAAAACCTGGAGGAAGCCATTGACATCCAGAACGACTCCGAATTTGGCCTTACCGGCGGCCTTCAGTCTCTGGATGAACGGGAAATTGCCTTGTGGAAAACTAAAGTGCAGGTGGGCAACGCGTACATCAACCGTGTCATCACCGGCGCCATCGTCCGCCGCCAGCCGTTCGGCGGGTGGAACCATTCCTCCATGGGGCCTGGCGCCAAAGCCGGAGGTCCCAACTACCTTACCATGCTGGGAAGCTGGGAGGAAAAGGCGCTGCCCCAAAAGCTGCGCACGCCGGGTGAGCGTATCTCCGGCCTGGTGGAAAAACTGTGCTCCGAGTTGCCGGACTGCGCCAAGCGCATCCGTTCCGCGGCCGGTTCCCAGGCCAAGTGGTGGATGGAGGAATTCGGCGTGGAGCATGATCCCTCCCATATTTACGGAGAAAATAATACCTTCCGCTATATCCCTGTGAAGGGGATTCTGGCCCGTGTGGAAAACATGTCCGACGATGACGTCGCCATTCTGCTGCTGGGGGCGAAACTGTGCGGGGTGCTCCTGCATCTGAGCGTAGGGGAAGAGCGCCCCTGGATTCGGAAAATGAATGGCTACTATGCTTCCCTGACGGTGGAAACGGAAACGGAATTGATCGGACGGATGCCGGAAGCGATTCAAGGTGTGCGATTCCTGCGTGGAACAGATGTTTCCGAGGCTCTGGCCAATGCCGCCCGTGCATGTGATGCGGAAGTGCTGGACCGTCCCGTGTTTTCCAATGGGCGGCTGGAACTGCTGGGATATTTCCGGGAACAGTCTGTTTCCGAAACCGTTCACCGCTACGGCAATCTCATCCCGCCGCCGGGCAGTTTTAAGACGGACAGCGTGTGAAGGAGGGAGAGGGCCTGAATTCCGGTTTCCGGGAATCTTAGCCATGAGCATGAATGAAAATCCCCCCTGCAAATTCAAAAGGAAAACATGGGCGTTTGGATGGGGCTCCCCTTCTGTTTCAGAATAGTTCTTCATCGGAATACGGCGGAAAAATTTCCCTTGCAGGGAAGGAAGCGGTGTGTCCTGTTGAATGAGAGATAAACTTCTCCGAATTTATTTCTTTTTCCCATTTGATGATAGAACGTTTCCGGGAAACGGGTATATTATCAGACACGTTTGCGATAACGCGGCGCCTTTTTCTCCCACGTAACCATGAACATCAACCAATCACCGAATTCTTGCGGCAGACACATTGCCTGGGTGGACTTTCTGCGTATTCTGGCCTGTTTCCTCGTTGTCCTGGCCCATTGCTGTGATCCGTTCGTAGGAAGTTTTGACGGTTCCTTCAACTTTAAATCCGCTGTCTTCTGGGGCAGTCTGGTACGGCCGTGCGTGCCTCTGTTCGCCATGATCTCCGGAGTATTGCTCTTTCCGGTCACCTTGGAAATGGGCGTTTTTTACTCCAGGCGCCTCAAAAGGGTACTGGTTCCGCTCATTGTCTGGTCATTGGCGCTTCCCTTGCTCTACTTCGGATACTTTGCCGCAGGCGTTCAAACGGTCAGTCCCAATATCGTGATGGACACTTACACCTGGAGCGCCACCGTCGGCAAGCTGTACACCTTCTTCTTCAACTTCAACTATGATACCACGCCCCTGTGGTACGTATACATGCTGGTGGGCCTGTACCTCTTCATGCCCATCATGAGCGCGTGGCTGACGCAAGCCAAAAGGCGGGACGTGAAAATCTTTCTGGGCATCTGGATATTCAGCATGACTCTTCCCTACATCCAGATGCTTGCTCCGGCGCTGGGTTATGAGGGCAATTACGGCAATATGGGCATTCTGGGTGTTTGCGATTGGAATCCGTACGGTATGTTTTATAACTTTTCCGGATTCCTAGGATACATGGTGCTGGCGCATTACCTGACCAAATACCCGCTGGCCTGGAGCTGGAAAAAAACGCTGGCCATTACGATTCCCCTCTTTTTGATTGGTTTTGCCGTTACGTTCTTCGGCTTTCTGGAAACGCAGAAGCACTTCCCCGGCCAGTACTCCAAGTTGGAAGTGCTCTGGTATTTCTCCGGAATCAATGTATTCCTGATGACCTTTGCCATCTTTGTCATTGTCAGCCGGCTAAAAATCAAGGAAGATCCGAGGCTAAGCAAGGCGGCGGCGCTTACTTTCGGCGTGTATTTGTGCCACTTCTTCTTTGTCCAGTGCTCCTATGACTTCGTGAATTTCATCGGGCTGGGAGGTTTGCCCTCCGCCGTGAAAATTCCGTTGATGGCCTGTCTGGCCTCCGCTGTCTCCGTGGCGTTGGTATGGCTGTTGAGCCTGAACAGGTGGACGCGCAAAGGTATCATGTAAACCGCAGATATTTTCCGAAAGATACCTCAGGTAGTATTAATTTGCAGGTTATCTTTTATTTTGCGGCATTAAGGGCAGGAAGCTTTTCGGGAAGAAGCGCCCATAGTTCTGGATAGCAGAAAGAGAACAGGGCGGAATTTTTTGTGTTGCTGATCCAAAGTAACGTTATAAGTTTGAATAATAATAATTAAATTTTTCCTTAAGGAGTACTTCTTGCGGAGTGCGTGATTCCCCTCTGAAAAAAGCTTTCCTGGTTTATTGAATTGAAAAGCTTGTTGGTTTAGTTCCTCTATTTATTTTTCAGAAAGAGGGTGCTGATGCAGGTTGAGCTCCGCAGGAGGAATGGCCTGGAGCAGGGCCAGGACGGGGTCCTGCGCCGCGCCTCCCGTTTCCCGCTGGCGGTTGAATTCCTCCTCTTCCTGCTGAAGGGCCGCCAGTTTGGTGTCTTCCACCAGCGCCTTGAATTTGTCCGCCTGGGAGTATTCTCCGTCCTCGTCCCGGAAAACGCGGGCCAGCCAGCGGCGTTTTTCTTCCGTACTGAGCAGGGGATTGTTCATTTGCCGGGGAATGTGTTTTTGTCCAGCAGATTTCCGGCAAGCTGCTCTCCATCTGCGGTGGGCCGGTAAACATAAGGGCGACCTTCTCCAATACGGTTGACGTATCCCTGCGCAATGAGATCCTGCAGGATATTGGTAACGGTATTAGGGTGCAGGCGTGTGGCTTCCGTAATAGTGCTGTGGCGCCTGTACCCGGCAATGACGGCCAGGATGACCTGGGCACTACTGAGGCGGAAGTCCAGCCTGCGGACGTTGGCGGCAAATATCTGTATGAAATCCAGGGCTTTCATGAGCATGTATTCACAACTTATTGTTATGTTGTTTGCTTATTATTATCATGTTATTCACATTCTTCCGGGCAAGAGGGAGATTTGATTTTTCTCAGCAGATCCAGCAGCGGGTGGGAATCATTGGAAAAGCACTGCACCGCATTGACGGTTGCCGCCTGCGGAAGAATGATTTTATGGAATTCCTGGTTAAGATTCTGGCGCAGGCTTTGGTTGCCCGTCAGGGGCATGGCCAGTTTTTCCGCCAGCCGGGTGGCCAGCGCGTCCATGAAGAGGGGATCGAATTGATCGGCGTCTTCAATATCGGCAATGTAGCTTAGGGGCAGCGGGGCGCAGGAAGCGTGAATGCGGCGTCCCTGCATTTTCCATTCCGAGCATTCCACATCCAGCACGCGCAGGCAGTCTGCGGGCAGGGTGAATTGATAGGGAGTCAGGGAATTGGGCGCCTGTGCGGAAACGGAGTCCAGCGTGGTTTGCGTGGCGGCGAAGGTCCAGCGCGCCATGCAGAGAGTTTCCCTGCGGGCCGGATGGTAATGAAGAACGCAAAGGCGGGATGCCGTGGATTCATTGGCAATCAGCGCGTCCAGAGGTGCCTCCCCTATTTTTGAGAGGGCTGCGTTGCAGATGTCCAGCGCGGATGGAGTATCCGGCTGAAGTAAGGATTCATTGATCATAGCGCCCTATGTTTTGGAGGAAACGGATGCGGAATGCATCACGTTTGGTGGCGCCCTCTTTAATGCCACCAGTGGCATGTATGCGTCCGGTTTTTCCTCAGGTGCATTTTTTGCCGATTCGTTTATTTGATAAATGCAAGCACCTGCCCGGATTGCCCGGGCAGGTGGGGTAAGCGCCCTTTCCTTCCATGGGAAAAGAACGCTCCCGCCGCATGGATTGTCTGTGAGGCGGGCATCATCCTCTGGAGCCTTTATCCGGCAGACGGGAAGGGGAATCAATATCAACCATGAATAGAAAGCAAAAGAAATTATGGGATTCATGAAACCGTCCACTCCTTCCGCTTCTGCTCCGGAGCAGACCATCCCGGTCAAGGCGGAGAGCGTGGAACAAGAAGTAGGGAAAGATTATCAGGCCCGGGAACGGCAGAGGCAGGGAATGATTTCCACCATTCTCGCGCGCCGTCATTCTTCCGAAGGGCAGGGGGAGGTCAATCCGCGGACTCTGCTTAGGAAAACTCTGGGATAGGCGCTGCCATGGAAGAAAGAGTTGCGGAGTTGAATTCCGTGTACAAGTCCCTGGCCGTCCAGCGCGCGCCATGGGAGACGTGGTGGGACCGTCTGAGGGATTACGTGCTGCCTCGCCGCCTGAACCGGGAAGGGGAGGTTTCCCTGCCCAACAGGGACGCCATGGACCGCATGACGGATACTACTGCCGTGGAGGCATGCCAGAAGCTGGCCAGCGGCCATATGTCCTATATTACGCCCAGCCATGACGTATGGTTCAAGTGGTCGGCTCCGGACGACCGGGGAGGCGACGAGGCGGAGGCCTGGTATAACCAGTGTTCGGAAATTGCCCTAAAAGAATTGTCCGTTTCCAATTTTTACACGGAGATCCATGAGTGTTTTCTGGACCGGGTGGCTTTGGGGACCGGAAGCCTGTTTACGGGCACTTCCTCAGACGGAAGGCTGTTGTTCACCAATATTCCGTGCGGCCAGTTCGCCTGTGCGGAGAATGCGGAAGGCCGGGTGGATACCTACGTCAGGGAGTTTTCCTACACGGCCCATCAGGCGCGCTCCATGTTCGGGGTGAAAGCTCTGGGGCCCAGGGCCCGGGAAGTTTTGGAGCGCGGAGGCAATCCGTATGCCACGACTTTGAGGTTTCTGCATGTGGTGCGTCCGCGCACCCGGCGCAGCCGCCGCAGGGAGCAGGCTTCCCACATGCCGTTTGAAAGCGTTTACCTGTCTCTGGATGACCAGGTGATCGTGGAGGAGGGGGGATATATGGAGTTCCCTTATCTGGTAACCCGCTTTTTGAAGTGGGGCAGCGGCCCGTACGGCCTGGCTCCCGGCAGGCTGGTGTTTCCCGCCATCCAGCAGGTGCAGTTCCTGAACCGTATTCTGGACACTCTTGGCGAGGTGGCCGCCTTTCCCCGCATTCTGGAGCTTGCCAACCAGATTGGGGAGGTGGATTTGCGAGCCGGCGGCAGGACCGTCATTACCCCGGAGGCCGCTTCCCTTCATCTTCCCCGGGAGTGGGCCACGCAGGGCAGGTATGATGTCGGGATGGACCGTCTGGCGCAGAAGCAGGATGCGATACGACGCGCCTATTATCTGCCCATGCTGGAGCTATGGAGCGGGCGCCACGGCAATATGACCGCCACGGAGGTCATGGCGCGGGAGAATGAGCGCGTCTTGATGTTTTCTCCTTCCTTTACGCTGTTTGTGAGTGATTTGTATTCCACAATGACACGCATTTTTTCCCTGCTGTTCCGTATGGGCAAGTTTCCCAGGCCCCCCCGTGCGGTATTGAGGGAGGGGAGGGACGGCTTCGTTGCCGTGGGAGAACCCAGGGTTGTCTATCAGTCAAAGATTGCCCTGGTGCTCAGGCGCTTGCAGAGCGAAGGGATGGACCGCAGCCTTCAGCGGCTGAACATGATGATGCAGGCTGCCCCGGATTTGGCGGATCATGTGGACTGGGACCACTGTTTCCGCCTGTCCGCCCGGGTGGACGGAGCCCCGGAGAGCATGCTGAGGCCCTGGGCCGATGTCCGCGCCATGCGGAAGGAACGGGCGGACCTCCGGCAGGGAACCTCCCCGGCTCCGGCGGAAGAGGATCCTTACGCTTCCCTCAATCCTTTGCTTGACCAGTTAACCGCGATTCAAAAATGAACCAGGATACGACATTGCAGCAGGAGGCCTCCGTCCGGGAGGCCCGTCTCAAAAGGCGCCAGCTTCTCCGGGTGTTTGACACTCCGGACGGGCGTGAGGCGCTTTCCTTTCTGGAAGCCCGCTTCCAGACTGATTTGCCCGTTTTTCAAGGCAGTCCGGGGAATTACGACCCTCTGGACGCCATGAGGAGGGATGCCTACAGGGAGATATTTCTGTACATCCGCCGCCAGCTCCAATTAGCCATTAAAGAAACTACAGAAGAAGAAAAAAATGATTGATTCCACTAATAACAGCATGGCCGCTCCTTTCAGGGATGCGGAGGGTTCCGGGGCCGTTTCCCCGGAGACGGAAGCGTTGGCCGGAGCCGCGGTTCCAACTGAACCTTTTCCTCCCCTTCTGGGGGAGGACGGAGGTTTTGCTCCGGATTGGTACGCCCGGTTTGATGAGCTGAAAGGGATGGAGAAATCCCTTTCCAAGTTTAAGACGCCGGAGGCCCTGGCGAAGAGTTACGCGGAGCTGGAACGCCTGCGACGTTATCCCGGCGTGGAGAATGAAGAACAGATGGCGCGGTTCCGCCGGCTGGCCGGATTGCCGGAGTCGGAGGAGGAATACCGCCTGGAACGTCCTGAATCCACGCCGGAAAGCGAATGGAATGCCGACCTGGCAGAACGCATGGCCCGCACGGCCTATCGTTACGGAGTGCCGCCGGAGGCAATGAACGCTCTTCAGGAGACGATGGCCCAGGCATATGATGAGGCCCGCGAGCACATGGAAGATGCCCGGATGGAGATGGAAATGCAGGCGGAACAGTCCCTTCAGCAGGAATGGGGTTCCAATTATGAACGCAACATGGGCAGGGCTGCCGCCGTTCTCCGGCGGCTTGCCTCTGAAACAGGGGTGGACGCGGACGCTTTGCTGGATAATCCAGGGCTCGGTTCCAATCCGGATGCGATCCGCCTGTTGTACCAGGCGTCACGCCTGCTTGATGAGGCTCCTCTCCATCATGCAGGAAATGCGGCGCCTTCTCCCGCGCAGGAAGCCATGCGGATGGAATCGGATCCATCCCACCCTCTTTATGAGGCGTATATGAATGTGAATCATCCCAATCATAAATATGCCAATGAGTTATATGACCGTTTGACCACCCGTTAATTTCCCGGACGCTTTAACCAGCGGAATTTCATAATAAGAAGCAAGCCCGGCGGAGTATCTTCCGCCGGGCTTTTAATGGTCATTGTTTCATCAGGGAAGGAGGGGTAAGGGCTGGGGCCTTAGACTGCCTTCCTATCATTAGCGTCCCGGGAAGGGGCTTGTGTTCAAAAAAAGTTGGAAAAACATTTTCCCCGCATGGGAAACGCATGAGGTGAAATATTCATCATATCGTTCACCGTAAGTGAGTAAGAAGGTAGCTATCTCCCGTATTTTCTCTTATTCTCGCAAATTAGTCTTTTGCATTGAGCGCTTTAGAAAGGAATGGGGTTTTAAGGAGAATGACATTCGTTATATTGTACGTTATTATTTATCATAAATGAATTACGATTTATCTGCACAATTTTTTACACAAAACGTCAACGCATCTTAGCGTTCCCCCAGTAAACGGACGGAATGTGCAGACAGGTAAAAACGCTGTAATCCTTTTGATATTCAATAGGTAGAATAAAAAAGACTGCCTCGCCGGAGGCAGTCTTTTTGTTGAAGATGGTACGCGGTATAGGATTTGAACCTACGACCTCCACCATGTCAAGGTGTTGCTCTACCACTGAGCTAACCGCGCGTTTGTAAGTGCGGGCGGATTATTACCCGATTAAGGAGGAAAGAGCAATACTTTTTTTGAGGGCGCTTCGTTTTGTGAAGGGTGACGGAAGCGTTTCTTCGGTAAGAAGACGCTGATTTCTCTTCCTATACAAAGTATTTTTGCTAATCTGAAAAAAACGTTTTACCGAGTATGATGAACAGACATTTTATTTTTGCGTTGTGTACGGTGTTGGGATTCAGCGTTTCCGGCGTTTCCATGGCTCAAGGCGTTCCCGTGGACAAGGAAGCCGCCGCCAAGGCCGCCAAGGCGGCGAAAGTGAAATTCCGCTGGGGTAAGAGCCTGAAGAGCGCTCAGAAGCAGGCGGCGGAAACCGGCCTTCCTATTGTTCTTCTTTTCACGGGAACGTCCTGGTGCGGCTTTTGTATTAAGCTGGAGAAGGAAATACTTTCCAAAAAGGACTTCAAGCAAGGCATGGACGGCGTGGCTATCGGCGTCAAATTTGAATTCGGCAGTTCGGATTTCAGCAAATCCAAGGAAGCCAAGACGTATAAAATTACCGGCGTGCCGGTCATGGTGGTAGTGGATGCGGAAGGCAAGGAGCTGGGCCGCACGGGTTATGTTCCCGGCCGTACTCCCGCCCAGTACGTTGAATTCTTCAAGAAATACGCGCCCAAGGCTGCGGAAGCCAAGTAAGGCTGTTGTTCCGGAAAAATTTGATTAACAGGAGCGCCGGCAGAAAACCCGGCGCTCCTTTCTTGTTCCGGCAAAAGATGCTGGTCATTTATTCGCTGTACTGTTTTCAAGGCTGCAGTCGTATAAAAGTTATGACAAAGCATATTGAATGAAGGCTTTCTGTATCAGGTCTCATCTGCATGCCTGAATTTACAAATGCATTTAGCGGATTAAAGGAAAACCGGAAACTCACTCATGGCGAATTGGTGAGGGCCATCCGGTTCATGATCGCAGCGGAATATGAAGCCATCCAGCTTTATACCCAGCTTGCAGAATCCATCGACCATAAACTGGCCCAGGAAGTCCTGCTGGATATTTCCAATGAGGAAAAGGAACACGCGGGCGAATTTCTCCGCCTCCTCCAGGTGCTGGCCCCGGACGAACAGGGCTTTTATGACGAGGGGATGGGTGAAACCAATGAAAAAATTGACAAGTTGAAGGCGTCCTGTCCGGACGGCGCATGCAACAGTTCCGCCGCCCATTGACGGTGCCTTCCGTCTGTAGTTAAAGCGCCCGGTTTCCCTGTAAAGGGGGCCGGGCGTTTTCATGACGCCGGGCTTTTGCTTCCAGCTCGGCCGCGTGGCGGGCGCAGAAGGCAATGCAGCGTTCACAGGGGCGGGAGGCGTAATAAGCTGCCGTTCTTTCTCCGGGGCGCGCCGTTTCCGCAGCCAGGCGCTCAGGGGACAGCCCCAGCAGTTCCCGGCAGTAAAGCGTGCCGAATTCCTGTTTAAAGGAGGCGGCCAGGGATTGAACCAGAGAAAAGATTTTCTCCTTTTCTCCGGTTTCCGGGGAACTGTTTCCGTACAGGCTCCCTGCCAGCATGCTCAGTCCGCAAAAAGCGCCGCATACTTCCCGCATGCGTCCAATGCCTGCCCCCAGGGGGGAGGACAGCTTCAGGGCCGTTTCTTCCGTCAGTCCGCAGACATCTGCAAAAGCGGCAAAGACGGATTGGGAACAATTATATCCCTGGTGGAAATAATCCAGAGCCCGGGCAGTCCGGTCTTCCTTGGAAGGGATCATAGGAAAAAGGGTTTCTTTTACTGCTTTTTTTCTGCGGGCGTGTCCGCTGCGGCTTTTTCCGGCTTGTTGCGATCCGTCAGACGAAGCATGAGTATGTAGCAGACGGCCAGCACCAGCACGGCCAGAATAAGAGGAAGGCTTTCGCTCTTGACGGTGCGGATCAGCTCCTCCGGAGATTTGAGCAGTTCCGGATGCCGTTCCCCGATGCGGTGCCCGTACCAGGCGAGCACCGTGCACCAGGCAACCGAGCCGAGCACGGTGACCAGGGAGAAAATGCCGAAGCCCATGCGGACAATGCCGGCGGGAATGGAAATGAGATGGCGGATGACGGGCAGAAGGCGGGCGAAGAAGACGCCGGAAACTTCGTACCGCTGAAGGAAGATTTCCGCCTTTTCCACCTTGTGGGGCGGCATGAAAAAGAATTTGCCCCAGCGCATGACGACCGGGCGGCCCACGGTCCGGGCCACGGCGTAGGTAATGGCGGAACCCAGCCAGGAGCCGAACGTTCCGGCGGCCACCACTCCCCAGAAGCTCATGGATGCTCCTGCCTGGGCGGACAGGATGGCCGCGGGCGGGATGACCACTTCGCTGGGAACGGGGAAGATGGAGCTTTCCATGGCCATCAGGACAATGACGCCCGCATATCCCCAGTCCTGCACCCAGGACATCCAAAGTGAGATCAACTCATGCATAACGGCGCGTATCTTGCATCAAAATCCTTGAAAGGAAAGTCTTTTATTGCGTCCCGGGAACGGGGCTGGTAAGATAAGAAAGCATCCGGCGCGCGCCGTTGCAGAAAATGATGAAGCTTTATATCATAGCAGGCGAAAAGAGCGGGGACATTCATGGTTCCCTGTTGTTGAAAAATCTGCTGCGCCTGATGCCCGGCATGGAGGTCTCGGGGCTGGGAGGCCATGGCATGCACGCGTTATGCCCCGGCGTGGAGGACTGGGCGGATGAAGCCGCCGTTATCGGCGTGGTGGAGGTGCTCAAAAAATACGGATGGTTCAGAAGGCGTTTTCTCTCCATTCTGGAGAGGATACGGCAGGACCAGCCGGATTGCCTGGTTTTGATTGATTATCCGGGGTTTAACCTGCGGCTGGCGGAGAGGGTCCGCAAGTGCTGCCCCCGCACCAAAATCGTTTATTTTATTTCCCCGCAGGTTTGGGCGTGGCACCGTGGGCGCATTCCCAAGATGGTGCGCATGCTGGACTTGATGATGTGCATCTTCCCCTTTGAGGCCCCCTTGTTCCAGGAAGCCGGCCTGAGAACGGAGTTTGTGGGGCATCCCCTGGTGGATGAAATTGCTTCCATCCGTAAGGAGGGCGTCCGGGAGCCGTCACTGGTCGGTCTGTTTCCCGGCAGCCGGAACCGTGAAATTGACAGGCATTTCCCGGTATTTATAGAGGTAGTGAGCCGTCTTTCCCGGGAACGGCCGGAACTGTCCTTTGAAACCGCCGCTTCCACGGAGGCTCTGGCGGAAAGAATGCGCGGCATGGCGCGGAAGGCCGGCATGCCGCCGGAGCTGTTCCACATTACGGTGGGGGGATATCATGAGCTGATGGACCGCGCCGCCGTGGGGGTGGTGGCTTCCGGCACCGCCACCATGGAGGCCGCCTTGCACCGCCTGCCGTACACGCTGGTGTACAAGGTTCCCCTGCTGACGTACTGGATGGCCCGCATGCTCATCAAGATACGCTTCATCGGCATGGTGAATATCCTGGCGCAGAAACCCGTGGTGAAGGAGCTGGTTCAGTTTGATTTTACGCCGGACAAGGTGATTGATGAAATAGAACGCCTGCTGGTTCCGGAAAACAGGGACGCCCTGCTGGAGGAAATGAAACAGGCCTCCGACAAACTGGGGCAGGGAGGGGCTGCGGAACATGCGGCCCAGGCCGTCTGCCGCCTGTTGAAGGAATAATTCAGGAGCTCCAATGATGCATTGGGGCCGGGAAAGCGCCGTTCCGGCCCTTGATGCGGGAAAATGGGGCAGGGGAAGAGAATTGGCCCTCCAATTTCGGGAACAGGGCATGTAACGCATTTTTGTCCGGCCGCCCCAGCCCTGAATTGTAGATATCCCGGCGCTGCCGTGATGCAGCAGGCAACGTCCCAGCAGCCGGGAAAAGCTCCTGAGGGTGGTTGTTCCCCATGCCGGGAGGCCTTTGAAGTTCTTCCGCCGTCATGTTTGGCCATACGGGAAAAAGGAACTTCCGGCATGGAGACGTTTCCGTAGAAAAGAGAAGCGCCGGGCGAACCCGGCGCTTCTGGTGTGTTTTACATTGGCAGCAAGTATGTCGGCCAGGGATCAGACTACCCCCTGGTCGATCATGGAATCCGCCACTTTCACGAAGCCGGCGATGTTGGCGCCGGTGACGTAGTTGGTGAAGGATTTGTCGGAGGAGTATTCCTGGGCGTGGGCCACGGCGTTTGCGTGGATGTTGGCCATGATGGTCTTCAGCTTGTGGTCCACTTCTTCACGCGTCCAGGAGAGACGCTGGCTGTTCTGGGACATTTCCAGCCCGGAGGTGGCCACCCCGCCGGCGTTGGCGGCCTTGGCCGGCCCGTACAGGATCTTGGCGGCCAGGTAAGTTTCAATGCCTTCCAGGTCCGTAGGCATGTTGGCGCCTTCCGCCACCAGGGTGCAGCCGTTCTTGATGAGGGTGCGGGCGTCTTCCCCGTTGATTTCATTCTGCGTGGCGGAGGGGAAGGCGCAGTCGCACGGAACGCTCCAGGGGCGCTGGCCTTCAAAGTACTGGGCCTTCGGGAACTGCTTCACGTATTCCGCGATGCGTCCGCGGCGCTTGTTCTTGAGTTCCATGACCCAGGCCAGTTTTTCCGGAGAAATGCCGTCCGGATCGTAAACATAGCCGTTGGAGTCGGACATCGTGACCGCCTTCGCGCCCAGTTCGTTAAGTTTTTCCACCGTGTACTGGGCTACATTGCCGGAACCGGACACCAGGCAGACCTTGCCCTGCAGGTCGTCGTTGCGGGTGGCAAGCATGTTCTGGGCGAAGTACACGCAGCCGTAGCCGGTGGCTTCCGGACGGATGAGGGAACCGCCCCAGTTCAGGCTCTTGCCGGTGAGAACGCCGGTGAATTCGTTGCGGATTCTCTTGTACTGTCCGAACAGGTAGCCGATTTCGCGGCCGCCCACGCCGATGTCCCCCGCGGGAACGTCCGTATCCGCGCCGATGTGGCGCTGAAGCTCCGTCATGAAGCTCTGGCAGAAGCGCATCACTTCATTATCGCTCTTACCCTTGGGGTCGAAGTCGGAACCGCCCTTGCCGCCGCCCATGGGGAGGGTGGTGAGGGAATTTTTGAAAACCTGTTCAAAACCCAGGAACTTCAGGATGCCGAGGTTGACGCTGGGGTGGAAGCGGAGACCGCCCTTGTACGGCCCGATGGCGCTGTTGAATTCCACACGGTACCCGCGGTTCACCTGAACCTTGCCCTGGTCATCGATCCACGGCACGCGGAACAGAATGGTTCTTTCCGGTTCCACGATCCGTTCCAGAATCGCGTGGTCTTCATACTTGGAATTCGCGGCCAAAACCGGTTCAATCGTGCTGAGCACTTCCTGAACGGCCTGGATGAATTCTTTTTCGTGGCTATGCTTGGCCTTGACCAAGTCGAGCACGCGCTGGGAATATGTCTGTGCCATCTTTTCTGTTGTTGTATTTGGGTTGACGCTTCACGCGCAGTGTTGCGCATGCGCTTTCCGTTTATCATTCCGTAGAGCGGACTGGCAATTATTTTTTTTCTGACGGTCTTTAGGGGTCAGCAGGAAAATAGAAAATATGTTCATATGTTGTGATTTGTAAACTGACCCCATTTTTGCCGACTGACGCCTTTCCGCATTACGTGTTCCGGATGCTGAAACACGGAGTTTGTCCTCGGTCATTCGGGTTCCTGTTTCCGCGGGGCGGATTTTGAATATGGTTTGGATAAAGAACGAATGAAAAAGAAGAAGTGGTCAAAAACCGCCAAGGCGGCAGATATGGAATTTTCCCAACAACAGGCTAACCCTGGTCAAGTGGACGGGGAAGGCCACGGCGGAGGTTCTTGTTTCCCTCATTGGGAGGGGGGTAAGCCGGGATTGCCGCCATGGCCGTTTTCCGTAGTTCCGGGACCGGCTGCGGCATCCCAGGAATTGCTTGGGCTGGCCTGCATGATGATGTGCCGGAGAAGGGGGCGCGCCTTGATTGCTTCCCGCTGTTTTCTTCCTGCCGCGGATCGACGGTTTCATGCCAGCCGGGTTCTTGTGGCAGGAGGAAGTTTTTTCCAGGTTTATTCCGTGGGAGGAATGGCGGTCAGGAGCTCAGGCGCTCGATCCATGCCCGCGTTTTCAAATCCGTTTCCGCCATTTTTTTTGCCCGGTGGAGCAAAGTTCCCATGGATTTGGGAATGCCCATGTGCAGCCGGTTGCTGATCCATGCATACGGTACCAGCGTGCTTTGCCTGACGGCCAGGGCGATGATGAGTTTGGACGGGTGGCTGTAGGGCGTGGCCAGCAGCTCCTCCTCCGACAGGCCGAATGCTTTCAGCCCGTTTTTGACGATGATTTCCGCCTGGTATTCCCCGATCTCCGACGCGCGCATCCCTGTCGTGACGGGCTTTCTGCGCGCCAGCCGGGGAAGTTCCCCCACCAGCCTGGCACGGAAGGCGCTGGAGCCGTAGCACCAGCCCCGCTGGACGGTGCCGGGGCCTACATGGCCGGCGGGCAGCAGGGAGCGTTCATCCATGCGTTCCGCTTCAAAACGGCCCATCAGATGGTTGAGGTACTTTTGGCGGCCGTCTTCCGTGTCGTCGCAGCCGAAGCAGACGAGGCCGCGTTCCGGATGAATCCATTTGGGCCTTTTGGCGGGAGAGTCCAGCCATGCGGGCAGGCTCGTCCATTTGCAGCCGGAAAGGAACGTGTGGCGGCGCGCCAGGCCGGACCGGGCCGGGTTCAGGTGGATGTAGTCAATGATGGTTGAAAAATAGTGAGCGTTATCCGCTTCCACCACCATGGCGTGGTATCTGCCCGCGAACAGATGCCCACGCATTCGGTGGCGCGCGTTAAAACGCTGGGTATAAGCGGTCTGGAGCCATTTCATGCCATCCACCAGATTGGCGCGCGCGGTTTGGAAAAGAATGTGGTAGTGATTGGCCATCAGGGCGTAGGCGTACACGGTCCATCCGCTTCTGCGGGACGCCTCCTGAAAAGTCCGCAGAAAAATTTCCCTGTCTTCGTCATCCAGGTAAATGGCGTCTCCGCGGTTGCCCTCGCTCTGCACGTGATAGACTGCTCCGGGGTATTCTATTCTCAGGGTACGGCTCATGCCGGAAGCGTACCGGAAAAGGTCTGAAATGCAAGTTTGTTGTTATTTTTAACCTGACCCCTATTGTAAAAAAAGAGGAGGAAAAAAATGCTCTTCCCGGCTCGTCCGCGTTTTCCGGAGGAAGCAAATTTTGCCGGAGGGGCTCCGGGCAGAGGCCCTCGGAAGAAGCCGGATTCACTTTTCGCAATGGCGGCAGGGCGCTTGTGCCGGAGAAATCATGCCTCTGCCCCGTGTTTTTCATGAAGGGAACCCCAAATACGCCGTTCCCCGGATGCCATGCCCGGATAAGGCGTGAAAGGAAAGCGGGACGCCGCCGGAGTTGGAGAAAGGGGAAATATCTTTTGACCGGGCAGGGGGGCTTGAACAGGCATTTCCCGTAATTTGAGGGAAGGAGCGGCGTTTTTTCCAGTATTTCAACGGATATAATGTAGAAAGGCCGCCCCCCTTATTGCAGCTTTTCCCTGCGCATGATCTCGGAGAGCACCAGATAGAGGTCCGTCTTGTTGACCACGCCCAGCAGAAGGTCGTTGTTCGGGTTCACGAGGGCCAGGGATTCCGCGCAGTGGGGGCGGGAGAAAATGCCCAGCGCTTCCGGAAGGTGCATGTCCGCAGGAAGCGTAGGCATGTCGCTGCGCAGCACATCCATGGCCAGTACGGCCTGGGCCAGCTCCTTGTTGCGGGCAAAGGCCGCCACGTCTTCCGCCACCACGCTGCCCAGGTATTTGCCGGCCGGGGATGTGACGAAGATGGGCTGGGCCGGATTTTTGATGAGCATGGCGGCAATGGTGCCGAATTTGTCCAGGGGATGCACCACGGGCGGGTTCTTGCGCGCTACATCCTGAAGCTGCACCTGGGCCAGGGGTTTGTCAAAGGTGCTTCTGGGGCCGAAGGCCAGGGAATCATGGTACATGGACTGGGCCCTGGTGAGCCTGGCCATTCCGTAGGAAACCAGCACGCCGATAATGAGGGGGAACATCATCTGCCCGGCCATGGTGAATTCCACCACCAGCACCAGAGAGGTGATCGGGGCATTGGCGGCTGTCGTGAAAAAGGCGGCCATGCCCACCAGGGAATAGGCGATGGCATGGTCACCGGGCACGCCCAGCTGGGTAAGAGCCGCGCTGAACAGGAAGCCGCAGACGCTCCCGATAGTCAGGCTGGGCGTCAGGGCGCCCCCCACGGTTCCCACGCCGAAAACGATGGCGACGGTGAATATTTTCAGGAACAGCAGGACAGCGGCTCTCGCGGCGTCAAATTCATAATTAATGAGGGAAGTGATGATATTTTTGCCGTTCCCTACGATTTCCGGGTAAAAGATGGCGATGACGCCCACCAGCACGCCCGCCGCCGTCAGGCGCACGGGCAGCCACTGGCGCTTGCCGTTCAGGTATTGGCGCGATTTTTTGAGGATGAGGAGCCAGAAACTGGCGACCAGCGAGGCCAGGGCTCCCAGCAGCACGCACCAGAGCACATGCTGGTTGCCCGCCAGGGAGACTTCCTGCTGGAGCTGGTAGATGGGGGCGGGTTCATGGAACAGGCCCATGGTGAAATAGCCCGCGCAGCTGGCCACGAGCAGGGGAGCCAGAAAATCAATGGTCAGCGCGCCCAGAACGATTTCACTTACGAACAGGCCGCCCGCCAGGGGCGTATGGAAGGCGGAGGACATGCCGGAGGCGGCGGCGCAGGCCACCACCAGGCGCAGGCGGGGCGCGGAGAGGTGAAAGAAACGCCCCAGGGCGGAACCCGCTACGGCGGCAGCCTGCACCAGCGGGCCTTCACGGCCGATGGAGGCGCCGGAACCTACGGAGAAAACAGCGGACAGGGAACGCAGAAGGCTGGGCTTGGGAGGCACGTATCCGTTGCCCAGCGCCACGGCTTCCATGTATTCCGTTGCCTTGGCCGGCACAAAACGGTGGGTGAAAAGGAGCGTAAGACCCGCTAAAAGGCCGCCCGCCGCCGGGACGAAGATGCACCAGGCCGGGTCCTGGCCGGCCATTTCCTGAAAGACCTGAATTTGCCTGTAGCTGGTCCGCCCCGTCAGGACGTCCTGCACCAGTTCCACGCCCATTTCAAAGACAAGGGCCATCAGGGCGCCCAGCGCGCCGACGACGACCGCCCAGATGAAGATGACCTGCTTGTCTCCCAGCTTGACTTTTTCACGCAGGCTCAGCGCCATGCGCAGCCATGACCAGGAAAGATGCGTCTTCTCCGCAGGCTGGTTTTTCTTGTCCGTCATTGCAGGGCTTGTTGAAGGGACGCCAGGAGGCCGGCTTCATCTCCCGTCCATTCCCCGTTGGGGCCCAGGGGGGCGTTTTTATGCCACCGCAACAATTTCTGCATGGTGGTCAGGTAGCCGGTCACCATGGAGGCGGGAACGCCCAGCATCACAATGAGGTGCGCGCTGCGGGAATCGTCCGGCCAGAGGACGCCCTCAGGGCTGATGCCTACGGTGACCTGCATGGAATCCAGCGCGCTGGTGCGTCCGTGAGGGACGGCCAGGCCGTGGTCCAGATAAGTGGTCTGCGTTTCCTCGCGCAGAAGAACCGCATTCCTGATGTGCCTTAGCTGTCGGTCGTCAAGGACTTCCGACATGGAATCCGTCAGGGCTTCCAGAGCCTGTGCCTGAGTGGTTGAGGGCTGGAACGTGCGTACGTGAATTTGAAGATTGTCTGCCACCGGGTCTTCAGAAAGCTTTTGGTTTCTCATTCTATGAAGGGAACTATGATTATCAAGGAAATTCTGGCCTGCATGCGGGGAAGGAGGCTTTCCCCCGTGAACGGAGGCGGGAAAAAGGGGCCGGAAACCTTTCCGGAGGGGCTTTTTTGACACAATAGCGGCGGAAGAACCCTCTTTTAGGCTTTTTCTCCGGCGGGAATAAAGCTACCCTGCCGCCATGATGCAGGATTCAGAGGTCATCAAACTCGTCAAGCCCGTACCTTCCGACCGCCTGGCAACGCAGGTGCTGGTGGCATGGTACCATGCGGTGCGTTCCAGGTGGAAGAAGCCTCTGGATCTGGCCATTACGGCCTTTTTTATGTTGATGACGCTGTATTCCTTTTCCCTGCGGCCTCTGCCCTTATTCGCCTGGCTGTCCCTGGCCGGGGCGCTGATGGCGATTATCCTGTCCTGGTTTTACGTTCCCTTCCTGGCAAAGGCCGCTCTGGCCGCCAACAAAAAAGTGCCCATGTACCATCAGGAAAAGGATTACGTTTTCCATGAGGACTACCTGACGTTCTCCAGCAAGGGCGTAGATCCCATGAATATTCCCTACGACCGTTTTTCCACGTTGTGCAGGACGCGCCACGCGCTGCTGTTCCTGTTCGGCAAGAAGCTGGTGCTGTGGCTGCCGCTCCATCTCATGAATGCGGAACAGCTGGAAAGCATCATGCGCAGGTTCCGGAACCATGGCGTGGAAGTGCGGGATATTTCCTGATGCGGAGGGGCGGCCTGCGCGTTCCTGGAAGGAAAGGGCGAATTTGCCGTTTCAGCGCCTTTTTTGTTGAGCGCGGGAGGAAAACGGGTAGGGTGTCTCCATGTCACGTTACCATGGAGAACAGGTTCTGGTGGTTCCCCGCGCCGCCTTTGAGGAGGCGGGCTATTTCCAGGGACACCGGAAAGGCGGGGATCATTATCTGAATGCGTTCATGAAGCCGGGCGTCGCCTCCTTCATGGACCGGGAGGCCGCGGAAAACGATCCTTCCCACAAGCAGATCATCGCCTATGCCATTTTCTGCCACAGGGGCCGCATTCTGCATTACACGCGCGGAGGTTCCGGCGGCGAGGCCCGCCTGCATGACAAGGGGTCCATCGGCATCGGAGGCCATATCAATCCGGTGGACCGCCAATCCGGCCATGACGACGTGTCCACCTATCTGGCCGGAGTGGAGCGCGAAATCCGCGAGGAACTGGTTATTGACGGGAGCTGCACCCAGCGGGTGCTCGGCGTGATTAATGACGATACCAATGAGGTGGGGGCCGTGCATCTGGGCATTGTCCACCTGTTTGAGCTGGATACGGACCGTGTGCGCGCGAATGAAGCGGCCCTGGCCAATCTCCGTTTCGTGTCTCCGGAGGAACTGTCCGGGGAAATGTTTGAGAAACTGGAGACCTGGTCCCAGCTTGCGTTGGAATTGTTTAAAAGAAGGGAAGACTGAAAAAACGCTCCTTGAGCGGCGTTACCGTTTTTTCTTTAATAGAAAAGCCCCCGCAGGCGTTATGCCGCGGGGCTTCTTTGTTCCATCAGGGCCTGAAGAAAACGAAGGGCCGTTGATGAAATATTTTTTCCGTGCCGCTCCTGAATGCATCCAGACAGGCCGGCTCCGGGGAAAGCGCGTTCTTCGGGAATAATCGCGCGGCCCGTCTGGCGGGCGGACGAAAGTTTAAGCCCTGCGGCGGCGCATCAGCAGGATGCCCAGGCCCAGCAGGCCGAGAGAGGCCGCAGCCGGTTCCGGAACGGCGCTCAGGGCGTATGCCTTCATCTGCTCTTCTGTCAAAACCGCCGTGTACAGATCAAAATTGTTCAGGGTATATTCCCCCGTGATTCCATTCGGGACGGACCATGTGTTTCCGGTGGTGTCTTTGGCGGAGAAATTGATCTGAGTCATGTTCTGGTTGCTGAAAGCGGCTGAGCTGCTGAGGTCTCCCAGCGTGGTCAGTGTGGACGTGTCGTCCCCCAGCATGGCGGAGATGGAAACATTTCCCCTGTTGAATGTGTAAAACAGGGTCAGGGGGGTGCTGGCGGAATAACCGGAAAACGTTTGCGTTTTCCAGGGGGAGGAGGCAGCTGGATTTCCGCCATAAGCAAAACCTCCGGCGCAAAGAGTGAGATTGCCGGACTCCGTAAGCTGAAATCCCAGACCTTCCAGATTTTTGTAAGAGCCGGTGTTGTAGGTAAACAGCAACCCTACATCTGAATTTGAAGTGGCTCCCAGCCCGGAAATGGTGAATGCCATCGTCCAGCTGTATGCGTTGTTTAAGCTAATAGTTGTGGGGGATGACACAGACAGTGTATCGCCGGAGGTTCCGTTATAAACGGTGGTTGCTTTTGAATAAGCCGCGTCCAGACCGTCGATGGAAGCCCCGAAGGACAGGCTGCCTCCTATGGCGGCGATCAGGAGAGCAAGATATTTAGTCTTCATGTGAGTGATTACAACAGTTGCTAAAAATGTTTCCGCGTAAGAAACTTCCGTTTTTTATCGGATTTCTAATCCGTTTGCGGCGTCCGATCTTTCCAACAGAGGTAAAGTTCGAAAAATCATGGCAAAAGAAATGAACCAGGAAAAGACCAGAACCACAAAACCACACTGAAAATCAATGCATTATATCAAATAACACATTGATCGTCAATATTTTTAATTGTTGGCGGATTAGAAATCCGGCGGGAGGTGGAACATCAACTGTCAAAACAGGAGATGGCTTGTCTTATTGTAAACGGCAGAATATCGGAATCAACGACCATTAATTCCTGAACAACGCGATGGAATTGTTCTGCGGCCCGTTGACCGAGAATGAACGGGAATCGGGTCAATTTCAACATGGCCTCCGTTTCCACGGGGAAAAAGGAGAAGGAGCGGTTGAGGGCCTTGCGCTTTCCGGATGCGGGGCGGAACAGGAAAAGAGCTCCTCTGTTGGGAATTCCCGTCCCGTGGTTCCTGCAACCGGGACGGAGAAGGCGGTTGAAGAGCCGCCGTTTTTCCCGGGACGGAAAACAAACCCTCCGGCAAGCTGTGCTTGCCGGAGGGAGAAAAAACAGTCAGGTATATTGCCTGTTGTCAGGGGAAGCGCCTTTATCGCCCGGAAGGGCCATCCATGATAGCCTTGTGGCTCATGTTCCAGCCGCCGCCCAGGGCCGTGTACAGGGAAACCAGCGTGCTGGCGTGCTGGTAATAGTACTGGGAAAGCTGAATCTGCGCGGGGTAGAGGTTCTGCTGGGCGTACAGGACTTCAATGTAGTTGGAAAGGCCTGTGCGGTAGCGCTCAAAGGAGAGTTTTACCGCCGTGTGGTAGGCTTCCACGGCCTCGGACTGGGTGGCGGTGATGCTCCGCAGCTTGTCCCTCTGGATGAGCGTGCTGGAGACTTCCGCCAGGGCGTTGAGAACCGTTTGCTCATAGTCGTTGCTGGCCGCCAGGAATTCCGCCTTGGCCGCTTTTTCGGAGGCCGTCAGCTTGCCCGCCTGGAAGAGGGGGCCGGTCAGATTGGTTCCCAGGCCCCAGCCGCCGCGGCGTCCCTGCACGTGGCGCAGGTCTGCGGAGGCGAGACCGCCCGCCGCCGTCAGGGAGATGGTCGGGAAGTAGTTGGCAATGGCTACGCCCACCTCGGCATTGGCGGCGCGCAGCTTGTATTCGCTCTGGCGGACGTCGGGCCTTCTGGAAAGGATGTAGGCCGGAATGCCGGCGGGAACCTTAACGTTATAGGCGATGTCCCGGGTGCTGCCGGAACGGCGGATATGGCCGGGAGCGCGTCCGGCCAGGACGGAGACCGCGTTTTCCAAATTGGCGATTTGCACCTGAATGGCGGGAATCTGGGCCTGGGAGGAAGCCAGGGCCGCCTTGGCGGAAGCCACCTGGAGCCTGTCGCCCACCTGGCCTTCGAGCTGTTCGTCAAACAGGCGCAGGCTTTCGGAATAGGATTCCACGGATTTCTGCACGATGGCAAGCTGTTCGTCCAGCTGGAGGAGCTGGAGGTAGGAGTCCGCCACCTGGCGGAGCAGGGAAAGCATAAGCGCGCGCTGTCCTTCTTCGGAAGCCAGGTAGTCTGCGCGGGCAGCTTCCGTCATCCGGCGCGTTTTGCCCCAGATATCCAGTTCCCAGGAAATGCCGGCGTCAATCGCCCCTGGCGTCAGTGTGTTTCCGGTAGTCTGGACGATGCCGCCTCCGGTATAGTTGGAGCCTTTGCTGACGGAGCCGGAATAATCCGCCCACGGGAAGAGCGGGGCCTCCGTAATGGTGATGTACTGGCGTGCCTTTTCCACGCGCGCCATGGCGGCTTTCAAGTCGCGGTTATTGTTGTAGGTGTCCGTCAGGAGGTCCTGAAGGTCCTTGTTTTTGAAGACTTTCCACCAGGGCAGGTCCGCAATGGATTCCGTCGCCGCGGGGGCTCCCCTGAATGCCGCGGGCATGGGCATGTCCACCGGTTTGAAGTCGGGGCCCATCATGCAGGAGGAAGCGGCAAAAGCCGTTCCCAGAAGGATGGCGCGTGTGATGTATGGGTTTCTTCGCATATGCGTTGAGTCTGTTTTCAGATGGTTGCAAAGGGGGTTACCCTTTTAATGATTCATGGGCTTCGTGGAACAGATGCTTGCGGGCGATGATTTCATCCGGGTCTTCCGTTTCCACCGTCTTACGGGCGACGCGGACGCGGAAGAGTTTCATGATGAAATAGAAGGAGCACGGAATCAGGAAAATGCCCACGACCGTCGCCATTGTCATCCCGGCAATGACCACGATTCCGATGATATTGCGGGAATAAGCGCCGGAACCGGAGGCCAGCGCCAGCGGGACGCAGCCCAGAATGAAAGCGAAGGAAGTCATCAGGATGGGGCGCAGGCGGATTCTGGCGGCGGAAAGCGTGGCTTCCATCAGCGTTTTGCCGCGTTCCATTTCAATGACGGCGAATTCCACGATCAGAATGGCATTCTTGGCCGCCAGGCCGATGAGCATCACCAGGCCGATTTGCGCGTACAGGTTCAATTCATAACCGAACCAGTACAGGCCCAGGAACGCGCCGAGGGCCGCGATGGGCACCGTCATGAAAATGCTGAGGGGCAGGGACCACCGTTCATACAGGGCCGCCAGGATCAGGAAAACGAAGACGGAGGAGAGCAGGAAAATCTGCACGATGCCGATGCCGTTCTGGATTTTTTCTTCCTGATAGCTCATGTCCGCGTAGCTGTAGCCCATGTCGGAAGGCATGCTGGCTTCAAAGGTTTTTTCCAGCGCCTCCATGGCCTGGGAGTTGGAGTAGCCCCGGGCGGGCGTGACCATGAGTTTGGAGGAATTATACAGGTTCTGGCGCAGCAGGAATTCCGGCCCCGTGATATCCGTGATTTTCACGAGGGTGGAGAGGGGGACGGAACTGCCCGTGTTATTCTTCACGTAGAAGTTCTTGAGCATGTCCGTTCCCGTGCGGTCGCTGCCCTGAGCCTGGATGTACACCTGCCACTGCTGGCCGTAAAGGGTGATGTAGTTGATGAACAGGGACCCCATGTAGGCCTGGAGCAGGCTGTTGGCTTCACTGATGCTGACGCCCAGTGTGGCGCATTTTTCTTCATCCAGCCGCACATCCTTCTGTTCCACGGCGAAGGACATCACGCTGCGCACGCCGCCGTTGTTGTTCGGGTCGAATATCGGAAGCTTGTTCGCTTCCTTCACAAAGATGTCCGTCTGTTCCGCCAGGTATTCCGTGCCCTTGCCGTCGCGGTCTTCCAGCATGAAGGTGACGCCGTTGGCGGAACCTACCCCCGCAATGGCCGGAGGCTGGAAGCACATGGTGACCCCTTCGGAAATTTTCGTGGTCAGCAGGGCGTTCAGCTGGGCGGTGACCGCCAGGGCGCTCTGGTCCGGATTAGGGCGTTCCTCCCAGGGCTTGAGCATGACGAAGAAGAAAGCGTTGTTCGTGCTCTGCACGCCCGTCAGCAGGCTGAAGCCGGAAATGGCAATCACGTCTTTCACGTTCGGATTCTGGCGGATGAGTTCGGAGACCTTGTCCGCGGCGGCCGTGGTCAGCTGGAGGGAGCGGGCCTCCGGCATAATCAGGGCCGCGAACAGGTAGCCCTGGTCTTCATCCGGCAGGAAGCCATTGGGGATTTTCTTGGCTACGGGGACAATCGCGTAGGCGATCAGGGCCAGCAGCGGAATGGAGATGATGAGCTTGCGGGTCAGGAAGTGGCACACTTTGGTGTAGCCGCTGGCCGTGGCGTCATAACCGCGGTTGAAAATGCGGTAGAAGAATTTCAGCGGGCCTCCCTTGGACGGGTCCTTGGGTTTGAGCAGAATGGCGGACAGAGCCGGGGAGAGCGTCAGCGCGTTGAACGCGGAAATGAGCATGGAAATGGCGATGGTCACGGCAAACTGCTGGAACAGCGTGCCCGTAATGCCCGGCAGCAGCAGGGAGGGCAGGAACACCGCCGCCAGCACCAGGGCGATGGCGATGACGGGCCCGGATACTTCCTCCATGGCGGCGAAGGCCGCCTGGCGGGGCGTAAGGCCGCGCTCCATGTGGGATTCCACGGCTTCCACCACCACGATGGCGTCATCCACCACCAGGCCGATGGCCAGCACCATGCCCATGAGGCAGATGGTGTTCAACGTGAAGCCCAGAAGAGGGAACAGCGCGAAGGTGGCGATGATGGAAACCGGAACGGCGATGGCCGGAATCAGCGTGGCGCGCCAGCCTTGCAGGAAGACGAACACCACCAGAACCACCAGCAGGAGGGCTTCCACCAGCGTGTGCTCGATTTCCTCAATGGAGGCGCGCACGGCCAGCGTGGTGTCCAGCGTCAGGTTGTACTCCATTCCGGCGGGGAAGCTGCGGGAGCGGTCCTCAAAAAGCTTGACCAGAGCGTCCACCGTGTTGATGGCGTTGGAGCCGGGAGCGGCATACACGGCGATGGCGCCGGAATCCCTGCCGTTGTATTTGCTGGATACGTTGTAAGTCTGGGAGCCCAGCTCCACCTTGGCGATGTCTTTCAGGTAAAGGAGCTTGTTCCCCTCCGCACGGATGATGATGTTGCCGAATTCCTCAGCCGTCTGAAGGCGCCCCTTGGTCTGGATGCTGTAGGTGAATTCCGTTCCGGGAGGGGCCGGCTCCGCGCCGATCTGGCCGCCGGGAATCACGGTGTTCTGCGCCTGGATGGCGGACTGGACTTCTCCCACGGAGATGTTCTGGGCGGCCATTTTGGTGGTGTCCAGCCAGATGCGCATGGCGTAGCGGCCCGCGCCGAACACCTGCACGTCGCCCACGCCGGGAACGCGTTTCACGGGGTCCACCAGGCTCACGTAGGCGTAGTTGCTCAGGAAGATGGCGTTCAGGCTGTCGTCCGGAGAATACAGGTTGACCACGGCCAGCGGGCTGCCCGTGGACTGCGTGATGGTGATGCCCATCTGAGAGACTTCCGCGGGAATCTGGGCGGTGGCCTGCCCGTAGCGCATGTAGGCCAGCGTCTGGTCCATGTTGGGGTCCGTGCCGACTTCAAAGACGATGCTCAGGGAGCAGATGCCGTTGTTGGCGTTGGTGGAAGTCATGTAATCCATCCCCACGACGCCGGAAATGGACTGCTCAATGGGGGAGGCTACGGAATTGGCCACCGTCTCCGCATTCGCGCCCGGGTAGGTCGCCTGCATCTTGATGGTGGGCGGGACGATGTTGGGATACTGCTCAATGGGGAGCCCCATCAGGGACAGGCCGCCGAGCAGGATCATCACGATCGAGATGACGATGGCGATGGTCGGGTGTTTGATGAAGAAGCTGGACATGGCGTTAAATCATGAAAATGCGCGGGGAAAAAGGGAAGATGCCGGGTCTCCGGAGAAGGGAGGTTATTTGGCGGAAGGCTGGGCTTCTCCATCCTTCATGCCTTCCGGCGTTTTGGCCTTTTCAAAGGACTGGGCCCCTATGGAGGGCATGACGGGCTGGGAAACTACGGGCTTGTAGGGAAGCGGCTTGACGGGGGCGTGCCCCTGAACCTTGGCCGCCTGCATGATTCCCTCCACCACGATGGGGCTGTCCTTCGTGAAGGTGGAATGCGGCATGGGAATGACGTTGATTACCTGCATGCCGTCAACGACGGGGCCGAGGTTGACGACCTGCATGTGGGGAATGTTCTTGTCATCCAGATAAATGATGAATTTGGCGCTCTGGGCGGACAGAATGGCGCGCGGAGGCACCAGCGCGGCGTTTTCCAGCGTTTTCACCGTGGCGCGGACGCGGACGAACATGCCGGGCCGCAGCGTCAGGTTCGGATTGGGAATGTGCCCGACGATGTTGATGGTGCCGGTCTGGGCATCCACATTCCTGTCAATGGCTACGGGTTCGCCCTGCATGGGGTATTCCGTGCCGTTGGCCAGAATCACGTCAAACTTGATGTGCTTCTGACTGGCCAGATTATTGTCCATGGAGTTCAGGAAGTCCCGTTCGCTCACGGAGAAATCCACCCGGATGGGGTCAATGGAGGAAATGGTGGTCAGCGGCGTGGGGCTGGAGGGCGTCAGCAGGTTGCCGATGGAAGGGGTGGCCAGGCCGGCCAGGCCGGAAATGGGGGCTGTAATGGTGGTGAATTTAAGATTGATCCTGGCTTCGTCCACCTGGGCCTTTGCCGTGGCGATGGCGGCTTCCGTCTCCTGGACCTGCTGCAGGGCGTCGTCCAGCTGTTTGCGGCTGACGGAGCCGGTCTTCACCAGCGGGGTGTAGCGTTCCACGTCCAGTTTGTATTTTTTCAGCGTGGCTTCATATTGTTCCAATCTTCCCTGGGCCTGGTCCAGCGTTGCCTGGAACGGGCGGGGATCAATCTGGAAAAGCACCTGGCCCTTCTTGACATAAGCTCCGTCCCGGTAATCCTTGGAAAGAAGGTATCCCGTCACCTGGGAGCGGATTTCGGCATCTTCCGTGCCGCGCAGGGTGCCCACCCATTCCTGCCTGATGGGAACATCCTTCGTGACCAGTTTGGTCACCTGCACTTCGGGAACGAGCGCCGGCGCCTGGGCGGCGGAATCCTTTTCCCCGTCACAGGAAGTTAGCATGATCACCGGGGAGCAAAGGAGCAGGGTTGTTGCGGCAAACGTCAAAGGCTTGTTGTACATAAATGAATGCGGTTGGTTGCGGCTGGTGCCGGAAGGTGCGGCAAAGCGGAAGAATTTTCTCTTCTTTTTCTTACAAAGTCAACGCAAAGATGTGTTCTGAATTTTGCAAAATGTCTGTAACCTTTGCATAATGAAAGGATAATTTAATTAAACAAATGTATAATATGTGGCTTGCGCCTGTGCCGTCCGGAAGCGGCGGCCTGAGGCTTTTTTGATTTCAGGATGCCAGCCGCCTCTTGCGGAGCATGGCGTCCATGCGCGGTTTTCTGCCCATGAAATCCATGAACTGCCGCATGGGCGGCACCGCGTATCCTTTTTCCAGAATGGTTTCCCGGAATTTTCCTGCCGTTTCCCTGTCCGGTCCTCCGGCCCGTTCAAAGGCTTCGAAAATATCCTTGTCCAGAACTTCAGCCCATTGGTAGGAGAAGTAAAAGGAGGCATAGCCCGAAGGGGAGGAAAACAAATGGCGCGCCGTGCGCAGCTTGCCGGCTCTTTTGAAATTTTTGAAATAGTCCATGTCTCCCGCTACGGCGGAATCCACATCATCTAGAGAACCGGAGGAGAAACGTTCCGGTGCCGCATGGACGGCCAGGTCCATCTTGGCGTACAGGAGCTGCCCGGCCAGCGCGAGGGCTGGCGTATTGCCTCGGGAGGCGTCCAGAGAGCGCAGCATCTCCTCCGGAATGGGGAGGCCCGTTTGTTCATGCCGGGCGAAGCTTTTCAGCACGTCCGGACGCCAGCACCAGTTTTCCATGAACTGGGAGGGGACTTCCACAAAATCCCGCGGCACGCTGGTTCCCGCCAGGGAGGAGATGGCAACCCTGGTAAACATCAGGTGCAGCAAATGACCGAATTCATGGAATAAAGTCCTGACTTCCCGGTGGGTCAGCGTCACCGCGTGTCCTGCCGCGGGCGGGTGAATATTGAGACAGACCATGCCCAGGCGCGGCTTTCCCGGGGTCTCCGGCGTGGACGGGCTGCCCGTGTCCAGGGTATTCATCCACGCTCCGGCCCGTTTATTGTTACGGGAGAAAAGATCCAGATAAAAGGAGCCCAGGCGGTTGCCGTTGCCGTCGTCAATCGTGAAAAAGCGCACGTCCGGATGCCAGACCTCTACGGCTCCGGCGGATTTGTCTGCCGGGATGCCGGATAAGGCCTGCCGTGCCGGAACTTCCGCTACGCGGATGCCGTACAACCGTTCCGCCAGGGAAAACAGGCCGTCCAGAACGCGGGGAAGGGGAAAGTAGCGGCGCAGCTCCTCCTGGTCCAGCCGGAAACGTTCTTCCGCCTGGAGATTGGCGTAATAGGCCACGTCCCAGGGATTCAGGCGGGCTTTTTCCTGCCCCGTGCGCCGGGCCTTCAGGCGGCGGAGAGTTTCCATTTCACGGAAAAAGGGGGCCCTGATCTTGTCCAGCAGCTCATTGACGAACTTCATGGCATGTTCCCCGTTTCCCGCCATGCTCTCGCGCAGGGCGTAATCCGGGTACGCCTTATATCCGCATAAATGCGCCTTTTCACGGCGCAGGGAAAGGATTTTCCTGATGACGGGTTCCGTGTCGCATGCTCCCGTGGCCAGAGACTGGTGGTGTTCCCATAAATCCTTCCGGCATTCTTCCCTCCGGGCTTTTTCCATGACCCGGGCGGAAGCCGCGGAATCCAGCGTAAACGTCCAGCCCGGATCGGACTGGCCGGGATGACGCCTCAGGAACTCCTCACGCGCCTGTTGCAGGGCGCCTCCGTCTATTCCCTCCAGAAGGGCGGCGTTCCGCACCGTCCAGGTCCAGGATTTCCTGGCGTCCATGTACAAATTGTTGAAACGCTGGGAGGCGAGCGTCAGTTCCCTGTCAATGGCCTCAAGCCGTGCGCGCTTGTCCGGCGGCAGATCCGCGCCGTTGTCCCGGAAGCTCTGCATGCTTAGTTCCATATACCGTTTCTGTTCGGGGCTCAGATGAGTCTGCCGCAGGCGTTCCTCCGCGGTTTTCAGGACTTTCCACAGGGCCTGGTCTTTCGTGACGGAGGAAAGGAAGGCGGACACGCGGGGAGCCACGGAATCCATGGCCTTGCGCAGTTCCGCGCTGTCGCACAGGCTTTTCAGGACATAGGCCTTGCACATGCCTTCCGTAAGGAGGTCATTGCTTTTCTCCAGCGCTCCGAACGTATTTTCATACGTCATTTCCTCCGGACGGAGGCGGCTGATTTCCTCTACGGAGGCCCGGGTGCGGCGCATGGCTTCCTGAATATCCGGTTCCAGCTTGTCCGGAGTCAGCCGGCTCCAGCGGATGGGACGCCCCTTGTCCAGGAAAGGGTGGGCGGAAGAGGCCGCCGGGGAGGGGAGGGCCATGGAGAAAAAGAGGAAAAGGAGGTAGAAATACTGCCTGGGTAAACGCATGGCGGCCATCCTACCGGAAGCCGTTTTTCTCTTCAAGCCTTGCGCTTTTCGTGTCTGCATCCGCGGAAAAGCCGGGCCCCGGTCTTGAACGGTTCCCGGTTTGCATGTATGAACCAGAGGAATGTCCACCAAAATCTTTCTCTATGATACCACGCTGCGGGACGGCGCGCAGAGTGAAGACGTCAACCTGAGCGCGACGGACAAGGTCCGCATCGCCCGCCAGCTGGATTATCTGGGCATGGACTACATTGAGGGCGGCTGGCCCGGCGCCAATCCGGTGGAAACGGAATTTTTCAACGCCATGAGAGGCGTCGAACTAAGGAATGCAAAACTGGCCGCCTTTGGAAGCACGCACCATCCTTCCCATACCCCGGAGACGGATCCCACGCTGAATGCCCTGGTATCCAGCGGCGCGCGGGTAGCCGCGGTCTTTGGGAAATCCTGCCCCCGCCATGTGGAAGTGGCCCTGGGCATTTCCCGGGAACGCAATCTGGAAATCATCGGCAATTCCATCTCCTTCCTTAAAAAAAATATGGAAGAAGCCTTTTTTGACGCGGAACACTTTTTTGACGGCTTCAAGCGGGATCCGGAATACGCCCTGGCTGTGCTCTGTACGGCCCGGGAACATGGCGCGGACTGCCTGGTGCTGTGCGATACCAACGGAGGCACCATGCCGGAGGAAATCAGCTCCATTATCCGGACGGTCAGGGAACGCCTGCCTTTCGCCCCCCTGGGCATCCACGCCCACAATGACTGCGAACTGGCCGTCGCCAACAGCCTGGCCGCGGTAAACAGCGGAGCCATCCAGGTGCAGGGGACCGTCAACGGCATCGGGGAGCGTTGCGGAAACGCCAATCTTTGTTCCGTCATTCCCAACCTCCAGGTGAAGATGAAAGGCTTTTCCTGCCTCAGCGGAGCCTCCCTGACGCGGCTCAAATCCACTGCCGCCTTTGTCTCGGAAGTATCCAACCTGGCGCCCTTCCGGCGGCAGCCTTTCGTGGGGAACGCCGCGTTCGCCCACAAGGGCGGGGTGCATGTCAGCGCGATCATGAAGGAGTCCGCTCTGTACGAGCACATCGACCCTTCCCTGGTGGGGAACGCCCAGCGCGTGCTGATGACGGAGCAGGGCGGCAGAAGCAACATTCTTTCCCTGTCCCGCACCCTGGGCTTTGAACTGGAAAAGGGAGACCCCCTTCTGGACGTGCTTTCCGCCGCCGTGAAGAAGAATGCCGCGCTGGGGTATGACTACGTGGCCGCCCCGGCCAGCGCGGAGCTGCTCTTCCTGCGGCACATGCCGGACAGCGCCCTGAAACCGTATTTCAACATCCTGCGCACCGTGGTGCTGACCTCCCGCCATGAAATGGACCCGGACATGATGGTGGAAGCCTCCCTCAAGCTGGACGTCCACGGAAAGGTGGAGCACACCGCCGCCGGGGGCTTTGGCCCCGTGCATGCGCTGGACAGGGCCCTGCGCCGCGCCCTGACGCGCTGGTATCCGGAATTGGAGCAGATGCACCTCATCGACTACAAGGTGCGCGTGCTTTCCCCTACCCGGACGAACATCCCGGATGCGGAGGATGAAAACGGCACCGGCTCCAATGTCCGCGTGCTTATTGAGTCCTCGGACGGCGTCGCCACCTGGACGACCGTGGGCGTTTCCTACAACATTATTGAGGCCAGCCTGGAAGCCCTGGCGGATGCCGTCACGTACAAGCTCTATAAGACGGAGCAGGCCAGATGGCGTGCGGAATGCTGACGGGCGGCGCTCCTTTCCGGGAGGCATGGGCGGCCCTTATGGCTTTTCCTTTTCTTCCCGTTCCTCTGCGTGGGAGGGCGACAGCTGAAGAGCAAAATCCCCCCTGCCGGTTGGCTGGTCCAGGATGGGAAGGGAAATGATCAACGAGTGCTGTGAACAGGCCCGGACGGCGGCTGTTTTTTTGAGCCGGGTTATGTTTTCCTGTGCCTCATTCTTTTTGGCCGGTCACGTTGCCGCGGTTAACGCGCGGAGCGCCGGTTTTCAACCAAGTGTTGCCCAGAAAACGGATGCGGAAACCCTGCCGGGCAAATAACGGTTTTTCCACGGCTTTTGCCTCACGTCCGCATCTGCCGGGGGGGCAAATAAAATATTGACCCGCCAGCGGGGAAGATTTATCCTGAAAGCCTCATTCAACCAGAGGTAGATTACAGCCGTGGAGGACGATATTATTTGCACAGAAAAAATCATTGCGGAACGCAAGACGTTCTTTCTTGATCTCAAACAGAATGCGCGCGGCAAAGTGGTGCGTATTACGGAAAAGGTGAGTTCCAACCGGGACCGGATTATGGTGCCCGCGGAAATTCTGGACGATTTCATCGCCGCTCTCCAGGATATCCGGGAGACGCTGAAGCAGCAGGGGGAATAAGTTCCCCCTCCCTCCCGTTTTTCTTGAAGACCGATAGCGGGGCTGCGGCCGTCCCGCCGTTTCTTGGTGTCCGGGTCATTGAAATCCGGCGGTCAAAAAGTCGTTTTGTCTGAATTAGGCGTTGTCAAAAATAAAAAAGGGAGTATCTTTGCTTCCCGGTTTTGACGTCCCCTTTTTTCCTATTCCGGAGTATTCCGCATTCCGGAGGCGCGGGGCCGCAATGTTGATGCAACCACGAATATTTCAGAGATATGACGACACAACAGGAATTGACTCCGGAGTTGATACGGGCTGCGCTGACCACGGTTAAATTTCCGGGGTTCAGCCGGGACATCGTATCTTTCGGGCTGGTGAAAAAGATCGACATTGACGCTGAAAACAACGTCACGATTGATTTGGTGATTGAGAGCAAGAATGCGGATATTCCCCGTTACATTTTTGAAGGCGTTCACGGCGTGATGAAGCATTTGCCCGGCGTGAAACACTGCGACGTCAATATTGAGCATAAGGCTCCGGAAGCCAAAAAGGGAATTAATGACGACCCCTCTACCTGGAAATCCTCCGTTCCCGGCGCCAAGCATGTCATTGCCGTGGCTTCCGGCAAGGGCGGCGTGGGCAAATCCACCGTTTCCGCGAACCTGGCGGTGGCCCTGAGCAAGCTGGGCTATTCCGTCGGCCTGGTGGACCTGGACATCTACGGCCCGTCCATGTCCCTGATGTTCGGCACCAAGGAACGCCCCGGAGCCAATGAGAATGACGAATTTCTCCCGGTGACGGCTCATGGCGTGAAGCTCCTTTCCATGGGGCTGCTGATTAACGAGTCCGATCCTGTAGCGGTGCGCGGCCCTCTGGCGACACGCTACGTCCAGCAGTTCCTGCGCAACGTGGCGTGGGGGGATGTGGACTTCCTGATTCTGGACCTGCCGCCCGGCACCGGAGACATTCAGCTGACCATTGTTCAGACGGCGGAACTGGACGGCGTAGTGGTGGTGACCACGCCGCAGGAAGTGGCGCTGATTGACGCGCGCAAGGCAATCGGCCTTTTTGAACGGGTGAAGACCCCCATTCTGGGCGTGATTGAAAACATGAGTTATTTCCAGTGCCCCTCCGACGGAAAGATTTACCATATCTTTGGCGAAGGCGGCGGCGAACGGGAAGCGGCCAAGCTGGGAGTGCCCCTGCTCGGCAAGATTCCGCTGGATATTTCCACCCGCTCCGGCGGGGACGAAGGCCGCCCCGTGGCTTTGGAAGATCCCGGGCAGAACCCGGTTTCCGCCGCGTTCCGCCAGGTTGCGGAACAGTGCGCCCGCGTGGTGCTTAACCGTTGAATGACCGACGGGGCAGGATGCCCCGGCACGGTGGACAACCCTTAACTTTAAAGCCAGATTGGAGCTTGCCGCTCCAGTCCGGCTTGTTTGCCGGGAATGGTTCCGGCTCTTGGAATGAGGAAAGGCATGGAAGGAAATAAGAAAATGAATAAGACGTGGAATTTGAAGGAGATGAAAAAGCTGATACCGCTGGCTTTCCCGGTGCTGGTGGTCAACCTCTCCATTGTGGGCATGGGTGCGGTGGACGCGATTGTGGCCGGGAGCGCCGGCGTGACGGACATGGCCGCCGTGGCCCTGGGGTCTTCCGTGTACCTGCCCGTGGCTCTGTTCGCCTGCGGCGTGCTGATGATCATCGGCCCCGTGATTGCCAATATGCGGGGGAAAAGCCATGAAAGCCGCGTGGGTTACATGACCAACCACGGCCTGTGGCTGGCGTTGTTGCTCAGCCTGGTTTCCATGCCGGTCATTGATGCGCTGAGAAACGTGTTCGGCTGGATTTCCGATGACGCCGCCATGTGTCAAATGGCTTCCGCCTACATGTCCGCCATTATGTGGGGGCTTCCCGCCAACCTGGGATTCGTGGCCCTGAAGAGCCTGAACGAAGGCTCCAACATGACGCGGCCCGCCATGTACGTGGGATTGTGCGGCCTGCTGCTCAACATTCCCCTGAACTACATGTTCGTCTTCGGCATGTACGGTTTTCCCCGCATGGGCGGAGCGGGGTGCGGCGCGGCCACGGCAGTCATTTTCTACATTGAATTCCTGCTGATGTTCCTGCTGGTTTACTTTAATCCCAAGCACAGGCCGTACCGCAGGCACATCATTTCCTGGCGGCGGCCCACGCCATCCGTCATCACGCATCTTGTGCGGCTGGGCGTGCCGATAGGCGTTTCCCAGCTGTGCGAGGTGATGCTCTTCTGCGCGGCGGCTCTGGTGCTGGCGCCTCTGGGAGAGACGCAGGTGGCGAGCCACCAAATTGCCGGGAATGTGGGCGCCCTGGTGTTCATGCTCCCGCTCTCCGTAGGGCTGGCGGCTTCCATCCGCGTGGCGTACCATCACGGCCGGAATGATCTGGCAGGCGCCAGATCCGCCATTCTGTCTTCCTACGTGCTGGTGCTCACCATCTGCCTGTGCACCTTTGGAGGCATCACCCTGTTCCGCGAGCAGATTGTGCTCCTGTACAATGACTCGGAGCTGATAGTCAGCACGGCTTCCGTCCTGCTGATTCTGGCGGCGGCCTACCAGCTTCCGGACTGTTTGCAGGTGCTTTCCGCCGGGGTTCTGAGAGGATTCCGGGACACGGCGTCCATTACCTTCATTACGTTCTTCTCTTATTGGATAGTAGGATTTCCGGCGTGCTACATCTTCGCCCGTACGGACTGGATTGTCCCGGCCATGGGAGCGCGCGGCATCTGGACGGGATTCATCATCGGCCTGTCCGTCGCGGCCGTGCTGCTGCTCTGGCGCGTAAGGTGCACCGCCAGGCGGGAATTCGCCCTGATGAGACAGGCGGGATTAAGGGAGAGTTGAGCTTCCGGAACACTTTCTTTCCGCGGGATAAATGCGGCGTTTCAGAAGGTGAACATGGCAGGAAGCATGGCGGAACGTGCGTCCACTGTGCTTTCACGATGTAATGACGGCGTGCGGGAATGAATCCCCACGCCATCATTATTGAATTATGTCTATTACAATTACCAATCCGGAAGGACGGAACATTGAATTCAAGGACCAGCGGGGACCGACTTGCGGTCTTTACTCCTTGTCTTTTGTTCTGGATTATCTCTACAATATTAAAATTCCTGCCACATCGGACGGAGACAAGAAGGGAGAATCCCTGAGGAGAAAATTCAAAAGAGACGGGAAAACCATTATTGGAGAATTATATGACTCCACTCCCGTCATGGCGGATTATATCAGGAGTCTGGAATCTTCCAAAATCAAGTGTCAGTCTGCCACCTGTGAAGTTTCCTCCATTGTGGGCATTCTGGATGCCGGAGGCCTTTGCATGGTTCCCTTCTGCGTAGATGCCGGGGGAAATCCTGATACTTCAGGTATTCGTGCCCACTGGTGCGTCATACAGAAGAATGTGGACTGCGCGTCCCGAAAATTGGCGGACGCTTACCACTGGGGCAGAAAATTCGTGTTTGACCTGAATATTTTGCGGGCCAGCAATCAATCCATTCAGGATGTAGCCGCGTCCTGGTGGGGAAAGGATAAGGATAGTACGGGGCTGGATTATTATTCCTGCGACTCGGAAGAGAGCACGACGGCCGTTGACGCCTGGTGGGGAACCCACCAGCTCAAGCCCGGTTCCGTCAAACAGATTCCCGCGGCGCTTCTCAGCCAGACACTGGCCGGGAAAATGCTGATCTTTACCAAATGATCGTTCCCTGTGGCGGAACTGCCGTTTCTCAGGGAAGCAATGAACGCCAAAGCGGGCGGTCCCTCTCATGGAAGGGACCGCCCGCAAGCGGTTTAAGCCGGCGCACCGGAGATTTTAGCCGATGCGTTCCACTTTCACGGAGTGGGACTGGCCGTTGATGACGATGGTCAGGTCACGGGAACCGGAGGGGCCGCTTACCCGGGCGGTGATGCCGTTGTCAATGACGGTCATGGACGGCGCGGCCGCCGGAGCCGCGGCGGGAGCGGTGTTCACCTGCACGGGGGCTTCTTCCTTAGGTTCCGGCTTTTTGTAGAAGTCTTCCACCTGCTGCGGGAACATGGCGTAGATGACGCAGTGTTCGTCGTCCGTGGGGAGCCCCTTTTCCGCAAGCTTCCTGCGCAGGTCTTCCATGCCGGGCTTGATCAGGTCCGCCGGGCGGCAGGTGATCGGTTCCTTGCCCATCTTTTCCGCGCAGAGTTTCTGCACTTCCGGGTCCACGGGGGCCGAGGTGCGGCCGTAGTAGCCCAGGGCAATGTCCGCCGCCTGGGGGGTGATGTTTTTCCAGCGGCCGAATTTGACGTTCAGCATCGCCTGCACGCCTACGATCTGGGAGGTGGGGGTCACCAGCGGAATCCAGCCCAGGGCCTTGCGGACTACCGGAATTTCCGCGAATACTTCCTCAAACTTGTCTTCCATGCCCTGTTCCTTGAGCTGGGTGCGGAAGTTGGAAAGCATGCCGCCGGGCACCTGGTAGCGGAGCGTGTCAGAGTCCACCACTTCATTGCGGTGGGAGGCGAATTTGCCCAGACTGTCATAGACGGGTTTGAGCATTTCGGAAACTTCAATGAGCTTGTCCGCGTCGTAATCCGGCTTGCGGGGATTGCCGTTCAGCAGGGCAAGCATGCGCAGGCAGTCCGGCTGGCCCGTGCCGTTGGCGAAGGGGGAGATGGAGACATCGCACGCGTCCACTCCGGCATCAATGGCGCTGAGGTAGGTGGAGGCGCCGAGGCCGGCGGTGTCATGCGTGTGGATCCAGACGGGGATGTTCAGGTCCTTTTTCAGGGCGCTGACGAGTTCCTGGGTGACATACGGAGGAATGAGGCCGGCCATATCCTTGATGACGATGGCGTCCGCCCCCATGTCCGCCAGTTCCCGCCCCATGTCCACAAAAGTCTGCGTGGTGTGCACGGGAGAAGTCGTGTAGCAGATGGTGCCGTGGGCCTGCGCTCCGGCTTTCTTGGCGGCGCGGATGGAGGTTTCCATGTTGCGCGGGTCGTTCACGCAGTCGAAAATGCGGAAGATGTTCATGCCGTGCTTGGCGCTCATGGCGACAAAGGCTTCCACCACGTCGTCCGCATAGTTGGTGTAGCCCACGATATTCTGGCCGCGCAACAGCATCATGTGCGGCGTCTTGGGAGCCGCTTTTTTCAGGGCGTCCAGCCGGTCGAAAGGCCATTCTTTCAAGAAGCGCAACCCGGCGTCGATGGTGGCGCCGCCCCAGGTTTCCAGGGCGCTGAAGCCCATGGAGTCCAGAATGGGGGCAATGGGCAGCATGTCTGCCGTCTTCATGCGGGTTGCCGCCAGGGATTGATGCCCGTCGCGCAGAACGGTGCAGTTGAATGTAACAGGATTCATTATTTAGTTAACTGTTGTTAAAAATTGAAGAGGTGGCTTCTGGAGAATGATTTTCTCACAGCCTCCCTTGCAGGTCAAGCATACAAGAGCGGATTCCCCGGAAGAACTACTGGACGGGGGCCGTCAGGCGCGCCAGGTTGCAGAGCATTTTGAAGCCCAGGGATTTGTTGTTGTAATCCGCCAGGGATTCCCTTTTGGATGAGGAAAAATCCCGCTCCAGCATGGCTTTCACCTCCGCGCAGGCGGAGGGGGAATGGATAACGGCGGTGATTTCAAAGTTCAGGGCCAGGGAACGGTTGTCCAGATTGGCGGTTCCCACGGTGGCTATGTCATCGTCCATCAGAACCACTTTCTGATGCAGGAACCCCTTTTGATAGGCCCAGAGCTGGATGCCGTATGTGTCCAGGTCCCGAAGGAAAGTAAAGGAGGACAGTTTCACCAGAATATGGTCCGCCCGTTCGGGGCGCAGGATGCGCACGTCCACATTCCGCAGGGCCGCCGCCTGCAGGGCGGCCATGACTCCCTCGTCCGGGACGAAGTAGGGCGTGGCGATCCAGAGCCGGCGGGTGGCGCTGTTCGCCAGGGCGATGAGAGCGGTTTTCCAGGCGGGAATGACGTCTGCGGGACCGGAGGGCAGGATGAGCAGGGTTTCATCCTCCGGCTGGGGCGTGATTTCCCAGCGGAGGCGGGGAAGGGAAGAGGGGCCGCATTTCAGCATGGCCCAGTTCCAGTCCTCCAGAAAGCTGATTTGCGTTTGCTGGACGGAAGGCCCCTCAAGCTGAACAAACGTGTCGCGCCAGTAGCCCAGAGCGCCTTTGCCCAGGTATTCCCTTCCTATATTCATGCCTCCGATAAAGGCGGTGGAGCCGTCCACCACTACCAGTTTCCGGTGGTTGCGGAAGTTCAGCCGCAGGATGTTGCTCAGGAAATGGCGTTTCCCGTTGAAAGGCTCAATGTTCACTCCTGCCTTCCGCAGGGCGGAAATGTAACCGGGCGGGAGCTTGTGGGAGCCGATTTCATCATACAGCATGTAGATGCGGATGCCGGCCCTGGCCCGTTCAATCAGCAGGTCCTTCAGGTTCTGCCCCACGGAATCATTTTTGATGATGAAGAATTCAATCAGGATGTAATGCTCTGCGTTCTTGATGGCGTCGTAAATGCGCGGGAAAGCATTGATCGCGTCAATAAGCAGGCGGCAGGAATTGCCGCGGCAGACGGGCAGCCGCACGATGTTGGAAAGCGTGCGCATGATTTTTCCCGCCGTGTCTGATGACTGTATGGCATACGGAACCATGCAGTCTGTGATTTTATCCGTCAGTTCCCCCCATGCGGATTCGGGGTCCGTCTGGCGGCGGCGCGTTTCCACATATCCGCTGAATCTCCGGCGTCCCAAGATCAGGTAGAAGGGGACGGCGATATATGGAAACGCCAGCAGGGAAATGAGCCACGCGATTGTTCCCTGAGGCGTGCGCGTGTGGAGCAGGGCCGGAATCAGGCAGAAGGCGCCTGCAATGTGGCAAAAGGCGGCAAATCCCAAATATGGCTCTTCAGGAATGATCATGGAACGGAAAACCGGAAAAGATGCGGGGGGAGGAAAACGGCGGGGAGAAGTGAAAAGGCTGGCTTTTGAAGCAGGAGATGATACTAAGGTGGTGCATGCTCGTATTATCACGGGTTCAGGGATTAGAAAAGCGTAATTTAAGGGAATGAAGCAGTATTTGGCACTTTTGGAGGATGTTCTGACTAATGGGGCGGGGCGGGAGGACCGTACCGGAACGGGCACCATCGGCGTGTTCGGGCGGCAGAGCAGGTATGACCTGCGCGACGGTTTTCCGTGCCTGACGACCAAGAAACTTCATTTGCGCTCCATCATTTATGAACTGCTCTGGTTCCTGAAAGGGGATACCAATATCAGGTTTTTGAAAGACAACGGCGTCAGCATCTGGGATGAATGGGCCGACGAAAACGGGGATCTGGGGCCCGTGTACGGCGCGCAGTGGCGCTGCTGGCCGGGAAACGACGGAAAACCCATTGACCAGATTGCCAGACTGATTGACGGCCTGAAACATAATCCCTGGTCCCGGAGGCACATCGTCAGCGCGTGGAATGTGGCCCTGGTGGACGATATGGCCCTCCCTCCGTGCCATTCCCTGTTCCAGTTTTGCGTGATTCCCGCCCAGCCGGGAGAAGAAAAACACGGCCTTTCCCTCCAGCTTTACCAGCGCAGCGCGGATCTTTTTCTGGGGGTTCCCTTCAATATAGCTTCCTATGCGCTGCTGCTGCTTATGACCGCCCAGGTATGCGGGTATGAAGCCCGGGAATTCATCCATACGTTCGGGGATCTGCACCTGTACCGGAACCATCTGGACCAGGCGAGGGAACAGCTTTCCCGCACGCCCCGTCCTCTGCCGGTCATGAAGCTCAACCCGGAGGTGAACACCATTGACGGGTTCCATTATGAAGACTTTGAGCTCGTGGGGTATGATCCCCTGCCGCACATCAAGGCTCCCATCTCCGTTTAGCGCATTTATCCCTTAACCCATCATGTCACAGCCCGTTACTTATACAGGAGTGGTCGCCATGGCTTCCGACCGCGGCATTGGTTACCGGGGAGCGCTCCCCTGGCATCTGCCGGACGACCTCAAAACGTTCAAGCGCATTACGACGGGGCACCCCGTGCTGATGGGCCGGAAAACGTATGAGAGCATAGGCAGGCCCCTTCCCGGCAGGCAGAATATCGTGCTGACCCGCGATCCGGCGTGGACGGCGGAAGGCGTTCAGGTGATTCATTCCGCAGGGGAGTTGGAACGTCTGGAATTGATGGACCCGGAAGTCATGGTTATCGGGGGGGCGGAGATTTTTTCCCTGATGATGCCGGCCATGTCCCGCATGTGGGTTTCCAAAGTAAAGGGGGAATATCCGGCGGACACTTTTCTTCCTCCGTTTGAGGACCGGCTGGCGCATGCCGTCCTGAAGGAACGGTTTGAAGATTTTGACCTGTATTTGTACGAGCAGGTCAAATAGCCGTTCTTGTCCGTAACTCTGCGCTCAGGCGCTGAAGGCATAAAAAAGACGGAGCGGCAGGGCCGCCCCGTCTGGCATGGAGCAAGTTTTTCTTTACATCTATTCCGCCTTTCCGGCAAACAGGCCTTTCACCCATTCGCGGTAACGCTGGAACATGGCGTACAGGGCCGGAATGAACAGAATGCCCACCAAAGTAGCGAGGATCATGCCGTAGAAGGTAGAGATGCCAATGGCTTTGCGGCTTGCCGCGCCCGCTCCGGAGGCGATGACCATGGGGAATACCCCGATGATGAAGGATATGGCCGTCATCATCACGGCGCGGAAGCGCTGCCGGGCCCCTTCCAGGGCGGCTTCCTGGATAGGAACGCCGCGCTCCCGCTCCATCTTGGAGAATTCCACCATCAGAATGGCGTTTTTCCCGGCCAGGCCTACCAGCATCACCAGACCGAGCTGAGCGTAAATGCTCAGAGGCGTGTTGCAGATAATCAGGCCGAGCAAAGCTCCCAGCAGGGCCACGGAGACGGAAACAATGACGGAAATGGGGACCGTCCAGCTTTCATATTGCGCCACCAGGAACAGATAACCAAAGAGCAGGGCCATCCCCATCAGCAGGACGATTTTTCCGTCGTTCTGCCGTTCCTGATAGCTCATGTCCGTCCAGGTGATGGAGTAGTTTTCCGGCAGCGGAATAGCCTCAATCTGGTTCATCAGCTCGCCGCTGCTGACGCCGGGGTTTGCCTGGGCGGTCACTTCCGCGGACATGAGCTGGTTGAAGCGGGATATCTGCCGCGGCCCTACCATGTAGGACAGGGTGGCTACGGAGCTGAGCGGAACCATCTGGCCCTGATCGTTCTGAATGTAGGTGTTCATGATGTCATTGATGGTGGTGCGGTTTTCTGCCGCAGACTGCATCTTCACCTTGAACGTATAGCCGATCAGGTTGAAATCATTGATGTACATGGAGGCCAGCTTGCTTTGAAGCGTCGTGAAGATGCGGCTGACGGGCACGTGCATGCTCTGCGCCTTTTCACGGTCGATGTTCAGGAAAAGCTGGGGGGTGTTCGCCTCATACGCGCTGCGGGCATACATGGTTCCCGGCAGTTTGTTGATTTTGTCCAGAAGGTCGTTCGTCACGCGTTCCAGGTCCTTGGGCGTTTCCTCCCCGCTGGCCTGGAGCATGAAGGAGACGCCGCCCGTCAGGCCCAGCCCCATGATGGCGGGCGGGCTGAACACGGTGGCCTTGGCCGCCGGAATTTCATCACACAGGGTGGAAGCTTTCTGCATGATGGAATCCAGGGAGAGCTCCGGCGTCTTGCGCTTGTCCCAGGGGTCAAGCTGAGCGATGCACATGCCCAGGTTTTCCCCGTTGCCGCCCATGAAGCTGAATCCGGAGGTGGAGGATACCTGGCGCACGCCTGGGATGCTCATCAGCTTCTGTTCCGCACTGCGCATGGCCTGTTCCGTCCGGCCCAGCGTGGCGCCCGGGGCCAGCTGGATATCGCAGAAAACGGTGCCCTTGTCTTCCGGGGGAAGGAAGGACTTGGGAACGGTCTCAAACAGTTTCCAGTTGCCGGCCAGGACGGCGGCCAGCAGAATCAGCGTCAGCCACGCGCGGCGCACCATGATGCCGGCGCATTTGATATAGCTTTTGCGCGCCCATTCCAGAGAGACGTTGAAGGGGCGGAAGAGGCTGAACCTGCTCTGTTTCCTTTGCTTCCTTTTCAGCAGCAGCACGCACAGGGCGGGGCTGAGCGTCAGGGAATTGACGGTGGAAAGGCAGAGGGCCACGCACATGGTTACGGAGAATTGCATATAAATGTTCCCCACCATGCCGCCGAAGAAGGCGATGGGCACGTAAATGGCTACCGTTACCAGCGTGGTGGCGATGATGGCGCCTGTAATCTGGTGCATGCTCTTCCTGGTGGCTTCTTCCGGAGAGAGATTCTCCGTCTCCAGAATGCGCATCGTATTTTCTACCACGATGATGCCGTCGTCCACCAGGGAGCCGATTACCAGAATAAGGCCGAACATGGTCAGCACATTGATGGAAAAGCCCAGGGGCAGCAGGATGGCGAAGGTGCCTATCAGGGAGACGGGAATGGCGAGCGCCGGAATGAGCGTGGCGCGCCAGTTCTGCAGGAACAGGTACGTGATGCCCACCACCAGAATCAGGGCGATGACAAGCGTTTCCACGATTTCCGCCATGGTGGCGGAAATGTATTGCGTGGGGTCGTAGCTCACGACGTAGCTCACGCCTTCCGGAAAACGTTTTGCCAGTTCCTCCAGCGTGTTTTTCACGCCGTTCATGGCTTCCAGGGCGTTGGCGTCGTCCAGGCGGTACACGGCCATGTTCACGGAGTCTTCCCCGTTGTTGCGGCTGCTGCCCGTGTAGGTTTCCGCGCCCAGCTCAATGCGGGCAATGTCATCCAGCCGGGTAACGTGGCCGTCCTGGCCCGTGCGGACGATGATCTTGCTGAATTCCTCCACGGTTTGCAGCCGTCCGGTGACGTTCACCTTGTATTGGATGAAGTTGTTTTCCCCTTCCGAGCCGATGGAGCCGGCCGCGGCCTGGACGTTCTGCGCCTTGATGGCGTTGGAAACGTCCTCCGGCGTGATATTCAGGGCGGACATGCGCAGGGCGTCCAGCCAGATGCGCATGCTGTAGTTTTTTTCCGGCATCAGGTTGACGGCGGAGATTCCCGGTACGCGGGCGACCTCATCCTTCACCCTGGTCTTGACGAAGTTGTTCAGCTCCAGGGAACTCATGCTGGTGGACCGGAAGGCGAAGAAGCCCAGGATGTCGGAGGAGCGTTTCTTGATCTTGATGCCCTGGTCCGTCACCTCCCTGGGAAGTTTGTATTCCACCCGTTTCAAGGCGTTTTGAACGTTCACCATGTTGATGTCCGAATCCGTGCCGCTTTTGAACGTCAGGGACAGGGAATAGCCGCCGGTGTTATCCGACTTGGAGGAGAAATAGAGCAGGTTTTCCAGCCCGTTGAGTTCTTCCTCAATGGGGGAGGCCAGCGTCTCCATCACCACCTGGGCGCTGGCGCCCGTATAGGTGGCCTGCACATTGATGCTGGTGGGGGCGATTTCCGGATACTCCGCAATGGGGAGCTGGTTCAGGCAGATGCCGCCCGCCAGCATCATCAGGATGGCGATGACGATGGCGAATTTGGGGCGTTTGATAAACAGGTCCGCAATCATGGGTAGCTCAGTTTTGGACGGAATAGACCGGATTCACTTTGGCGCCGGGACGCACCTTGTGCATGCCGTCGATGATGACGACTTCCCCTTCCTTGACGCCGGAACTGAAACACTGTTCGTTATTGACCGTGTTGCCCAGCGTAACGTCCCGGCGTTCCACGACGCCCTGGTCGTTGACGATGTAAACGTAGCTCTTGTACGCATCATGCATCACGGAAGAGATGTTGGCTGCCGGGAAGCGGTCCACGTTTTTCTTGGAAAGATTAACCGTGACTACGCCGCCGGGCGTCAGCTCATCTTCCGGATTGGGGAATTTGGCCCAGACATTCAGGGTGTCCGTGGTCGTCTGGACGGTATTGTCCGTCATGAAAATTCTGCCCGGCTGGTCGTATGCCTTGCCGTTGGCGAGGTTGACGGACACCAGGGCATCTTTCTTCATCTGTTCCTGGGTGCCGAACAGGGAAAGGAAGTCGCGTTCGCTGATGGGGAACTTCACATATACCTCATCAATGCCCGTAATGGTCACCAGGGAACCGGAGGTGGGGGTGATGTAATTGCCCGTGGAAAAAGTGACGCGGCCCGTGCGGCCCGTGATGGGGGCCGTGAGCCTGGTGTAATTAAGATTATCCTTCGCTACCGTAATGGCGGCGTTTGCGGACTGGATTTCCGCTTCCAGGGCATGCATGGTGCTCTTGGCGTTTTCCACCGTGTCCATGGAGACGGATTTGGAGGCCAGCAGCCTGTTGTAGCGTTCAAAACTATTCTTGGCGTAAAGAAGTTTGGCTTCAAGCTGGGCCTTTTTGGCTACCGCTTCCTCCACAGCCGCCCTGTAACGCGTGTCCTCAATCTCAAACAGGAGATCCCCCTTCTTCACGACCTTTCCTTCCTGGAAGCGGGTGGCTACGATGTTGCCGGAGACGCGGGGCTGCACAGCCACCCGGTCAATGGCTTCCACCTGGCCGATGTACTTTTTGTTCACCGCGCTGTCAATAGCGGCGGCTTTCTGGACGAGTACGGTGCTGGGCTTGGCCGCAGCCCTTCCCGGCGCTCCCTGGGAATAACCCGGAACAAACAGAGAAAAAAGCAGGCCGGAGCCGGCCAGCAGGCGGAGGGGCGCCTTCCGATGATGCGTGTGTTTTTTCATGTGGTATTATTTATTGTAAACGTGGTTGTAGAGGGTATCCACAATGCGGCAGAAATTTTCCTTGTCCTCTTGCGACAGAATGCTGAACAGGGTGTCCAGTTTTTCCTTCATGCCGTTGAAAAGCATCTGGAACCTGGATTCGCCTTCCTCGGAAAGGCGGATGCACAGGGAACGCCTGTCGCGGGGATTCTCCTTGCGGTCGAACAGCCCTTTCTTCACCATGCTGTCCACCAGCAGGGAGGTGGAGGGAATGCTCATGCGGAGATAATGGGCGAGCGTTTTCAGGGGAATGCCTTCCTGGCGGTTGGTCATCAGGCGGTTCAGGGCGCCCAGGGCGTTCATCTGCCGGACGGAAAGCCCCATGATTTTCTGGTAATGATTCTGGTCCACCTCATTCAGGTTATCTCTTTTGAACTGATAAAGAATCGTCTCAAATTGGTGAACGGAGGCAGTGATATCCGTGGCAGTCTGAAGCATGGGGGTGTTATGTCAAAACCGGTTAATTGTTGTCAAACTAAAACAAATAAGGTTGAGAATTTGTTGTTGTATTGAAATAAATCAGGAAATTGAAAAGTTACGGTTTCTTCACCGTACAAACCGCCGGCGGTTGCAGAAGTTGCAAAAAAAGTCTTTTTTTCTTGTCACCGGGGTATGAAGGCGTGTATAAGCCTCCACGTCCCCGCCATCAGGCAGGGACGGCATCCAAGGTTATGGAGCGGTAGCTCAGTTCGGTTAGAGCGCCAGCCTGTCACGCTGGAGGTCGCGGGTTCGAGCCCCGTCCGCTTCGCCACCTTGTTCAGAAGAAACAGCCGCCTCCGGGCGGCTTTTTTGTGCCCGGATTGTTGCTGTTCCCGTATTCCGCTTGCCGTTTCAGGAAAATCGTCCGGGATGGCCCCCGGATTCTGAGGCATGGAGCGGAATTTGACTTCATCTCAACAGCGCGAAGCGTACCGCGTCCCTTCCGGTTTACGGGGAAATGCCCGTTTTTCTCCCCCCGTTGGAGAATTGCTTTCCTGCGGGGCGGGGGAGCGTGCTTGATTTAGGCGCAATCTTCCCTCATGATATCGGCATGATTCTGGAACTGCACTCCCCGCTGGACATGCATCTTCACCTGAGGGACGGAGATATGCTGAAGCTGGTCGCCCCGTTAAGTTCCGCCTCCTTTGCCGGAGCGGTCATCATGCCCAACCTGGTGCCTCCGGTGGCTGATGCGGATGCGGTGCAGGCTTACCGGCAGCGGGTTCTGGACGCTTGCGGAGGCGATGTGTTCCAGCCGTACATGACGGCATTTTTCCGTTCCTATTCCGAGAAGGAATTGTCCCGGCTCAAGGAACTGGTGTTCGGCATCAAGCTGTACCCGGCAGGGGCTACGACGAACAGCGAGGGCGGCGTGAAAGCCATGAAGGATGCGGAAGCCACCCTGTCCATCATGCAGGAAATGGATATTCCCCTGCTGGTGCATGGAGAAAGCCACGGCTTCGTGATGGACCGGGAGGCCGAATTCCTGAATGTTTACCGTGATTTGGCCACGCGCTTCCCCCGGCTGACTATCTGCATGGAACACATTACCACGGCCGCCGCCGTGCGGTTGCTGGATGAATTTGAAAACCTGGCCGCCACGGTAACCCTCCAGCACCTTCTGATTACTTTGGACGATGTGGCCGGAGGCATGCTGAGGCCGCATCTGTTCTGCAAGCCGATCGCCAAAAGGCCGGAAGACCGGGAAGCCCTGCTGCAGGCTGCCCTTGCCGGGCATCCCCGCCTCATGTTCGGCAGTGACTCCGCCCCTCATCCCATCCATGCCAAGGAAGCGTGCGGATGCGCCGCCGGCGTATTCACGGCTCCCATCGCCCTTCCGCGTCTGGCGGCTCTGTTTGACGAACACGGAGCCCTGGACCGGCTGCAGGGCTTTGTTTCCGGCCATGCCTGCGCTCTGTACGGTCTGAACCCGCCTGCCAGGACGGTCCGTTTGCAGCGGCGTGAAATGCCGGTGCCGGACGTTTACGAAGGGCATGGACAGAAAGTGGTGCCGATGGATGCCGGACGCACCATTCCCTGGAGACTGATGTGAGGGGCTTTTCCAGGGGAAGATGACAGAAAGCGATTTAAGGGAATCGTCTTTATACTGGATATTCCGGGCGATCTCACTACAATCCCTGTCCATGGATCGGATTCGCGTTTATACGGGTGGAGTGGCTTCCTGTAATGGTTACCTCTTCAAAACGAGGGATAACACTTACGTGGCTGTGGATGCTCCGTCCGGTTTCGCGGACTGGATCTATTCCAAAAAGCCCGATATCATCATCACGGACCTTCTCATTACCCACCAGCATTTTGACCATGTGGAGGACGCCTGCCGCATGCGCCAGATTTTCGACTGCCGCATTCATGCCGGGCAGCCCTACAATGAAAGCCTGACGCTGGAAAAAATGGCCCGCGACGCCTGGGGGCTTCCCCTCAACGTCCAGCCGTTTGTGGTGGATGAAGTACTCACTCCGGACATTCACACGGCGAACTGGGGCGGCCTGTTGTGGCATCTCCACCAGGTGCCCGGCCATTCTCCGGACAGCATTGTTTACGATTTGCCGGATGAAGGAATCATGTTTACTGGTGACGTCATTTTTGCCGGCTCCATCGGGCGGACGGACCTCCCGGGAGGAAACCTGCGCCTGCTGAAACAGGGCATTGAAAAGAAAGTGCTCAACCAGCCCGCCACGACTATGATTTTCCCGGGACACGGGCCTTATACCACCGTAAAGAACGAACTGCTGACCAATCCGTTCATCTCCTGACCGCGGTTCCTGCGCCTCTGTGCGGAATCGTGTTCTACTCTTTAGCAAGCATACAAGATCAATGTTATTTTCAGAATTAGGTTTATCGGAACCCGTCTTGAAGGCGGTGGAGAAATGCGGTTATGAACATCCCACCCCCATTCAGGAGCAGGCCATTCCCATCATTCTGGAAGGCAGGGACCTCATTGGGGCCTCCCAAACGGGAACGGGGAAAACCGCCGCTTTTGCCCTTCCTCTGCTGACGAAGCTTCAACCCATCGGCAAACCTCAGATACTGGTGCTGGAACCCACCCGTGAACTGGCCGACCAGGTAGCGGAAGCCTTTGCCGAATACGGTGAGTTCACTGGATTGAAAGTAGCGTTGCTGTACGGCGGAGTGGGATACGGAAAGCAGACGGAAGACCTGAAAGAAGGAGCGGACATCGTCGTGGCCACCCCCGGCCGTCTGGTGGACCACTTCTACCGCTGCACCATGCGCTTCGGTGAAGTCAAGGCCCTGGTTCTGGATGAAGTGGACCGAATGCTGGACATGGGGTTCCTGCCCATTGTCCGTAAAATCGTCAACCTCTGCCCGTGGGAAGGAAGGCAAACCCTCTTCTTCTCCGCTACCATGCCTCCGGTCATCGCGGGATTTGCCAAATGGTGCCTGACGGACCCCGCGGAAGTCACCATCGCCCGGCGTGAAGTGGCCGCCACCATCAGCCACGCCTTTTATCCGGTGGCTCTGGATCAGCGGGATGAGCTGCTGCTGGCCCTGCTCAAGGGAACGGATTTCCGTTCCGTCATGATCTTTACCCGCACCCGCAAGGAGGCGGACGCGGTATGCGGCATGCTCAAGCATCATGGTTACCGCGGGGAAGTGGCCGTCATGCACTCCGACATTCCCCAGAAAGAGCGCATGGAGGCGCTTAAGGGATTCAAGAGCGGAAAATACGATATTCTGGTGGCTACGGATGTGGCGGCGCGCGGCATTGACATCAGCGGCGTGACCCACGTCATCAACTACCGCGTTCCGGAAAATGCGGAAGACTATGTGCACCGCATCGGCCGTACCGGCCGCGCGGAAGCTTCAGGGGATGCGTTCACGATCATGACTGCGGATGAACTGGACTTTGCCACGGCTGTGGAAAATTTCATCGGGAAACCCATTGAGCGCAAAAAACTGGACGGGTTCAATTACACGTACACCGCCCTGTTGGAAGACAAGCCCGTCAAATCCGTCCGCAAGCCCAAACCCGCGGGCCCCAAGCGCCGCAGGCGCTAAGGAGGGGGAAACATGATGTTTCTCTCTGATGGAATGAAGATCATCCCATGCGCATTCTTGCCATAGACCCGGCCATCCGCAACACGGGTTATGCCGTGGTGGAGGGCGACTACCGACGGGCGCGCGCGCTGGACTATGGAACGCTCTCCATTCCCCGGAGCGTGTCCCAGTCCGGCTGTCTGCTTGCCATCAAGCAGCATTTGGGCAACCTCATTGACAAATGGAACCCGGATGAAATGGCGGTGGAGCGCATCATCTATGTCCAGTCTCATCAGACGGCCATCACGATGGGCGCGGCCAAGGCGGCCGTGGTCATTGCCGCGGCGGAAGCCGGGCTGCGTATCATGGAGTACTCCCCCAAAAGCGTGAAACTTTCCGTCGTGGGGCGCGGAGCCGCTCAAAAAACGCAGGTCGCCTTTATGGTGCGGGCTCTTTTGGAACTCCGGGAAACGCCGGAATCCGATGCCGCCGACGCTCTGGCGATCGGCCTTACCCACCTCTATTCTGCGGATCCTCTGAAGGCCCGCATGATGGAGAGGAAATATATTTAGCAGTGAGGAAAGATGATTAAAAAATCCGTACTTGCCGCGGATTGAAATCAGACCATGCTTAGCTACGCTTTAATCACTGATTCAGGCCTTCAGGGTTTGAACGTCCTCCCTTTCCCGTCCTGCCACGCCTTGAGCAGAGAGGCATACATTTTATTGAGCTGTTCCAGGGTAGCTACACGGAATTCCACGGTATTCGTATTCGGGTAAATCTTTGCGACGGTTGTATCCGGGTCAATGCTTCCTCCCGTCGCCCGGTTGACGGCGCCGGCCCCTAGTTCCTTCGCCCGGTCAGTCACATTCTTGATGGCGTTGATGCCGGAATGTTGCCCCAGCGTTTCCAGATAATAAAACTTGGTGGGCGTATTCCCCAGAGTAATCAGCGTCACTTCATACACCATGCAGGCATTGTCCAGAATATACTTATGCTGCGCCACCGCTACAATCCGGCTGAGATGCACCACATACTGCCCCTCCGGAAAATTGCCTATCCAGAACTGGCTCTGGTTGTAGTCGTCCGTGGAAGGGGTGGCGGCTCCTTTCCTGGCCTGGGCGGAAAGAGGTGCGGCTGCACAAATAAGTAGCGCTAAAACAGGAAGGAAAAAACGTTTCATGATTTCCATTTAATATTAGCCCTTACCCTATGGGAAGAAAAATCGTTGAATGTTGCGGGGAGAGAATATGTTTAGCCCTTGAGAAATAGTCATTCCTTGTTTCAATTGCTTTCCTGCGCCGGAAGGCATGGCCGTTTGAACAATATTTGCTGATACGGTTAATGATGTTGAGAAAAATAATGCCGGTACTCTTCAAGAGGTAATGAGCTCAGGGAACTATGATATGGAAGTTCCCATGGAACTTATCCATGCATCCGAGCAGTTCCCTGAATTTATCCGTATTGCCTTCAATTTTAATCATGCCTTTGTCCAGCGCCGTCTTTAAGGGCATTGCGCGCGTGGCAACCAGGGCAAAGTGGAGTTTGTCTCCGGTAATGACTGCGTCGGGGTGTTTGACCGGTTTTCCTTCGCGGTACATCAGTACTTCGTTTTCAATCCAGAAACCGTATGGTTTTCCATTTTGGGCAATCCAGTTGAAAGCCAGCTTTTTCCCTTTGGTCTTTTCGCTATTCAGGCTGACGCCCAGGTAGTCGAACAGCAGTTCAGGAGTCAGGGCAGATAACGTGTCCGTCAAGACGAGTTCGCGGGAATTTTTAAGCAGACCGCTTCCCGGTTCCCCGGCATTGACGAGAAGTTCATTGTTTCGGAATAAGGACTCCGTTTGATAACCGAATTGTTTCAACATATTTCCTGCAAGATTCCTTATGTTGCCGCTTTTTAGATTGGCAAACATAACGTGCCTTGATGCCTCGGCGTCTTGACGATAGTCCTTTTGCCCGGTGATTTCCGGAGAGCTAATCTTGATTCTGCCGTCTTCCGGCATCGGATTGATTTTTTCCGCAATCTCTGCGGGAGAATACCCTTTGCTGACCAGATTCAATATCCGGTCATGCATGTATTTGCAGCTGCGGCATTCCCTGGCCAGGAACCGTTTAATATTTTCTTTTCCCATTCTGGGCCGATGATGTTGCGCGAATAAAATTTCTATTTTGTCTTCATAACGCTGAATGGCTTGATCAAGAGCTTTCCACCGGTTTTTTGCGTCCCTTATTTTGGATACTCCCAGAGTGCAAATATCATGCATGGCCCTTGCCGTGTCTTCTCCATAAAAAAGCGCCTTGAATTGTGGAAAATACATTAGTGCGGCAGGAGAGGCTCCCATTCCGGGAACCGTCATGAATTCCACTTCTATGCCGTCTATCCTTACTGTTCCACCTGTCTTGGCGGTAGTCCCGGCAGGCGGGAACGCTGTAATGATTTTACCGGAATCAGCGGCGCCCCTGCCGGAATGCAGGGCGCTTTTTACCGTTTTATCAAAAGGAGCGGCCTCCCTGCGGGCAGAATTTTTTTTCATGGTATTGCCCGCATGAGCCTTTTCCGGGATGGCTTTTTGCGGAGAGTTTCCCTGTATCGGTATCTGCGTTCCTTTGGAATTGATGTTCTGCCCGGATGTCACTCTTCTGGCATGGGCAAAATGGTCGATATGGGGGTGTGTATGGACGATGGCTTTGACAATCCGTTTTCCCGCTTTCCGGTAGTAAAGGTTAAGACTTTCGGTCATAATTTCTTCCGGGACGAAAGGGGTAATGATCATGATGCCTTCCTGTCCCTCCATAATAGTTATGTTCGGAAAACCGTTCCCGTGAATCTGGTAAATTCCTTTCGTGACTTCAAACAGCGCTCTTCTGGCATTGGAACGGGAAATGCTCCGCGCATCCGGTTTGTCTTTGGGGCCTTGTTCCGCATCTTGCGTGCTGTGAGGGTCATTTTTGTTTGCTCCGTACACTCCGCCTCCCCATACGGACATTGCCAGAAGCGCGGTGGCCAAACAGTTTATTTTTATGATCATATCGGAGCTTTATTAATGGAATGCGCGAAAAATAAAAGGGAGGCCTGCTTCCCGGAGTTTACTATGTGAAAACAATAGACTTGCCAATAAAGAACAATGTTCGAAAAAAGGGAGGATGTTAATATCTGATTACTAAAATTTTTAGCTGATTGGACGGCATTCCCGCTGCAAACGGAACATTTTCCGTCTTTATTTTTCTGATGGAAGGTGGATGATGTCCGGGCCGCCTGGAAGGAGGGGGAAAAAATCTGTAAAAGGATTTTTTGCCCGTTTTCAACAGGCTTATGGAAGAACATGGCTGGAAATGCGGAAAAGGTTATGTTAATGAACAAGGCATGGAAAGATTGTATCGTCCGAATGTTGCGGGGATGATGGTCCGGCAGGACGGGAAATTATTGATTTGCGAGCGTTCCGGGCAGAAAGGGGCCTGGCAGTTTCCCCAGGGCGGGATTGACCCGGGGGAAACGGCTTTGGATGCCGTGCGGCGCGAGATTAGAGAGGAAGTGGGGTTTTTACCGACCCAGTATGATATTGTGGAATCCCGGAAAGGGTATCGTTACGATTATCCGCCGGAGGTGCTGGAGTATGTCCGTGAAAAGCGGCGGCAGCCTTTTGTGGGGCAGGAGCAGGAATATTTCCTGTGCCGGCTGCATGCGGACGCTCCGGCCCCCGACCTGGACAATCGGGAGTTTTGCGCCTATCAATGGATAACCCCGGCCGAATTTAAGCTGGAGTGGCTGCCGGAGTTTAAAAAGGAAGTTTACGCCAGGGTGCTTGAAGATTTCTTTAATGTCCGGGCGCTGGATAAGTGAAGTGGCTCAGCAGGTCGTGTGCGGCGGAAACGGGGTCCATCTTGTCCCCCGCCACCATGTTTTCCAGAATAGGCATGCGGGACGCTACGGCGGGGTGCTGTTCAAAGGCGGTGAGCAGGGCTTCATGCACCAGGGCCTGCACCCATGAGAGGGACTGGCTCCGGCGGCGGTTGTACCAGAATCCGGATTCCTTCATGCTGTCCCGGAAGCGGAAGAGCGTTTCTTCAATGGTGTCCAGACCGCGTCCCTCCAGGGAGGAACAGGTGAGGACGGAGGGCGTCCAGCCGGGAGTGGGGCTTTGCAGGTAGTGAAGCACCATTTTCAGTTCCTGGCAGTGGGCTGCGGCGCGTTGGCGGTTGTCGCCGTCATCCTTGGTAACTACCAGGATATCCGCGAGTTCCATAATGCCCCGCTTGATTCCCTGGAGATCGTCTCCGGCTCCGGTGATGAGCAGGAGCATGAATATGTCCACCATGGAGCGCACCGTAGTTTCCGACTGGCCGACCCCCACGGTTTCAATGAGAATAATGTCAAAGCCCGCGGCTTCGCATGCAATCATGGTTTCACGCGTTTTCCGGGCTACGCCGCCCAAAGAGCCGCCGGAGGGGGAAGGGCGGATGAAGGCGTTTTCCTCTCCGGAGAGTTCCTCCATGCGTGTTTTGTCTCCCATAATGGAACCGCGGGAGACTGAAGAAGACGGGTCAATAGCCAGCACGGCCACCTTGAAGCCTTTTTTGCAAAGGTAGGTGCCGAAGGCTTCAATGAAGGAGGATTTTCCGGCGCCAGGAACGCCCGTGATGCCGATGCGGACGGCGTTGCCCGAATGGGGCAGGAGCCTGGAGATGAGGGCGCGGGAAGATTCCTGATCCCGGACGGCATTGCTTTCTATCAGTGTAATGGCCCTTCCCAGCAGGGCGCGGTTTCCGGCCAGTACTCCCTGGGCCAGTTCTTCTACGGAGGGGCGGTGCGGACGTGCAAATTTCATGTTGCTCATGGAAAAAGAATGCGGATTATTTGAAAGGCGGTTCGTTTTCTTTAGTGCGCTCCATATCATAATTGAAGCGTTTGAGGATGAATTGACGGTGGTCGGCCAGCTTGCGCCGGAAGTTCTCCCAGGAACGCGCGTTCATCGGGGACCAGCCGGCTTCCGCAATGGCGCAGGCGCGCGGATAGGTGCGGTAGAGAATATGATCCAGGGCAGGGAGATGCTCTCCCCACACGGTGCCCTGAACGCCGATGATGTGGTTCGCTTCCTTTTCCGGTTTTCCAAAAGCGGGATCCAGCTTATAGCTTTGTTCCAGCGTGGTGGTGGGCATCCATCCCCGGTTGTTTTGCCCTGGAATTTGCGGATAGTCCAGGTAGCAGTGTTCTCCGGCAGCAATGATCAGGGAGAGTCCCTGTTTTTTTGTTTCTGTGATGGTGGACGGAGTCTGGCCCATGCGCCAGGTGAAGACGGCGTCTCCTTTGCTGTAAATGTTGGCTTTGGCCCACGGTTTTTCATACCATAGCTGGATGCGCTTGCCGTGAACAGCCAGCATGGAGGACATTTTTTTGATGAATTCCTTCAATTCCTCATGGACGTCCTTCATGCCTTTTTGCTCCCGGTACCGGATGCTGAGGGGGCATTGGGCCCAGGTTTTTTCCAGGGGGGCTTCATCCCCGCCCAGATGGACGATGCCGGACGGGAAGATGTCTTTGAGTTCCTTGAAAACAGCGGCATAAAATTCCCATACTTCCGGCTTGTGCGGGCAGATGAGGTGGAGAGTGACGCCTTCATCGGTCTTTACTTTCGTATCCGGGTTCGGGAAGCAGAAGAATTCAGGATAGGCTGCCGCCAGGGCCTGATTGTGGCCCGGCACGTCTATTTCAGGGATGACCTCAATGCCGCGCGCCGCGCAGTACTCCACCAGATCCTTCAGTTCCTGTTTGGTGTACATCCCCTCATGAGGAGTTCCGTTGCGCATGCTTTCTTTCCGTTTGGAAGAGATGCTTTTGAGTTTGGGGTAGCCGGGCACCGGAAGACGCCACCCCTGGTCGTCCGTCAAGTGGATCTGGAGCTTGTTGAATTTGTAGTAGGCCATAAGGTCCACGAATTTTTCCAGGTCCTTGACGGGGATGAAATGCCGCGCGGGGTCCACCATGAGGCCGCGCCAGGGGTAGCGCGGCTCGTCCGTAATGACGCCGCAGGGGATGCCCTCCGGCTGCTCCGCCAACTGGTCCCGGAGCTGGCGGAGGGTTGCCAGCCCGTAAATTCTGCCCTCCCTTCCTCCGGAAGCGATGTGCGCCCCCTGAGGAGTGACCGAGAGCCGGTAGGCGGCCTTTCCCAGGGACGGGGATTCCCGGTCGGAAAGAAGTTTCAGGGTTCTGGTACTGTTTTGCTGCAGCTCCGTTTTTTCCGGCTCCGGGATAACGCTGTATTTTTCCGCTGCGGCGGCACATGCCGTGTGTGCGGAAAAAATGGCGCAGGCCAGGATGGAGGGCAGTTTGAACATCACGGTAAGTTGTTTCGGAAAAGACTCTATCATGGTGAAGGAGGCGTGATAAGGAAAAACGGCGGGAATTACTTTTTGTTTTTCCACGGGAAGGCGGGTTCATTCTCCCTGGTGCGCTCCATATCATAATTGAAGCGTTTGAGGATGAATTGACGGTGGTCGGCCAGCTTGCGCCGGAAGTTTTCCCAGGAACGCGCGTTCATCGGGGACCAGCCGGCTTCCGCAATGGCGCAGGCGCGCGGATAGGCGCGGTAAAGCAAGTGGTCCAGGTCCGGCAGGCGTTCCGCCCATATGGGGGCATGAACGCCCCGGATATGGCCTGCCTCGTTCTCCGGTTTTCCAAAAGCGGGATCCAGTTCATAACATTTTTGCAGGGTGGTGGTTTTCATCCATCCCCAGTTGTGCTGCCCCTGAATCTGGGGAAAATCCAGGTAACAGTATTCGTTGGATGCCATAATCAGGTCCAATTTCGCCTTTCTGGCCTTCTCTATAGACTGGCATGCCTGGTTTTGCCGCCAGGCGTAAACCGTTTCCCCCGGATGGTAAATGCCGGCATTCCCCTCATACCAGAATTGCGGTTTTTGTCCGTTTTTGGCAAGCAGGGCTGTCGTTTTCGCAAAAAAGGCTCTCATTTGTTCCTGTTCGTCTTTCATGCCTGCTTTAGTCCGGGCTTCCCGGCACAGAGGGCATTTTCCCCAGAGTTCCGTAGGGGCCTCATCCCCGCCCAGATGAACCGTGCCGGACGGGAAAATATCTTTGAGTTCCTTGAAAACGGCGGCATAAAATTCCCAGACTTCCGGCTTTTGGGGGCAGACCAGTTCCCTGCTGTTTCCCGCTGTCGTCCGCACGTTTATGTCCGGTTTGGGGAAGCAGAAAAATTCCGGGTAGGCGGCATGGAGCGCCTGGTTGTGGCCCGGCATGTCTATTTCAGGGATGACTTCAATCCCCCGCTTGGCGCAGTACTCCACCAGGCCTTTCAATTCCTGTTTGGTGTACATCCCCTCGTGGGGGATTCCGTCTCCGAAGCTTTCCGCCCGCCTGGAGGCGACGCTTTTCAATTTGGGGTAACCGGGCACGGGCAGCCTCCAGCCCTGGTTGTCCGTCAGATGCAGGTGCAGCTTGTTGAATTTGTAGTAGGCCATGAGGTTCACGAATTTTTCCAGGTCCTTGACGGGGATAAAATGCCGCGCGGGGTCCACCATGAGGCCGCGCCAGGGGTAGCGCGGCTCGTCCGTAATAATGCCGCAGGGGATGCCCTCCGGCTGCTCCGCCAACTGGTCCCGAAGCTGGCGGAGGGTTGCCAGCCCGTAAATTCTGCCCTCCTTTCCTCCGGAAGCGAGGTGCGCTCCCTGCGGGGTGACCGTGAGCCGGTAGGCGTCCGTTCTCAGGGACGGAGCTTCCCGGTCGGAAAGAAGCTGTAAAGTTGTTGCTGTTTCTTGCTTGAGTTCCGTTCTGGACGGCTCAGGGATAATGCTGTATTGGGCTGCCGCTTCTGCCGGAGGGGAGAAGGAGAGCAGAATGCCGCCGAGAAGGAATAAAAGACGTGCCATATTTCCAATATAAACGGGGAGGAAACAGGTTCTGTCAAAGAATCATCTTTTGCTTCCAGATTTTTTACCGTCTCCTTGTTGTCCGGTTTGTGGGAAGGGGCGGTGGAAGCGGGAATAAAAAGAAAATAAAAGAGCCGTCTCCGGAGAAACGGCTCTTTTATTAGAAGTGGTAGCCCTATGAGGACTCGAACCCCAAAATACGGAACCAGAATCCGCTGTGTTACCGATTACACTATAGGGCTATGTAACGGACGCTTTGAAAGCGCGGGCGCATTAAAGCGGAACCGGCCGTTTTTTGCAAGTTTTTTTTTACTCAAAGATATGTTTTGATTGGAAAAAGGCTGTGCAGGGAAGCGGCAGGCTGTTTTTTCCGGAATTATCCGGCCAGGCTTTGAAAGTACGCCTGCACATGTTCCTCTGTGATTTGCTGGCGGTGCGCCTGTTCGTGCCTGCCCTGGGCCTGCCGCCATGGGGAGGAAGGGGCGGTGTTGATGCGTCCGAGCTGCTGGGCCGTATATTTGCCATAGAAGTTCCAGATATGTTCCAGAAAGGGAATGATGTCCGTTTCCTCCTCCAAAGGGGGCTGGCGGCGGCTGGGATGTTCTATGGAAGAGTAGGGCGGCTGATCCTTGTATTCATGATAAATGGAAGGGAGTACCGGACCGGAAGGCCATGCTTCCACCCGTTCATTGATCAGAAAACCGCCTGTTCGGTGCAGATGCCACCAGTCCGCCAGAATGACCAGATGGTTCAGTTTGACGGGCGTCAGGACGTGCCCCCTGGCGTTCGACTGCTGAATGAACCAGTTGCAGAGTTTTTGCGTGGTAGTGGAGTTTGCCATGCTGAAATGGATTGCTTTTTATTATAGGGAGCCGCAGGTATTTCTCAACACTAAATCCGCTTGCAGTCCCAGCGCTCGGCGGTCGGGATAGGCAAACGGCTGTGGCGGGATCCGGCAGGTCCCCGGGATGCTGTTTCCTGCTCCGTGGGCGTAACGCCTGAAAGCATGGCGCAGGTTTTCCAGCGGGGCGGGCCCCGGAGCTTTCTTTCTCCCGGATAGCCTCAGCTGAGGCGCCTGCCTCCTCCGGAGCCGGCAGGATCAGGCCGTATGAATGCGGCGTAACCTTCCGGAGGGGAGGGAGACGGTTAAAGGGAAAGAAAGCGCGCTCTACGGACAACGTCTTCCGGAGAAAGGGAGTAAAGGCTGTCCAGCAATGATACGGCAAAGGAACCGGGGGCGGGGCTCTGTTCAAAGGCCATTTCTCCGGCAATGCCCATGAGTACGGCTGTGGAAACGGCCGCCTGCAGGGGAGTGGGGGAAACGGCGGCGCAGGCGGCGGATAATGCCCCCATGGAACAGCCCACGCCCGTGACGCGGGACATCATGGCGTGTCCGTTTTCCGTGGCGATTACCTGGCGGCCGTCCGTGGAATAGTCCGTACGCCCCGTAACAAGCACGGCCGCCCCCGTGTGCAGGGCCAGTTCCCTGGCCGCATGCAGGGCGTCTGCGCTGGAACTGGTGCTTTCCGGCCCTTTCATGACGGAGGAATAGCCGGCCAGGGCCATGATTTCAGAAGCGTTTCCGCGGATGATGCGGGGAGACTGTTCCTTTAATTGCCCCGCCAGCCGCGTGCGCAGGGAGAGCGCCCCTACGGCCACAGGATCCATCACCCAGGGGATATTCAGCCGGTTGGCTTCCCGCACCGCCGTTTGCATGGCGGCCCCCTGTTCGCGCGTCACGGTGCCCAGGTTGACCAGCAGGGCGCCTGTTCCGTTGCGGAGCATGTCCGCCGCTTCTTCCGCGTCGTTGAGCATCGCGGGCACAGCGCCTATGGCCAGCAGAAGATTAGCCGTCAGCGGCTGGACGACGGAATTGGTCAGGGAAAGAACCAGCGGGGCCGTTTCCCGGATTTTTCCCAGATCGGCGGCAACGGCTTGAACAAGGTTTGTTGATGAAAGCATGGCGTTAAAAAATGATGGTGTCCGGCATTTCCCGCGGTCCGCCCGTCAGGCCAGAGCCCGTGCGGCGGCTTCCGGGTTCTCCGCTCCGCAAATGGCGGAGACAACGGCAATTCCGGAGGCTGTTCCCGTGGCGCGCACCTGCCGGGCCCGTTCCGCGTCCAGACCGCCGATGGCGACAACGGGCAGCGGTGACTGTGAAGCCAGAGCGGAGAAGCCTTCCACGCCCAGCACGGGCGGGGCGTTCAGCTTGGAAATGGTGGGAAAGACGGGGCCCATGCCCAGGTAGTCCACCAGGGCGGCATCCACGGCGCGGAGCTGGTTCTCATTGGAGACGGACAGCCCCAGGATTTTATCCGGGCCGATCATGGCTCTGACGGATGGAACCGGAAGATCCCTCTGGCCGATGTGGACGCCGTCTGCTTCCAGCGCCAGGGCCAGGTCAATGCGGTTATTGACAATGAAGGGAATACCGCGGGAGGCCAGGAAATCCCGTATGGGCAGGGCTTCCCGGTAACAGGTTCCCGCATCCGGGTTGGTGGAGCGGTACTGCACGATGGTAATTCCCCCGTCCGCCGCTTTCCGGACGGTTTCCAGAAGGCTGTAGCGGCATTTGGACGGTTCATCCGTAACCAGGTAGAGATGGAGGTTGAATTTTTTCATGACAAAGGAATGGAAAGAATCAGTCCGTAAACAGAGGGGTGGAAAGATAGCGGTCCCCCGTGTCCGGCAGCAGGACGACGATGGTCTTGCCTTCATTCTCCGGGCGCCGCGCCACCTGTGTGGCGGCCCATAGAGCGGCGCCGGAGGAAATGCCCGCCAGCACGCCGTCCGTGCGCGCCAGCTCCTTCCCTGTGGCGAAAGCGTCTTCATTGGTGACGGTGATGACTTCATTGTACACGGAGGTGTCCAGCGTTTCCGGAACGAATCCCGCGCCAATGCCCTGAATCTTGTGGGGGCCGGCCGTGCCCTGGGTCAGCACGGGGGAGGAGAACGGCTCCACAGCCACGACCCGGATGTCCGGATTACGGGATTTAAGGTATTTGCCCACGCCTGTGATCGTTCCTCCGGTACCCACGCCCGCCACAAAAATATCCGCTTTGCCTTCTGTATCATTCCAGATTTCCGGGCCTGTGGTGCGGAAATGAGCTTCCGGGTTGGCCGGGTTGGCGAACTGGCCGGGGATAAAGCTGTTGGGCAGTCCCGCGGCCAGTTCCTCCGCCTTGGCGATGGCTCCTTTCATGCCCAGCGCGCCGTCCGTCAGCACCAGTTCCGCGCCGTAGGCTTTCAGGAGGTTGCGGCGTTCCACGCTCATCGTCTCCGGCATGGTCAGTATAATCCGGTACCCGCGTGAAGCGGCCACCGCCGCCAGGCCGATGCCCGTGTTTCCGCTGGTGGGCTCAATGATGACGGAATCCGGCTTCAGCTCTCCGGCGGCTTCCGCCGCGTCAATCATGGCCTGGGCAATGCGGTCTTTCACGCTGCCGGCGGGGTTCAGGTATTCCAGCTTGGCCAGGATGGTGGCGTTCAGGCCGTTCCTGCGTTCGTAATTGGTCAGTTCCAGCAACGGGGTGCCGCCGATCAGTTCCGTAATGTTTTTGTAAATTTTCATGGCTTGTAGGGAAAGAGCGTTGCTGCCGTCAAATCGTTAGAGAATGGCGCGGAAGCCCTGTTCCAGATCTTCCAGAATATCGTCGATATGTTCCGTCCCGATGGAGAGTCGCACGGTGGATGGCGTAATGCCCCCCGCCTTCAGTTCTTCCTCCGTCATCTGGGAGTGGGTGGTGGAGGCGGGGTGAATCACCAGGGACTTGACGTCCGCCACGTTCGCGAGCAGGGAGAATAGTTCCAGGCTTTCGCAGAACTTGCGAGCTTTTTCCGCGCCACCCTTGATTTCAAAGGTGAAAATGGAGCCGCCCCCGTTCGGGTAGTATCTCTTGTAAAGGTCGTGGTCCGGATGGTCCGGCAGGGAGGGATGGTTCACTTTTTCCACCTGGGGATGGGCGGCCAGATAGCCCGCTACGCGCAGAGCGTTCTGCACATGGCGTTCCACCCGCAGGGAAAGTGTTTCCAGCCCCTGGAGAAGCAGGAAGGAATTGAACGGGCTGATGGTGGCTCCCGTGTCCCGCAGCAGGGTGGCCCGGATTTTGACGATATAGGCCAGATTGCCGCATACCTCCGCGAACACGGCTCCGTGGTAATTGGGGTTGGGCTTGCTGATGCCTGGGAACTTGTCGTTCTGCGTCCAGTCGAATTTGCCGCCGTCCACAATCACGCCGCCCATCACCGTGCCGTGGCCGCCGATGAATTTGGTAGCGGAGTGCACCACGATGTCAGCTCCGTGTTCCAAGGGGCGGAACAGGAAGGGCGTGGCGAACGTGCTGTCCACAATGAGCGGGATGCCGTGGGCGTGCGCCACTTCCGCCAGCGCTTCCATATCCACAATGTCGCAATTCGGGTTGCCCAGGCTTTCCACGTACAGGGCCTTGGTATTGTTCCGGATGGCCCTGGAAAAATTCTGAACGTCCCTCGCGTCCACGAAAGTGGTTTCTATGCCGGCATCCGCCAGCGTATTGGCGAAAAGATTGTACGTTCCGCCATATACGGTGGAGGAAGAAACAATGTGGTCCCCGGCCCGGGCGATGTTCTGGATGGCATACGTGACTGCGGCGGCCCCGGTGGATACGGCCAGCGCGGCCGCCCCTCCTTCCAGGGAGGCGATGCGTTGTTCAAAAACATCTGCGGTTGGGTTCATCAGGCGGTTATAAATATTGCCCGGCTCCGCCAGGGCAAAACGGGCCGCCGCCTGTTCCGAGTCTTTGAAGACATAGGAAGTGGTGGCGTAAATAGGTACGGCGCGCGCATCGGTGGCCGGGTCCGGACTTTCCTGACCCACGTGGATCTGGCGTGTTTCAAATCGATGGTTCTTGCTCATATTTTTATATTCCTATCGGAAAACTAGGAAATAGATAACGAAAAGAAAAGCCCATGTCAAGCTCCGGGTAAAAAAAACGGGACATGGGCCGGAATGGGAAAAGGTGGAGAAATGTTCAGGCCCGCGGCCGCTGCTTAAATGCCGGCTCCGTAGTCGCAGCCGATTTCCTTCTGCTGCTCGGCCAGATCTTCCAGCGTTACGCGGCGCAAATAATTCTCAATGACTTGCTGGAGCCCGCGCCAGAAAGGCAGCGTGGCGCATCCTGCCGCCCGCGGGCACGGATTTTCGTGGGGAGCCGTGCAGGAAATAGGCAGAAGGGAGCCTTCCGTCAGTTTCAGGATTTCTTCCGTGGTGTATTCGCGCGGATGTCTGGAAAGGCGGTATCCTCCCGCCTTTCCCCGGAAGCTCTGGACAAATCCCGCTTTCAGGAGGATGGCGATAATCTGTTCCAGATAACGTACGGTAATGTCCTGCCTGGCGGAAATCTCCTTCAGGGAAACGTAGCCTTCGTTGCGGTGGTGGGCGAGATCAATCATCAGGCGCAATGCGTAACGTCCTCTGGTGGAAACCTTCATCATATCGGTTAAATAAACGATATTTCCGGATGCCCGTCAATAGGGAATGAAGGTTCCACGCGGAGTGGCGAGCTTCTTCCCCGGTTGAAAGTCTAATAATTGTAATGGCGAGGAACCCGGGGGCCTATTCCGGTAAAAATTTCCCAGGAAATGGTGCCGGCCTTTTCAGCCAGTTCCGTCACGGGAATATTCGGCCCCATGATCTCTGCGGTCATGCCCGGTTCCGCGTGAGGCGCCCGGCTGACGTCCACGATGATCTGATCCATCGTCACGCGCCCGAGAAGGGGGCAGGAAACCCCGTCCACCATGACGCGGGCGCCCTTATGGGCCAGGGAACGCAGGTAGCCGTCCGCGTAGCCTATGCCCACGGTCGCCACCCTGGTGGGATGGTCCGTCACATAGGTGCCCCCGTAGGAAATGCCGTGGCCTTCCGGCAGCGTGCGCACCACCGTCAGGCGGGAAAAAAGAGCCATGGCCGGCCTTAATTGAGAGGCCCATGGGGAGTCAATGGGGGAAAACCCGTACAGCACCAGCCCGGGGCGGCACATGTTGTTGGAGGGGATTTCATAATCCAGGGAGGCGGCGCTGTTGGCCAGGTGGCAATACTTCAAGGGCAGTTTCTCCCGGATGCGGGCGGCCATCCGTTCAAAGAGGGCGATTTGCCTGAGCGTGATTTCCCGGTCCTCGTCCGCACAGGGCAGGTGTGCTCCCAGGCCTTCCAGATGCAGGCTGTCCAGTTCTCCCAGGCGGGAAAGCAGTTCTTCAAGCTGGTCCGGCAGGAATCCTCCGCGGCCCATTCCCGTATCCACGGAAAGGTGGATGGGCAGCGTCTTTCCGTACAGCCGCGCCAGGGAATTGTAATGCTCTGCTTCCTCCATGGTGGAAATGAAGGAGCGCCAGCCGTTCAGCACGATTTCCTCCCGTTCCTCCGGGAACGCGGGGCCCAGGATGTAAGGGCGGGTGCGGCAACCCGCCTGGCTGATGCGCCGGGCTTCCCCCACATTGGCCACCCCGAAGAAAGCGATGCCTTCCGAATCCAGCGTGCGGCAAACCTGTTCCAGCCCGTGGCCGTAGGCGCCTGCCTTCACGACGGGCATGTAATATTCCCCTTTGGCCGCCTGCTTGACGACATTCAGGTTATGGCGGATGGCCCCGAGGTCGATTTCGGCCCAGGCGCGGGGAGGGCTGGTTGCTGGCATGGTTGGAAAATGGCGGAAAGGTTGGAAAAAGAGGGGCGCCGGATGCTCCCGGCGCAGGGGATTGTCCGTCTTTGGCCGCGCAATTCCAGACGGATTTTTGTCAGTCTTTTGAACTTTCAAAGGATAATAAAAACCGCCTTGCGCTGAAACGCATGGCGGTTTGATAAAAATGCTTTTGTTACCGGTGTGACTGGCTGGCAGTCAGGAAAATCGGTTTGCATTTCAAATTTTGTCTTGAATCCGTTGGAAATTAAAGTGATGTTCAGATGTTTTGTCAACTGTTTTTTTGAATTGAATAATTTTTATAAAATACTTGATAAAATGCAATATTGGCATATAACATGAATAAAAGCAGTTTTTTGTGATGTCGCGTTCTCTTACTTTTTCGTTCGATATTGGTTACGCCTCCATTGGGTGGGCTGTCATTGCTTCCGCTTCTCATGATGATGCGGATCCCTCTGTTTGCGGTTGCGGTGCAGTTGTGTTTCCGAAAGATGATTGTCAGGCATTTAAAAGGCGTGAATACAGGCGTTTGAGACGCAATATCCGGTCTCGGCGCGTTCGTATCGAGCGTATTGGCAGATTGCTGGTTCAGGCTCAAATCATCACGCAGGAAATGAAGGAAACTCCCGGGCATCCCGCTCCCTTTTATTTGGCGTCAGAAGCATTAAAAGGACATAGGAATCTTGCCCCGATTGAACTTTGGCATGTCCTCCGCTGGTATGCTCATAACCGGGGGTACGACAATAATGTCTCATGGTCTGGCGGCTTTTCAGAAGATGGAGGGAACAAGGAAGATACCGAGAGAGTGCAGCATGCTAAAGATTTGATGGATAAACATGGGACGGCGACTATGGCGGAAACCATTTGCCGGGAATTGAAACTGGAAGAGGGCAAAGCGGATGCTCCGATGAATGTTTCAACGCCGGCTTATAAAAATCTCAATACCGCTTTTCCCCGTTTAACCGTGGAAAAGGAAGTACGGCGTATATTGGAGCTTTCCGCGCCTCTGATTCCGGGGCTGACTTCGGAAATCATGGAGTTGATTGCCCAGCATCATCCCCTGACAACGAAACAACGCGGCGTGTTGATTCATTACGGGATAAAATTGGCCCGGCGTTATCGTGGGAGTCTTTTGTTCGGTCAGTTAATCCCCCGTTTTGATAACCGCATCATCAGCCGTTGCCCTGTCTCGTGGGCTCAGGTGTATGAAGCTGAGCTAAAGAAAGGAAATTCTGAGCAAAATGCCCGTGAACGGGCAGAAAAACTATCCAAGGTTCCGACGGCGAATTGCCCGGAATTTTATGAATACCGCATGGCCCGGATTTTATGTAACATTCGTGCGGACGGAGAGCCTCTTTCTGCAGAGATACGCAGAGAATTGATGAATCAGGCCCGACAGGAAGGAAAGTTGACCAAAGCGTCTCTGGAGAAGGCCATCTCTTCTCGTCTGGGAGAGACAGAGACTAATGTAGCCAACTATTTTACTTTGCATCCTGACAGCGAAGAGGCTCTTTACCTGGATCCTGCCGTGGAAGTTCTGAAAAGAAGCGGCATCGGGGAAACTCTTTCTCCATCTGTTTGCCGGCTTGCCGCCAATCGTCTGCGTCGCGGGAAGTCCGTTACCCCGAATTATTTGTTGAATTTGCTTAAGTCCCGTGGGGAATCTGTCGAGGCGTTGGAAAAGAAAATAGAGAAAGAACGCCATCAACAGGCCAATCGAAAGAAAGCCAAGAAGACAGATCCGGATTATGCCGCCACGCCGTTAAAACCCAGGTATGCGACGGGACGAGCGCCGTATGCCCGCCCCGTCTTGAAAAAAGTTGTGGAAGAAACCCTTGACGGGGAAGACCCGACGCGTCCTGCCCGGGGAGAAGCGCATCCGGATGGGGAACTGAAAGCGCATGACGGTTGTCTGTATTGCCTCCTTGATACAGATTCTTCCGTGAATCAACACCAGAAAGAGCGCCGTCTTGATACGATGACCAACAACCACCTTGTGCGTCACCGTATGTTGATTCTGGATCGCTTGCTGAAGGATCTGATTCAGGATTTCGCCGGCGGCCAAAAAGACAGAATTTCCCGCATTTGTGTGGAAGTCGGTAAAGAACTGACGGCGTTTTCCGGCATGGACAGCAAAAAAATTCAGACAGAACTGAATCTGCGTCAGAAAAGCCATACGGAAGCCGTCAATAGATTAAAACGGGATTTGCCGGGGAAAGCGCTTTCTGCCAACCTGATACGCAAGTGCCGCATTGCCATGGACATGAACTGGACATGCCCGTTCACCGGCGCAACGTATGGCACGCATGAGCTGGAAAATCTGGAACTGGAACATATCGTGCCCCATTCTTTCAGGCAGTCTAACGCACTTTCTTCTCTGGTTCTTACCTGGCCGGGAGTCAACAGGATGAAAGGTCAGCGCACCGGGTACGACTTTGTGGAGCAGGAGCAGGAGAATCCTGTGCCGGATAAACCCAACCTGCATATTTGTTCCCTGAATAATTACAGGGAATTGGTTGAAAAGTTGGATGACAAGAAGGGGCATGAAGATGACCGCAAGCGCAAAAAGAAGCGCAAAGCCTTACTGATGGTGAGGGGATTGTCTCATAAACATCAATTACAAAATCACGATGCCATGAAGGAAATAGGCATGACGGAAGGCATGATGACGCAGAGTTCCCACCTGATGAAACTGGCCTGCAAATCTATAGGTAACGTTCTTCCGGATGCTCGCATCGACCTGATTCCTGGCGCCGTTACTGCTGAAGTCCGTAAGTCGTGGGATGTTTTGGGTGTTTTCAAAGAATTGTGTCCGGAGGCTGCAGACCCGGTCTCCGGCAAGATTCTTAAGGAAAACCTGCGTTCTCTCACTCATCTGCATCATGCCTTGGATGCCTGTGTACTGGGGCTTATTCCTGATATCATCCCTGCTCATCATAATGGTTTGCTGAGACGTGTTCTTGCCATGCGCCGGATCCCGGAAAAGCTGATACCTCAAGTCAGACCTGTTGCGAATCAGCGTCATTATGTCCTGAATGATGATGGCCGCATGATATTGCGCGATCTTTCTATTTCTCTTAAAGAAAATATTCGTGAAAAATTGATGGAGCAGAGAGTTGTTAAGCATATCCCCGCAGACATGGGCGGCGCTTTACTCAAGGAAACCATGCAGAGGGTGCTTTCTGTTCAGGGAAATGGGGAGGATGCCATGGTTTCTCTCTCCAAAAAGAAAGATGGGAAGAAGGAAAAAAATCAGGTAAAAGCAAGTAAATTGGTCGGAGTGTTTCCAGAAGGCGCTTCAAAATTGAAGGCTCTTAAGGCAGCCATAGAAATTGAAGGTAATTATGGAGTGGCGTTAGATCCCAAGCCGGTGGTGATTAGGCATATTAAGGTGTTTAAGCAAATCATGTCCTTGAAAGAACAGAACGGCGGCAAGCCGGTGCGTATTCTGAGAAACGGCATGCTGGTTCATTTAACCTCGTCCAAAGATCCCAGGCGTACAGGTGTATGGAGAATTGCATCCATCAAGGATGGAAAAGTTGGCGTAAAATTAGATCTTCAAAGAGCGCATTGCGCTGCACCTACTAACAAAAAGCATGAATGTAATTGGCGTGAAGTAGATCTCATTTCTTTATTAAAAAAATACCAAATGAAAATATATCCCACTTCTTATACGGGGACTCCACGATAAGGCATTTCCCATGTCATACCATATTCTGAGTATAGATGCTTATACATGCCATCTGAGCTGCGACAAGGGCCAGCTCAGATGCGTGGATGGAGAGAATTCTCCCCGGACGATTCCGCTGGAGGATGTGGGGGCTGTTGTACTCAGTTCGTTTAAGGCGACGCTCACGAGCAATTTGCTGATAGAGCTGGCCAGGAAGAGAATAGGTTTCGTGCTGTGTGAAAGCTACAGGCCTGCCGTGCTGCTCCTGCCGGCGGATCGGGCTACGGATACCGGTCTGTTAAGACATTTGGCGGATATGCCGGCCCGCTTGCGGAACCGTCTTTGGCAAAAGACTTTGGATGCCAAGTGTGGAAATCAGACGGCGCTGGCTCAGGCATGGAATCCGCATCATCCCGCCATTGCAGAGCTGAAGAGAATGGCCGTGACGGAAAAGACGGCGAGGGAAGCGGAGTGCGCCCGCCTGTTCTGGAGCGTATTTGCGGATACATGGGCAAACTCCGATTTTCGCAGGGGACGTCATGAGGAGGGGTTTAATGACCTCTTCAACTATGCGTACGCTATTCTGTTATCTTGCGTATTGCAATATCTCTTTGCTCTGGGGCTGGATCCCTGCTTCGGCATTTTTCATCAATCCCGGGAACATGCAGCGCCTTTGGCTTATGATCTGATGGAACCCTTCAGACCAGCCTTTGATGCCAATGTGGCCCGTTGGATTCATTTGTGCCTGCGGGAAGGAAAAACAGAAGAGGAAACAGGAGAGATCAATCGTGAGTACAGGCAACATATTACAGCCACCTTGCAGGCTGCTGTTATGTATCAGGATAAACAGTTGCCGTTGAAGGCGGCGGTAGAGGCCGTCTGCCGCAGTTTCCGCAAAGCAGTTCTTGCCGGGCAATCCGGACCGTATGAACCATGGGTTATGACAACTATAAAATGGGATGGCTAGTTGTGTTCTTTGATCTTCCCACAACCACGCCGGAAGATAAAAAAAACTATCAGTATTTCCGTAAGGCTCTTTTGGAAGACGGCTATACGATGATTCAGTATAGCGTCTATGCCCGTGCGTGCGTTACTCAGGAAAGAATGGCTACCCACTCCCGCAGAATCCAGAAAATGATACCGCCTGACGGCTCTGTCCGGTGTCTTTTCGTCACAAATATCCAGTGGGATAAGATGTTTGTTTTTCATGGCAGGTCTTGTCCCCGGCAGGATGTTTCCATGCCTCAGCAGATGCTCTTCTGGTAACAATATCGGACGCTGTATTCCTCTATAAGTCGCTGAACATAAAAATAAGGCACAGTATCTACTGTACTGTGCCTTATTTTGGATTCAAGGCAAAACCAATCATCAAATTCAGCGAAATGGAGGACGACTGTACTGTGCCTTATTTTGGATTCAAGGCAAAACAGCTAACCTCTGCGCATGGCTGCTGGGGGCACTGTACTGTGCCTTATTTTGGATTCAAGGCAAAACTGAGAGGGTCCTCATTGTACGTCGGGGTATACTGTACTGTGCCTTATTTTGGATTCAAGGCAAAACGCGATAACCGTATTGGGTGCCGGTTTGTGGACTGTACTGTGCCTTATTTTGGATTCAAGGCAAAACGAATCCCGGCTTCTTTCCCGGCTCGCGTCTACTGTACTGTGCCTTATTTTGGATTCAAGACAAAATAAATACGCCTCCTGTTTGATGACGCAGGGGGATTGTCCGTCTTTGGCCGCGCAATTCCAGACGGATTTTTGTCAGTCTTTTTTTAACGGAGCGGGAGGAATGAAGCTGTGCGTCCAGAACATGGCGCCGGTTGCGGAGGTGATTCCGTCCATGTTAAGATAGCGGGCCAAAAGCAGGGAGGGGGAGGAGTGCCCCATCTCCTTCTGAAGAAGGTTTTGATTGCAGAAATGGGCCAGGTGGTAGGAGGCGTAGGTATGCCTCAGCACGTCCTGCACCCATCCGCTTTTTTTCAGGATGCCGGATCGGCGCCTTACTTCCCTCCATTTCTTTTCCCAGTTGGGCGGGCAAACGGGACGGGAGGGGGAACCGGCGGAAGACGTCCGGCTGAGGATGGCGCCCAGCACGGGAAGGATGGAAACATGGCGGCTCCCGCCTGTTTTGGTATGGCTGGGCGCCAGTGAAACCAGGCCGGATTTCAGGTTGATGTGCTTCCAGGTCAGCCTTTTGACTTCGTGGGGGCGTATGCCCGCGTACAGCATCAGGGCGCAGGCCGGCAGGCATGCCCCGTGGAACAACTGTTCCGCGGTGTGGAGAAGCCGTTTTGCCTCGTACAGGGAAAGGGCCCTGATGCGTTTTTCCCTGAGGATGGGGGGAGGAACCAGAAAGGCCGCGTTTCTGCGGCACCACCCGCGCTTCAGGGAAAAATTCAGGATGCCGCTCAGGATCAGCCGCCCCTTGTGCCGCTGGCGGGGAGTGGAAAAGCTTTTGCGGAGATAACGCTCGCAATCTTCCGGCGTGATGGAACGGACCTGTTTTCTTGCCAGTTCCGGGCATTTTTTCATCATCCGGGCAGCCATATAGCGGATTTCCTGCAGGGTGCGGGGCCGGCGGTGTTTTCTTGCTTCCAGGCTGGCGCGGACAGCCTGGGAAAACGGCACGCTTGTTTCCCTGTCGGCAAGAGCCTCTCCTCCCAGCCGTATGCATCGTTTGGCCCGGGTTATTCTGTCGCCTCTTCCGCGGCTGGTGTCCAGGAGGTCCTTTAGAAGAAGGAAAGCGTCCATGGGAGGAATGCCCAGGGAACGGATGAGGAGGATTCCTGTCTGATCCGTGTTGGTGGGGAAAGAGGAAGTCGGTATGTTCATGAAGAACGTTGTAGCAGAGGATTCCCAATCCGTATGCAAGCTTGAAATGTGATGAGGATAAATATGAAAATCAGACAAGAACGAAAATATCTAGGGCAATGATTACAGCAGAGTATAAGGGCGAATATGTTGGATTTTGTTCTAAATCCTTGAAGAAGTGTGTACGGATTGGGAATCCGTTATACCTCTGCCCATGGAACAATATTTCAAAAATTTATTAGGGAAAATGGCGAAAACGGCTCTTCTAAGTGTTTTTCTTCACTTTGGTTTTTTGGGAGGAGTTTGCCGGGCAAGTGAAATTTACATAGAGAAAAGTATCTGGAATGATGATCAGGCTGTTTATGAGGATATTGATGGGACGGTAATGAATAATGATTCTGATTGGTATTTGAAAGGATGCAATACTATATATTTGGGGAATCATTATAATGGTACCTCCGGCTATCACCCTCGTTTATCTTTAGTTAATTTAACTTTGCATGCGGAGCTGGGAGAGCGAAATTTGAGTGAAGCTGTTTTATCTTTTAATTTTTTTGGACAGTATACGGTACTTATGGAATGGCAGGAAATTAAATGGGATATAACGGCTTCTGCCGATTTGAAGCCGGGACGTTACCTGCTGTTTACAACTACAAAATCAACAGTTGCGTCAGTGCTTCACGTGGTGAATTGGAAGAATCCACACGTTGAAGCGGAGGAATATGGCAATGGCATGGTTTCCATATATTATAACCATCTTGGTTCCCAGGTGCCTGAGCCTGGCGCGGCGGGGTTATCCCTGCTGGGGATTACGGCGGCGTTGTGGCGCCGAAGGAGGGAATAGGAGACTTTTTGTAATTCCGCAGATTTGTCCGCGCCTCTGAGGAAGCCCTGTCGTCAGGTTGTGGAAGAGCCGGGCGGTGATGTTTTCTTTTCTGCTTCAGTAGGGGAATGGGGAGCGTCCCGAAGGGTCTTCAGCAGGGCCGCCATGGTGTCTATGTCTTCATCCGTCATGGAGGAAAGGTCGTCCAGTTTCTTTTTGATGGCCTCAATTTCCTCCTCCCGGTACGGCAGTGCTTCTCCGCCGTGGGGACTCAGAAAGAAGGAAGTGATGGTGCTGGTGAGCGTTCCCACGAATCCAATGCCCGTGAGCATCAGGAATACAGCCAGGAATTTGCCTGAAGTGGTGACCGGATAGGTATCCCCGTAGCCTACCGTGGTAGCCGTGACGAAGGACCACCAGATGCCGTTGGGCAGGCTCATGCCTTCCGCCAGATGGATGCCTACGGCCCCCAGCAGGATGATGACCAGGGCGGCGATGCAGATATACTTGAATCCGTTCGTGTTGAAGAAACGCCGGATGCGCGTGGTGAACCTCATGGCATAGGAAAACAGGTCCAGATACCTGGCGAGCCTTAAAATTTCCCCCAGCGAGGCGAACCTGAACAGGCGGAACAGGGCGTCAAAGGGTATAATGGCCAGTAAATCCCAGGGGTGTTCCTTAACGAAGAGCCATTTGGACCGGCTGATGGAGAAGCGGATCACATAATCCAGCACAAAAATCCAGTAGATGACGCGGTCCGCCGTGACTTCCCATTCCGCCGCTTCCGTGGTCAGGTCAATGGCGGTCAGCGTTACGGCGACCAGGGCCAGCAGGCACATGCCCGCTTGATAGGCCAGCCTCAGGAACAGAATGTGGCGGGGCATGCGGCGTAACGCGTTCATGGCGGGAAGAGAAATGAAAAAGCCGCCCCCGGCGGGGTGGGCAGGGAGCGGCTTGGGGAGAGAGGCTGTTTCCTCCGGGCCCCTTACTTCAGCAGGAGCTGTTCCATCAGGGCCTGGGAGGACTGGGCCAGCACGGCGGGATCGTCCAGCATGCCGGCGCGGAGCAGGGCGGTATTCGCGATCTGGTCCGCCACCATTTGCGCCAGTTCCGGGTTTTCCGTCCGCAGGGCGGAAAGCTTTTTCACCAGCGGGTTGGAGGGGTTCAGTTCCAGCTGCGGGTGGCTTTCCGGCACTTCCTGCCCCATGGCTTTCATGTACGCCCTCATTTCCGGCCCCATGTCATTGCCGCTTTGCAGGGCTACGGCGGCTCCGCTGACCAGGCGCTTGCCCAGGGTGACTTTGGAGAATTTGTCCGGATACAGCCCTTTCAGCCATTCTTCCAGGGCCGCGGCTTCCTCCTGGGGCAGGGCGTCCTTCTGTTCCTCTTCCAGGGCGGGGAGTTCCACGTCGGCGCGGTCGATCATCGTGACGGGCTTGCCGTCCACGCTGGACAGGGAGTCCAGCACGAATTCGTCCCCGTGGTCCGTGAAGAAGGCCACTTCATAGCCGCGGGCCTTAAAGGCTTCCAGGTACGGGCTGTTTTCCAGATGGGAACGGGAGGGGCCGGTAAGCGCGTAAATGGCCGTCTGCCCTTCCTTCATGCGGGTGACGTAGTCTTCAAATGAGGTCGTTTCCCCCGGTTCCGTGGCCGTGGATTCAAAACGGAGCAGCTTGCCCAGAGATTCCTTGTTCGGCCAGGAGGTGACGACGCCTTCTTTCAGGTAGCGGGAGAATTGCGCGTAGAATTCCCTGTAGGTTTCCTGATCGTCCTTCGCCAGTTTTTCCAGATGCTTGATGAAGCGTTTGGTGATGATGTCGCTGATTTTGCGCACCAGGGAGTTGTCCTGAAGCATTTCGCGGGAAATGTTCAGGGGCAGGTCTTCGCTGTCCACCACGCCGTTCAGGAAGCGGAGCCATTCCGGCAGCAGGCCTTCCGGCTTGGCGTCAATCAGCACGCGCTTGCAGTACAGGGCCACGTTGGCGTCCACGCGGCCGAATCCGAACATTTCCGGATTGCGTCTGGGGATGAAAAGCAGGGCATTCAGGGCAATAGGGGCGTCCGCGCTGAAGTGCATGTAGGACAGGGGCTTTTCATCCGTGTGGGCAATGAACTGGTAAAATTCATCATATTCCTCCGGTTTCACGTCGGATTTGGACTTGGACCAGATGGCCTGGACGGTATTGACGTGCTCTCCGTTGAAGTTGAGGGGGAACCCCACGAAGTTGGAGTAGCGGCGCAGGAGCTCCTTCACGCGGTATTCCTGGGAGAACTCTTCATATTCGTCTTTCAGGCGGATGACGATGCGGGTGCCCCGGTCCAGCGGTTCCGCCAGCGTTTCGATGCTGTAGCCTTCCCGTCCGTCGGAAGACCAGCGCAGGGAGGCGGCTTCCGGTTCATAGGAATGGGTGAACACTTCCACCCGGTCCGCTACCATAAACGAGCTGTAGAAGCCCACGCCGAACTGGCCAATCAGGTCCGCTCCGCCTTCCTGCTTCTGCTTGAGGGCCTCCATGAATTTTTTGGTGCCGGAGTGGGCGATGGTTCCCAGGTTTTCCACCAGGTCCGCTTCCGTCATCCCGATGCCGGTGTCCGCAATGGTGATGGTTTTGTTTTCCTTATCCGTGGTGACGGTGATTTCCAGGGGCTTGTCCGGCTGGTAAATATTAGAATCCGTCAACTGCTTCAGACGCAGTTTTTCCAGGGCGTCGGAAGCGTTGGAAACAAGCTCGCGGACAAAGATTTCACGGTCGCTGTAAAGGGCGTTGATGACAATGTCCAGCAGCTGCCGGACTTCCGCCTGAAATTGATGTGTTTCTGTATTCATATGGAAAAATGTTTTGCGAGCGTCATTATACGGCCCCCGTCAAGGGGGATGGACAGTTTTTCTCCCTGGGCCCGGGCGTCCCATGTCACACAAAGGGGCTTTTTCCCGGGCATGGAGGCCGGGCGTTTTTCCTTGAAACAATTCCGGAAACCGAACAGTATTATTTAACAAATGATTTTCTCACCATTGTTGAAAAAGGGGATTCTTTTATTGGCCCTCTGCGGCGTGTTGGGCGGCGGCGTTCTTTCCGCCCAGGAAACAGGAGGCCCGCCGATTACGGAGGAGGGGTTGAAGACATTGGATTCCAATGTGTTCGCCAATGAATACATGCTTGCGTTGAAGCCCAATGTCACGCGCGACCGCATCGCCAGAATCAAGGATCCCTTTGTGCGTGGGCTCGCCGAGCAGATGGCGGAGAAGAAATTTGACCGCAAGGCCCGCGCCCTGACGGCGGAGCCGTATGAACCGGTCAAGGATCTGGCGGAACGCCTGCGCACCAGCCAGTACAGCAAATTTGAAAATCCCACCGGCATCTTTTTTGAAGAGGGTGAGGACGTATTGCTGGTCATGGGGGATTCCAAAGGTGAAAAACTGAATCTGGTTATCCACAATTTCGGGCGGGACGGAGGCCACAGCTCCTATCCGCTGAAAGAGGGGGTCAACATCATCAGGGCGAAGAACAAGGGGCTTGGCTACATTGAGTATTTCACTCCCAATTACAAGAAGGCGCCCAAGGTGCATTTGTCCATTCTGTCCGGCAAGGTGAATGGAGTTTTCGTGGGAGGCGTCAGCAAAAACAGCGACTGGAAGAGGATGCTGGAAAACTCCCCCACGGAAGTTGTGGACATCGTGGGCAACCGCGTGCATCTGGTGTATCCGGTGGAGGAACTTAAACAATTCTGCCCGGACAAGGGGGAGGAGCTCATTGCCCTGTACGACAGGATTATCGGCATGGAGCAGCGGATCATGGGTCTGTACAAGTACAGGATGCTGCCCAAAAACCGGATGTTCGGCCGTGTGATCTGGAACGGGTTCATGCATGCGGACGGTACGGGAGCCGCGTTCCATAACGGCACCATGAAGGAGGTCGGCAATCCGGACAAGATTCCCGGCAGCGCCTGGGGGATTGCCCATGAGTTCGGCCACGTCAACCAGGTGCGCCCCGCCATGAAATGGGTATCCACCGGAGAAGTAACCAATAACATTTACTCCGCTTACGTGAATTACATGCTGAATCCCTCCAGCATGCGCTTGGAGCATGAACGCATCAATGGCGGGGACGGCAACATGATCGGCGGACGTTTCAACGCCTACTTGAACAACGGCATTTTGAAGGGGGAAAACTGGCTTGTCCAGAGCGGGCCGGACAAGCGTTCCGGCGGGGATAACCGTCCGATGGTGCACGACCATTTTGTCAAGCTGGCTCCCCTGTGGCAGCTGGAGCTGTACTTCAAGGTAGCCGGGAAGGGCAATCCCGACTTTTATCCGGACATCTTTTATAAGGCCATTAAGATGGATACCAGGGGCAAGAAGGACGGCGAGCTCCAGCTTGCGTTCATGAAGAACGCCTGCGACGCCGCCAGGCAGGACCTGACGGATTTTTTCCGGAAAACGGGCATGCTCAAACCCATTGACCAGGAACTGGACGACTACACCTGCGCCCGCATGACCATCACGGAGGCCGACTGCAAGGACCTGATTGCCTACGCCAGGAAGTACAAAAAACCGGAAAGCCCCGTCATTTATTATATTTCCGTCAATAGCGCGGAAGCATACAAGAACCGCCTCCCTGTCCGCGGCGTCTACAACCAGGGCGTTACGGAGCAGGGCAATCGTCGCATTATTTCCCATGACGTGTGGAAAAACGCCGTCGTCTTTGAAACCTACAAAGACAGGGAGATGGTCCGCATCACCATGGCGGGGACGGATTCCAGGGATAATTCCTCCACCACGGTTCCCTATCCGGAAGGCTCTACGCGGATTGAGGCCGTTTCCTGGGACGGCAGGCGTACGCTGGTGTACGGCAAACGCCCTTCCAAATGAAAGCTTAAGAGGTTAGCGTGTTCGGGCGCCGCCGTCCTCCGGGACGGCGGCGCTTTTTCATGGCAGGGGGGGGATGGAAAGCCGCAAGGGGATTGATCCCCCTTGATGGTCTTTTCTCCATACCGTATCTTCCGGACTGCTGACAGCCGGAAGACTGTCGCTTTTGAACAGGGGCGGAGGAGAGGCTGTATAACATGGGATGGATAAGGCAGGAACTTCCAGAGGCATCAGGGGAAAGATGCTGTTGTTTGCCGCCTTTTTAATCGTGTGCTTTAATCTGCGTACCGGGTTTGATTCTCCCGATCCGCTGCTGGGAACGATTGAAAGGGATATGGGGCTTTCCCTGGAAAATTCAGGGCTGTTCGCCCTGCTGCCCGTCTTTGTGCTGGGGGTGGCGGCTCCCATTTCTCCGCGCGTGGCGCGCCGGATGACGCCGTGGAAAATCATTTTCTGGTTCCAGCTTCTGGCGGTAGCCGGAATTTTGTGGCGCAGCTGGGACGGCGTGGCGGGGTTATACGGCGGCATGGTTCTGATGGGGCTGGGCATGGGAATTGCCGGAGCGGCCATTCCCGGACTGATCAAACACCAGTTTCCTGACCGCGCTTCCGCCATGATGGGCGTTTACAGCGCCATGATCGGCGTGGGCAGCGCTGCGGCTTCCGGCTTGTCCGTTCCCCTTTCCAATATGCTGGGAGGCTGGCGTTTCGGCCTGGGGATCTGGATTATTCCCATCCTGCTGGGGATGCTGGTATGGGGCGCTTATTTTCTCAGGCATCCGGACGGCGTGTTTCAAAACGATCCGGCGGCATCCGGACGCAGCCTGCTGCGCAGCGGCAAGGCATGGCAGGTTACCGTTTTTTATTTGAGCCGCGTTGGGGCTGCCTATTTCTTTTATACCTGGATTCCCATCTTTCTGCGGCAGCGGGGCATGAGCTATGAGGACGCCGGTTTCATCCTTTCCGTGGCCATGTTCGCCCAGCTGCCCGCTACGCTCTCCGCTCACGTGCTGGAAAAGGCTACGGGCGGCCGGGGACTCCTCATCGTGATGGCCATGGCGTTGGCGGCCCTTTCCTGCTGGGGCATCCTGTATCTTCCGCTGGACTGGGCCGTCTGGATGGCTGTTCTGTTCGGCCTGGCGACGGGAACCGTATTCAGCCGCGGAATGGCGCTGATGGTGGAACGGGCCCGGACGCCTTCCGAATCAATCAGGCTTTCCGGCATGTCCCAGGGAATCGGCTTCACCATGGGCGCCCTGTTGAGCCTGCTGTTCACCTCCTTCCTGCATCAGGGAGGCTCCTTCCTGCCGTTCTGCCTGGTTTATACCTTTTTCTGCGTGCTCGGCATGGTTTCCGGCCGCATGTCCGCCCGGCCGGGATACGTGTAATTTTCTGGGGAGATATTCATGATTAAGTATTAGTGATTAGGGAGAGGGGGTCATTGTTCTTTCCCTCTTTTCCGTATTCCGCCATTTTCTCTTGAGTGACGTTCCGCCGGCCCGAAGGGCTTGACGCTGGCGGGGGGGGCGGGTAAGCTCTTGCCCGTCAAATTTTATGAAGGAAGAGATTGTACGCATCCAACGGGACGCTCTGGAGCGCATCGCCCAGGCGTCTGACAGGCGCGGCGTGGAAGACGCGCGCGTGGCCATCCTCGGCAAAAAAGGGGAACTGACCCTGGCCCAGACGGGCATGAAGGACGTTCCCAGGGAGGAAAAACCCGCCGTCGGCCAGTTGCTTAACGAGGCCCGCAAGGCCATTACGGAAGCCCTGGACGCCAAGCTGGAGGAAGTGCAGGCCCTGGCGGACAAGGCCGCCGTGGCCGGGGTGGACCTGACGCTGCCGGCCCGCTCCCTGCCGTCTGGCGGGCTGCACCCCCTCACCATCGTGCGGGATGAAGCCGTCCGCATTCTGCGCCACATGGGCTTTGCCCTTGCGGACGGCCCGGAGATTGAGGACGAGTTCCACTGCTTTGACGCGCTGAATACGCCGGAGGATCATCCGGCGCGCAATGAGAAGGATACGTTTTACTTTGATTCCGGCAAGCTTCTGCGTACGCACACGTCTTCCGTGCAAATCCGTTCCATGGAAAAGCAGATGCCTCCCGTGCGCGTCATCGCTCCCGGTTCCGCCTACCGCCGCGACGAAATTGACGCCACGCACCTTTCCGCCTTCAATCAGCTTGAAGGCCTGTATGTGGATACGGACGTTTCCGTGGGCGACCTGAAAGGAACGCTGGAATATTTTCTGCGCGCCCTTTTCGGCTCCGGCACGGAGGTGCGCTTCCGCCCCCATTTCTTCCCGTTCACGGAACCCAGTTTTGAAATTGACGTCAAGCTGAAGGTGGACGGCCAGGCCCCCCGCTGGGTGGAGATTGCCGGCTGCGGCATGGTGGATCCCAATGTTTTTGAAGCCGTGGACCGTGAACTGGGGCTGGATCCCCGCTCACAGGCCCGCTACACGGGGCTGACCGGCTTTGCCTTCGGCATCGGTCTGGACCGCCTGGCGATGATCCGCTGGGGCATCAGGGATATACGCGCCCTGATCGAGAACGATGTGCGCTTCCTTGCCCAATTCCAATAATCCTTATCTGTTTTCCCGTTATGAAGATTTCCCTTAACTGGCTTTCCCAGTACATTGACCTGTCCGGCCTGAGCGTGGATGAAATGTCTGACATGCTGACTTTTGCCGGCATTGAGGTGGAAGACATCCGCCAGCAGGGCGTGGATTCCCCATACGTGGTGGTGGCCCGCGTGGCCGCCGCGGAACAGCATCCCCAGGCGGACCGGCTGAAGGTCTGCCAGGTGGACGTGGGCGACGGCACGCTGCACCAGATCGTATGCGGCGCGCAGAATTACAAAGTGGGGGACAAGGTGCCCTGCGCCCTGCCGGGAGCAGTGCTTCCCGGCAACTTTGAAATCAAGGTGGGCAAGCTGCGCGGCGTGGAGTCCCGCGGCATGCTCTGTTCCGCCTCCGAGCTGGGGCTTCCCGACAAGGAGCACGGTCTCTGGATTCTCCCCCAGGAACTGGAACCCGGCACGCCTATTTCCCAGGTTGTCAAGGCGGATACCCTGGTGGAAGTGGAAGTGACGCCCAACCGGCCGGACCTGCTTTCCCACAACGGCATGGCGTATGAACTGGCCGCTATTTCCGGCCGGGAGTACAGGCCCGTTTCCATTGACGACGCCGGGGTGGAACTGGAACCCGCCGGAGACTTCGTGCGGCTGGACCAGCCGGAGCTGAACCCGTACTACACCGCTGTAAAAGTCAGCGGCGTGAACGTGCAGGAAAGCCCGGAATGGCTGAAGGAACGCCTGGTAGCCGTCGGTCTGCGCCCCATCAACAACATTGTGGATATTACCAACTTCGTCCTGCATGAACTGGGAACGCCCCTCCATGCCTTTGACGCAGCGAAAGTGCAGGGCGGCATCGTTACCCGCACCGCTTATGAAGGGGAAACTTTCAAGGCTCTGGACGGCCAGGAATACACGCTTAACTGCACGGACCTGGTTGTCGCGGACCAATCCGGCAAGGCGCTCGCCATCGGCGGCGTGATGGGTGGGGAGGAAAGCGGCGTGACGGACGCCACCACGGATATCATTCTGGAGTCCGCCTGGTTCAAGCCCTCCTCCGTGCGCGCCACGTCCCGCAGGCTGGCCCTGTCCTCCGACTCCTCCTACCGCTTTGAACGCGGCACTTCCGCCTGGAATGTCCTGCGCGGTTCCGTGCGCGCCGTGGAACTGATTCTCCAGCTGGCGGGCGGAACGACTTCCCCGACGTATGTGGCCGGTTCTCCCGTTCCTAATCCGGCGCATGCTTCCATGCCTTCCTGCGGGGGGGCGGACGGCCCCGTTTCCGTGCCCGCTTCCCTGAAGCAGGGGAAGGGCGCCACGGTGACTAATGAACTGGGCTTCGTGGAACTTCCCTGGAAGGCGCTGGATCAGATGTCCGGCGGTTCCATTTCCCATGAGGAAGGGGCTCGCATCCTGACGGCGCTGGGCCTGAAGCAGGTTCCGGAGTCTCCCGAATGCTGGCTGATCCCCCCCCACCGCCTGGATCTCACGCGTCCGTGCGACCTGCTGGAGGAAATCGTGCGCGTCTTCGGCCTGGACGGCATACCGTCCCGCTTCTCCGGCCCCTTCGTGGCGGAATCCCCGGTGGATGCGGCCTACAATTTCCAGATGGAGCTGCGCCGCAAGCTGGCGGCCCTGGGATTCTATGAAACCCAGACCATCAAGCTCATTGCCTCTGAATCCGCGGACGGCGCCATTGCCCAGGTGAAGGACGCGTTGCCCCTGCGCCCCCTTCAGGACGGAGACCTCATCCGCGTGTCCCTGCCGCTCAGCGAGGATCACTCCGTGCTGCGTCCCGCCCATACGCCCGGCCTGATTGCCGCCGCCGTGCGCAACAGCAACCAGGGCGTGTCCGGCCTGCGCTTCTTTGAACTTGGCCGCGTCTTCCGCAATACGGGCGGCGGCAAGGGCAGGGACATTGAAACGGATACCCTGGGCATTCTTGTTTCCGGGGACCGCACGGCGCGCTCCTGGGCAGACCCCAGGCCGGAGCAGGCCTCCTTTGAGGACCTTCTGGCCGTGATGGCTGCTCTGGCGCCGGGCCACCGCTTTACGCTTACGCCTGCCAAACCGCGCGAACAGGCCGCCCTGGGGGCGGATGTGCAGCTGGACGGGAAAGCCTGCGGCTATTTCGCCCGCCTGTCCCTGGCGCGCTGCCGGGAGCTGGGCCTGGGCCAGCCCGTGTACGTGGCGGAACTGGACCTGCGCAAAATGCAGGAAATCCTCACCGCGCCCGTGAAGGCTGCGGAATTGCCCCAATTCCCCGGCTCTTCCCGCGATGCGGCCATGGAACTGCCCCTCTCCACGCCCAATGCGGACATTGTCAAGGCCGTGGAATCCGCCCGGGAAAAACTGCTTGTCAGCTATTCCTGCTTTGACGTGTTCACGGACCCCTCCGGTGAAAAACTCCCGGCGGACCGCAAATCCATCGCCTACACCTTCCTGTACAGGGATCCGGCCAAGACCCTCACGGCCGCGGAAGTGGACGCCGCGCACCAGCGCGTGCTGAAAGCCCTGACGGATAAAGTGAAGGGCCTTTCCTTCAGGTAACTTCCGTTAACGGGCCGCGCGTTCCATGAGCTGGAGCGCGCGGCCTTTTTTTGAAAAAACGCTCTTTTCCGGGGCTTGGAGGGAACGGCGCGGACTGGCCAGCCCTCCGCCGCCGCTGTGAGGAGGGCTGGCGGACGTTTGCGTCCGCTCCGGTCAAAGAGCTGCGAACTGGAAGTGCATCCAGTCGTAGTCGCGGGCGCGTCCCAGGGATACGGCCCCTTCCGCTTCCACGAATTGCCAGAAAGCGGCGTATTCCGGTCCGGACAGTACCGCTTTCGGCGCGGGGATGTTCAGGCCGTTTCTGTCCGGGTCCATGTCCACGGCGATGCCCCAGGCATGCATGGATGTGGCCTTTCCGCCGATGATGGAGCGGTTGTTGAAGCAGCCGCCGTACAGGTCCAGCCCCAGTTCCCTGATTTTCTCCATGCCGTAATGGTCCAGAGTTGCCTGGAAGATGCGGACGAGCGGTTCCGCCACCAGCTTGTGGCAGCGCATGGTGGAAACGGTCGTGTTTGTTTCCCACGCCAGCCGCATGACATAGGGCAGCCTGATGCTGGTCATGTTGCTTTCGTCCCCCGCACGGCCGAAGACGGATTTTCCGGAGCGCACTTCCTCCTGGCTGGGCCAGGAATGTTCCGGCTGCCGGATGTCCAGCTTATCCATCAGGGCCAGCGCCGTCTTGGGGCCGGGGATGCCGTCCGCATCCACGCCCAGGCGCTGTTGAATCAATTTCCAGTATTTTGTCATAGGGAGCCACGCTAAAAGCTCCCTATGGAAAGTTCCACATTTTTCCTTCCAGCGTCATTCCTGCCTTTCCGGCGGGAGGCAAAAAGCCGTCTGCCCTTTTATGTTGCGGAAAAGATCCATTCTGCTAAACTCCCGCTTACCTTTTATTTTATGAATTCAGAACCATCCAACGTTGTCAAATTTTACAATGGGGAACAGATTCCCCTGGAACTGCATAAAGTCCGCGTGGTGCAGAAGCTGCATCTTGTCCCCGTGGAACGCCGCCTGGAAGCCGCGCGGGAAGCCGGGTTCAACACCTTCCAGCTCAGCACGAACGACGTCTATCTGGACATGCTGACGGATTCCGGCGTCAACGCCATGAGCGACAACCAGATCGCCGCCATGTTCCGGGCGGATGACGCCTATGCCGGTTCCCAGAGCTTTGACCGCCTGAAACAGGCCGTCCGGGATGTCTTCGGCAAGGAATACCTGCTGCCCGCCCACCAGGGGCGCGCCTGTGAAAACATCATCGCCCGCACTTTCGTGAAGCCCGGTGACGTGGTTCCCATGAACTACCATTTCACCACCACGCACGCCCACATTGACCTGAACGGCGGGAAGATTGAGGAACTGGTGGCTGACGAAGCCGTCAACCCGGTCAGCACCAATCCTTTCAAGGGTAATCTGGACCCCGCCAAGCTGCGGGACTGCATCGCCCGGCACGGGGCGGACAAAATCCCCTTCGTGCGCATGGAAGCCTCCACCAACCTGATTGGCGGCCAGCCCTTCTCCATTGCCAACATGCGGGAAATCCGCGGCATTTGCGATGAATTCGGCATCATGCTGGTGCTGGACGCCTCCCTGATCGGGGAAAACGCCTATTTCATCAAGATGCGTGAAGACGAGTTCAAGGATTCATCCTGCGCGGACATCCTGAAAACCATGTGCGGCCTGGCGGACCTGGTGTATTTCTCCGCCCGCAAGGTTTCCTCTTCCCGCGGCGGCGGCATCTGCACGAACGACCGCTCCATCGCCAAGAAAATGGAGCACCTGGTTCCTCTCTTTGAAGGCTTCCTGACTTATGGCGGCATCTCCGTGCGGGAAATTGAGGCCATGGCCGTGGGCCTGTATGAAACGACGGATTTGACCGTGATTTCCCAGAGCCCCTCCTTCATTGAATATTTCATCGGCCAGATGGTGGACATGGGCATTCCCTGCGTGACCCCCGCTGGCGGCCTGGGCGCCCATATTGACGCCGGGCGCTTCCTGCCCCACATCCCGCAGGAGGACTATCCCGCCGGGGCCCTCGCGGCGGCTTTCTTCATCGCCTCCGGCGTGCGCGGCATGGAACGCGGCACGCTCTCCAGCGTCCGTGACGAAAACGGCAAGGACATCCTGGCGGATGTGGAACTGCTCCGCTTGGCCTTCCCGCGCCGCGTATTTACGCTGTCCCAGGTTAAATACGTAGCGGACCGCATGAAGTGGCTCTACGACAACCGCGATCTGATCGGCGGCCTGGAATTCGTGGAGGAACCGCCCGTTCTGCGCTTCTTCATGGGCAAGCTCCGCGCCAAGAGCGACTGGCCTGAAAAACTGGCGGCCAAATACCGTCAGGACTTCGGGGAAAGCCTGTAAGCGCGGCTTCCCGTCCGCATCTTTATCCTGCAAGGGCTGAACCGGATGGTTCAGCCCTTGTTGCGTTGAAGCGGCGCGGCCTTGAAGGCAAACTGCAACGGGGGATCAATCCCTTCCGGGATAAACGGATGGCGACAGCCTCATGTATAAAACGGGGTAAGGCTTGCCCTGTTCATCGGTCTCCGCTCTTCTGTAGACATGAAATCCCATATGTTCGTAAAACGCTTTCGCCTGGGGATTTTGTTCGTTAACTCCCAATTCATTGACGGAATATTCCCTGATGCCGGTTTCAATTAATTTTTTCCCCAGTCCGCGGCCGCGCGCTTCCGGAGAAACAAACAGCATTTCAAGTTTCTGTTCATGAATTCCCATGAATGCGCATGGAAATCCGTGGTCATCCTCTATGATCATCAGATGGGGCACTTCCCTTAACGCCTGGGGAACATACTCCTGAATGTGATTTATTTCCTCATCTGACAAAAAAGTGTGGGTTTCTTTCACGGAACCTTTCCAGACCTTCACAAGCTGTTCCACCAATATTGGATTTCTGTCTTCAATGCTGATTGTTTTCATGATTTCTTTCTCCCGAAACCTTAATATTCAGGCAGATTCCTGACTAAATGCCGGAAAAATTTTATCTTTGGTTTGCTGTTCCTTCTTCCGGCCGCAAGCCGCTCTTCCGCCATAGCAGTTAAAAAGGAACCGGGAATGGAAAAATATCTGCGTGTAAACAGACATCAACCGCCTTGCGGTATTCAACCATGGCCGGAGGGGCAGGAATCAGAAATGGAACAATCCCTGCTCCCAGCATATCCAAACGGCCGCCGCCGCAATGAGCAGGATAATGATGAAAGCTGTGCCTGCGGAAGATTTTTTTCTGGCCTGGGGAAGGGCCTTCCTCGATACTCCGCCTGCCTGCAGGGTGCCTGCCGCCGCCATGGCGTTGATATAGTCGTTCCATGCCTTGGCGGAATGGAATCGGTTGCGTTCATCCGGAGACAGGGCTTTGTCAATGCCGGAAAGGAAGTTCATGGGATAGGTTTTCCGCAGGGTCGCGTAACCGGTCACTTTCGGGTTGCGGTCCACTACGGAACGCTGGTCCGCCGGATGGGGAACCTGGCCCGTGAGCAATTCGTAAAACGTGGCGCCCAGTTCGTACATATCGCACCAGGGGCCTATTTCGCTCCGGCGTCCGGGGTAGAATTCCGGCGGGGTATAGCCGGGCGTGATCTGGACGAGCCCCTGATGCTGGAGGGTCTTGGTGCGCACGGCGCCGAAGTCGATGAGCTTGGGCGTTCCGTCCGGCTGGATGAAGATGTTGCTCGGCTTGATGTCGCAATGGTACACTCCCATGGAGTGAAGGTAGTGCAGGATGTCCAGCAGGCGGAACAGAAGATCCGTAGCCTGGGCCGGTTCCATGGTTTGCCCGGCGGCGTGCATGGCGGTCATCAGGTCAAACAGGGTTTGTCCCTGAATATTCTCCATGACGTAATAGCAGGTGCCGTTGGCGTCAAACATGTCAAATACCTGGACAATGCCGGGATGGTTGAGCTGGGACAGGATGGAAGCCTCCTGCCGGGAATTGGAAACGCTCTGGGCGAAATTGACGGCGGCCTGTTCGTCCCGGGGACGGACGAACCCGGTTTCCATATCCCGGCAGGCGTAGGCGTCCGGCATGCATTCCTTGATGACGACATACCGGGAACCGGGGTTGTCCAGAGCCAGGTACGTGATGCCGAAGCCGCCGGCGTTCAGCACGTTCAATATCGTATATTTGTCTTGCAGAACGGTATTGTTCGCAAGCGGATAAACCAGGGTTTCTTGTTCCATGTCAGGGGGAAGGGCGGGTTGGAAACGGGAAGATCTTTAATTGAATACGCAAGTTCTGTCAAGAATCTCTCCGCCGCATTCAATAACAGGAGACGCGGAATTCATATTCTTCCACGCTGCCGCGTTCCAGGCAGGCGGCCAGCCAGTCGAACAGGGCGCCGAATTCCCCGCCCAGGGTTTCCCCCGTATCCGCCTCCAGCGTCTTCTGCCTTCCTGCGGCCAGCCGTACGGGCGTGAGTTCCGCCAGCAGGGCGGCGCATTCCTCATCTCCGGCTTTGAAAATTTCCTCCGCTCCGGGCAGTTCTCCCAGGCGTTCGTCCGCAATTTCCAGGCAAAGCACCCCTACGCCGAACTCGGCGGCCAGCCCGCGGAGGGCGGCGCATTCGGAATCATCCGGCAGTTCCCCCACGATGACCAGTTCTCCGCACTGCGCCCAGCGGGACGTAGCCAGCGTTCTGAAAAATTCCCTTCTGCCGTCTTCTCCGCCGGGCATGCGGGCGACGCAGATGCTGCGGATGCCCATCATGGGGGCTCCGATCATGCGACGGCGCTGAAGTGCGCTTTTATCAAAAACGAGAGCGTTTTCTTCCCATTCCCCCTCCGGCCATTCCACGACGGCCAGATCCGGCTTTATCCAGGAAGTTCCTGTTTCACTGGTACTGAACACGAAGACGCCGCGGCCCGTGGTATCGTACTGGCGCACGGCCAGGGCCAGCGCCTTGGCGCGGCAGTTCAGGGCATCCGGTTCGTTTTCCCCAAGGAACAGGGGCAAAAGCCCTCTGGGAGCGCGCTGCCCGTCCCTTTCCCGCGTGCGTCTGTAATAGCCCTGGCCGCGTTCCACCTTGGCGATTTCCGAGTCAGGCTCGGAAGCCATGAAAGAAAAATGGTAGCGCAGGGATGCGTCCGAATATTCCTCCCCCAGTCTCAGGCGCACCAGGCGGATGAGTTCAGTTCCCTTAATGGCCTGGGCCGGATCGGAAGGCAAAAGTTCCGGGAGCAGTTCTTCCAGCTGGGATCGTAAACTCATACGCGCTCCATGAGAACACGGGAGAAGCGCTTCTTCAAGGCGGAAGGAGTTCAGCACATGAAATAAAAAGCTCTTTTATTTGCTCCGGAATACGGCAAGATAAGCTGCATGGCATGGATTACCTCCGGTTATATACCTTCGCCCGGGCGCATGGCCGTAATCGCCGGTACCACCTTTACGCAGCTGGTGCGCATGAAGGTGTTCCTTTTTCTGGGGCTCTTCGCCGTGGCGCTGCTGGCTCTGAGTTCCTTCCGCCTGAGCGCGGTGCTGGGGCCGGAAACCGGGGGAATCAATGAACTCGTGCTGCTGAAAAATTCCGCCTACGGCGCCATGCGGGTGTTCGGCCTCTTTTTCTGCGTGGCGGCTACGGCCCTGATTATCCCCAAGGATGCGGAAGACCGTATTCTGTACACTATCCTTTGCAAACCGGTGCCGCGCATTGACTATCTGATGGGGAAGGTGCTGGGGGTGTTGGCTCTGACCCTGGTCGCCGTGCTCCTGATGGATGCCGTGATGACGCTGGTGCTGTGGATGCGGACGGATACGGTGGTGGCGGAGCAGATAGCCTCCCTGAAAGGCCGCTATACGGTGGAGGAAATGCAGCCGTACCTGGACAGGATCCGCCTCCAGGGAGCTACCTGGAACGTGCAGACGGGGCTGGGAGTCATGATGTGCGAGTTTGTCGTTCTCTCCTCCCTCACGCTGTTAATGTCCTGTGTGACGAACGGCACCATCATCAGCGCGCTTCTGACGTTCATGGTCTATCTGGCGGGGCTGTTCCAGACGCAGGCGCTTTCCCTGTGGGTGGGGTCCGGCACGGATGGCCTTTCCTGGTGGGAAGTGGCGGGCAGCAGGCTCTTTTCCCTGATTTTTCCGAATTTCCAGATTTATTCCGTGACGGATTCCGCCCTGAACGGCCGGCTCATTCCCCTCTCCCTGTTCGGAAGCCTGGCCCTGATGACGCTGGGGTACTTCGTCTTTCACATGACGCTGGCGGCGTGGCTGTTCAGGAAAAAGGAATTTTAACGGGGACGGGTATGGAAGACATCATCAATGCGCGTTGCGGCTGGGCCGGAACGGACGAACTGTATATAAAGTACCATGACGAAGAATGGGGCAGGCCCGTTTCCGATGATAAAACCCTGTTTGAGTTTCTGGTGCTGGAGAGCGCCCAGGCGGGATTATCCTGGCTTACCGTCCTCCGGAAGCGCGAAGGATACCGGAGAGCCTTCCATGGCTTTGATGTGGAGAAAGTGGCGCGGATGACGGCGGAGGATGTGGAACGATTGATGAGCTTTGATGAAATTGTCAAAAACCGTTTGAAAATCAACAGCGCCATCAATAATGCGAAGCTGTTTATGGACGTTCAGAAAGAATTCGGCAGTTTTTACCGGTACGTCTTGTCGTTTTTTCCCGATCATCAGCCCGTTGTTAACCATTTCAGCGCTCTGGCGCAAATTCCCGCTGTTTCTCCGGAGTCGGAAGCCATGAGCAGGGACATGAAAAGGCGGGGATTCAGGTTTTTCGGTCCGACGATCTGTTATGCGTTTTTCCAGGCAACCGGGTTTGTCAACGACCATATTGAGGGCTGTTTCTGCAAAGCGGCTCAGTGCTCAAAATCCCAACCGCATGACCAGCCAGCCTGTGCTGTTAAGAACAGGGAGCCGGAGGGAACAAATGCGGAAATGAAGCGTTCGCGTTCATAGCTATGGGGCTTCATTGGCATTTCTATTTTCTATAAATTGCTTATATGTTGACTGAGAAAAATCATCAACCATGAAAACAGGTATCATCGGACTCGGAAAAATGGGAGGCGCCCTGCTGCGGGGCGTGCTGAAAGCGGGAGCAGCGGCTCCGGAGGAAGTTTGGGTATACGATCATCACCATGAGAACGTGCAGGCTCTGAGGGAGGAATACCCCGGAGTTCATGAAGCGGCCTCGGAGGCAGATGCGGCGGACGCAGTGGAAGTACTGATTCTGGCCGTGAAGCCGCGCGGCATTCTTCCGCTCATTTCCTCTCTTTCCGAACGGGGGGCGGAGCTTCCCCTTCTGATTTCCATCGCTGCCGCCGTTTCCCTGAATGACATGGAAGCCTGCGCCAGCGACGGAACGCGCATTATACGCGCCATGCCCAATACCCCGTGCATGGTGCTGGCCGGCGTCATCGCCTACAGTACGGGAACCGGCGTAAAAGATGAAGATGAAGAGGCGGCCCGGATGCTGCTTTCCGGCTGCGGCTCCGTCTGCAAGGTGGAGGAATTCGGGATGAATGCCGTTTCTGCCATTTCCGGTTGCGGCCCCGCCTACATGTTTACGGCTCTGGATGCGCTTGCAGACGCGGGGGTAGCCATGGGATTGCCCAGGAAAACCGCTTTGGAGCTGGCTGCGGAAACCATGCGTGGGGCCTCCCTGATGCTGGAACGGACCGGGAAGCATCCCATGGAACTCCGGGATGAGGTCACTTCCCCCGGAGGGACCACGATTGCCGCTCTGAATGCGCTGGATGAATGCGGCTTCCGCAATGCCTGGATTCAGGCGGTGAAAAGCGCCGTGCGGCGAGCTGAGGAAATGGAGCGCCAGTGACGGATGCTTCTCCAGATTTTCCCGGGGCCGGTTTTCTCCGGAAAAGACGGCCGGGCGGAAAATCCTTTATTTGCGCCGGAACGGCGTTTCCCTTTGCTTCCGCAATTCCGGGTTTTGCAGGTTGAACAGAACCTTTCTGACGGATTGAAGCGGAATCCGGACCTTGCCGACGGCGGAGGAACGCCCTTCCATGAACCCGCTCCGGATAGTTTCCAGGGCCAGGCAGAGGACGCTCTGATCCGTCAGGAAAACGCGGGTGTCAGAGTTGTCTTCCGGAAGGTTCTTCTCTTCATGGCCTTTTTGGTCCAGCACGCGTACCCTGGCGGTGGGAATGGTGACGTCATAGTGGTCAGACTTGATGCGGATGGCTCCCTCCTCCTGGAGGGTAATGGCTCCCCTGAGCACGTCTCCGTTCACCAGCAGGGCTTTATCCCTGGGGGCATCCGGATCGTAGCGGGAAATGATGTCCTGATCTTCCTCCAGATGGGGAACGGCTCCATTCCAGTCAAATACATTCAAATGGAATACAGCCATGTTCAGGCTGTCATAACCTGCCAGAGCAAGAGTGTTTCCCGGTTTGAATTCTCTTTTCCCGGCGCTTTTTCCATCTTCCCCTTCATCGTCTTCGCTTTCGTTTTCAAAGATAGTGTCCATTTCTTTGACTTCCTCCCACCGGGCTGCCTGTTCTCCGTTGACGTACAGGTAATAATTGCCCTTTTCCGTATCGGCGTAAAAATGAATATCGGAACGCTTGACGCTTTTGTCGGCATACCAGTTCTGCTCCGTGTTTCTTTTCACCCTGCCGAGCGTTTGGTACTGGCCGGAACTGTTCTTGGAAAGTTCCGCTTTTTCCAGGGTGAGATCCAGGTTGATGCTGTTTCCGGTGCCGGAATCCTGCCAGAGGGCAAGGTTAAGCCGGAATGTATTGGTATGGTAAAGGGAGAACTGCACATGGAGGCGGGGTGGCATGGAGAAGGATGTTTGCAGTTCCGTATTGTTGGAGCCGCGCATGAACCAGTAGCCGTCGCGGCATTCGGGCAGCATGCTGTTGGCGGAGGATTTCCAGCCCTGCAGGGACTCCGTAGCGTTGCGCAGGTAGGCTTTCTGGGAGTCGAACCCGATGTGGCGCACATATTTGCGGTTCACCTGGAGCAGGCCTCCCCAGGAGGTCTGGAGTTGAAGGCTTTCCGTATCCAGCGCCTTCAGGGTGCCGTAAACCTCGTCCCCATTGGCCAGCCTGATGATGGAAAACTGTTCCGGTATCTCCAGCGGACGGGAAGAAACCAGCTCGTCAAGCTCCTTCATATGGACATCCACGGGGCTGGAAAGAATGCTGGAACGGACCTTCAGATAAGGGCGGTTCATCGTATCCATGCTGCCCGGCAGTTTTTCCCCGGATTTAAGCGTAATAACCCCTTCCGCATGTGCGTTGGGCTGGAGGAAGGCGGCCGGCAGGACGCAGGCCCACAGGAAAAGCGTCATTGCTTGTTTCATGGCGGGATCAATCAGGGAGTGGAACGGGAAGGACGGGCGGGATTCAGGAATTCCACGCGGGTGATGTTTTTCAGCGGCAGGGAAATTTGCCCCAGCTGCGGATGCCGCAGGATGATGTTCAGGGAATCCATGCTCAGGATATCTCCGTGCAGACGGGAACCGTCCTTCATCAGGAGACCGTGGCGGGCCGTGGGTCGGGAACCGTCCTTTCTGTTCTGTTCCGCAAAAAAGACGGTATCCAGATACTTGGCCGGGATGGAAAAATCGCGGGGAATTCCCGGATAATCCTTGTCCGTGGAAAGCGTCAACATTCCGGTTTTACTATCGTAACCGCTGATGGAGCCTGGAATGGTGTCTTCTTCCTTTGTCAGGACCAGGTCTGTCTCTGCATTTCCGTTTTTGGCCGCGGATTTGGCGCTCAGGGTGATGGAGGAAAGAGCCAGTTTGCTGATGGTCAGGGAGACGTGCCCTTCCATCTGGAGGCCGAAGGCGTCTCCCTGCAATGGCTGTTCCGGCGGGCTGGGGTCTGTCGTCAGTATGGGCGGCAGGTCTCCTATCAACAGTTCGTAAACCTGTTTATTTCCTTCCTGGCGGGAAGCCGTCAATTTAATATCCACGCCCTCTGTCAGGGCGGGGGCCGGAATAGCCGCTTCTCCCAGCAGGAGGATGCCGGACTTCTGTTCCCGGAGCAGAATGCATCTTCCGGGGCAAATGCTGAGCATGAGCCTGTTCAGGCTGCTGCCGGAATTGGACCGGAAAGGAATGTTCTCATTCCCGCCGAAACAGAAGACAATGCCGGAGCGGTCATTGTTGCCGTTCATGGTGATGGTGGTGCGGAAAATGAAGGAGGAAGGATCCAGGCCGATATTTTTGTACAGGGGTATCCAGGTGGGGTAATCTTTGTTGCCCAGCCGGTACTGGTACTTATCCCCCTGGATTTTCGGCTTCAGGGCATTCATCAGTCTTCTTCCCGCCTGGGTGCGGTAGTCTTCCTCCCGGTTGCCGGAATAAACCCAGCTGTTGTCAAAAACCAGAGGTTCCTGCCAGAAACCCTTTTCCTGCAAAGTATTCAGACGGAACCCGGCCACCTGGCTGCGCGGCACGGAGCGTTCATGGCCGAGCATATCCCGGTACTGCACTTTGTCCTGCGTGACGGAAATGATGTTGCACGGAATAATATCCCGGTGCCCCGTAGCCATGAAAATTTTGTCTCTGGCGCGAAGATCCGGAGATGCGGTTCCCGTAAAGTAAAGAGCGCGGATTTCCGACGGAATAATGACGGCATTTTGGCGCATGGCCGGGTGCTTGATGGCGATTCCCTGTTTTCCGTAAGAAACGATTTCCCCGCGGAGGCGGTAATTGTTGTCCGTAACCACGTCGATGACGGAATTGGCCCAGGCGCCCAGCAGACAGGCCGGGGCCAGCATCAGGGAAAGGCGGATTCTATTGTTCATAGATGGGTAAAAATCTATAATTAAGCGCAAGGGAGAGCAGGGCGGCGGAAGTGGAATATGCTGCGGAATGGTCGGAAAGCCAGGACCCGTTGGGCGCCTGGGAGGCTCCCAGGTAGCGCATATTCTTGTAATTCCATTCCTTCCACGCTTCCGGATCCGCATGGAACAGGGCCTGTGACATGTAATATTCAAAATAAAACGGGTGAGTGGAATCCCGGTAATTCAGGTGCTTTTTCAGGTAGGCCAGGGAATCCCTGAAGGACGGGTCCGTTTTAAGGCGCGCCAGGGACAGCGTCAGGGAACCGATGGCCGTGAGGGTAACGCGGGGCCCCTCCGGGCCGGTATAGCCGTAGGCGCCTTTCTTGTTGCGGCAGGAGGCCATGTACTTGAGGCCGCGTTCAAAGGCCGCGTCCGGCACGGGAATGCCCGCGTTGCGCGCCGCGAACAGGGAGACGAGCTGGCAGCCGGTCACCGTGCTGTCCGCGTCCGTGGCATCCGGAGAATAGCGCCAGCCTCCCGATTTATTTTTTTTCTGGGCGGTCAGTGTCAGGGCCACGGCCTTGCGGAGGGCGGGGCCTATGCGGTCGTCCCGCACCATGCCGTACGCTTCCGCCAGGGCGAGAGTGGCGAAGCCGTGGTTGTACATGGAATCCCCAATATAGCCGGACCCCTTGTTCTGTTTGGACAGGATGTAATCTACGCAGCGGCGCACCATGGTGGCGTACGGCCCCGCGTTCGGATCGTCTCCGTGGGCCAGCACGGACATGAGGCAAAAGCCGATAATGCCGGGTTCCCTCCCGTAAGTCCCATCATAGGTGCCATCCGGTTTCTGGGCATTCTGAAGATAGCGCAGCCCCTTCACGTACATCAGCTCCACCTGGGGAGGAACGGAAGAAGACGTTTTCAGGGGGGATTGGGCCGCTGCGTTTTGCGGCGCGGCCGTCATGCAGCAGGCTAAAAAAACGGTCAGGAGGCGGCGGAAATTTTTCATGGAAACGGGAAGCTGTTGTTCATGCGTGACGGGGGTGTCCGGGAAGGCGCGTCTTATTTTTGCAGGGTCTTGTTATAGGCGTCCAGCGCCTTGCGGAATTCGGAAGGCATGTCGTCTGCGGATATGCCGGTGGATTTGGGAACGGAACGCGTTTCCGCCGTCATGTCCGGATTGGAAACGCCTTTATCCTGGGCGGAGGCCATATTGGATTTCCCATCCGCTTTGCTTCCGGGATTGTTGCCGCTGCCGCTCTGGGAACCTCCCTGTCCCTTTTCATTACCTTCCTGCTGTTCTGCGGACTGGGCATCACTATCCATGCCGAGCAGCTGGCGCAGCATGTCCATAAGAGCCTTCCCTCCCGGTTTGGGCTGGCCGTCGGCTCCGGTCATCTTGGCTTTGGCTGCCTGGTAAATCAATTCAATCACATCCGACTGCGCGGCCAGCGTCTGGCCGCCGGTATTGTAAACCTCCAGCAGGTCCACGGCGTCATTCATGGCATGGCGGCATTTTTTCAGCAGGTCCACTACCTCCTCATTGGTTTCTCCCAGGATGAGGTCGGAAGTGTCCGCCTGGAGCTCGTCCTGCTGTACCGCCAGTTTGGATGCCGTTTCCTTGTGCCTGGCGGAATATTCCGGAGCGGGTTTTGGATCGGCGGCGCAGGGCAGGGAAAGCGCCAGAACCATGGCTGAAAAATGGGCGGTATTCATGGGGCAGGGGGAGTAAGTTGTTTTCGGTATTCCTGTTCGGCGGCGCGGGTGCGCATGCGGATATCCTGTTCCTGCTGGATCATGCGGATGACTTTCAGCATGAATTCAAACTCGGCGTCGGAAATGGAGGATTGGCCTTCTCCCCCGCCTCCGCCTCCTCCCCCGCTGCCGCGGCGGCTCTTCTTATAGTCGTCTATCAATTTGGCCCAATGGCGCAGGGTGGAGGCGTACAGGCGGGACTCGTCAATGGAGCGGGCCGTGATTGCATTCAGAATGTTGCCGTGCACCAGGTCCAGCTTCTCGCGGAGGGAGAAAGCGTTCATCTGGTTGTACAGGTCGCTGTAAATCCGTTCCCCGGTGCGTGACTTGTAATAGCTGAGATCTTCCAGAATCCAGCCTATGTCTTGTGTGGAGGCGTTTTGAAGGGTGGCGATGGTTTCCATTTCCCGCCTGCTGGACGGGTCAAGCTCCTCCATGGTCATGCCCGCAATAGCGTTGATCTGACCGGCCAGCGCATGGGCGATGGAATCCTCCTTGGATGCGGCTTGCCTGAGCCGTGCCACGAAGGTGCTGGCCTCCATGTCCTGCGCGGACTTGGAGAGCTGGTTCATGGCGTCTTTCAGCGCCTGTGTGGCTTCGGAATGGGAATTCTCCCCGTCGTTCAGGTCTTTCCTGCTTTCCTGCTCGGAGCGGCCCTCGGAGGCGGAATCCCGGAACTGTTTCTGGGCCTTCTTCATGGGCCCGTCAGGAATGGGTTTGAGCATGGAAATTCCTTTCATGAATTCCTTCATGCCGGCCGGGTCTATCTGGGAATTGCGGGAGGCTTCCTTAAACAGGTTTTCCGAGCGGTTAAGCAAGTCGCCCAACTCACGCCTCCCTGCCTGTTCTTCATCGGCCAGGGCGTGCAGGCGTTCCAGGGACTCCGCATCTTTCAATTTGCCGCTTTCCATTCCTTTCAGCCGTTTTGCCTCGTCCGCCATGGCGTCCATGCGCCGGATCATGCCTTCCAGCTCGCTGGTGATGCGTTCCAGTTCATTGCGGATCATCTGGGCGTGCTCGGACTTGGAAAGGACGAAGATAATCATGGGTTCCGAATAAACGCGCTTGCCTCCCGGTTTGTAATCCTGCGTAAACCCGCGGACGACGACGCGCTGGGGAGATAACTTCAGCGCCCTGGCCTGGAACAGGAATGTTCCTTTCAGGCCGGTCTGCGTGGGCTGGCCGGCCGCCAGAATTTTCTCCCCGCGAAGTCCGGGCGCCGGTTTGTCCGCGCCGTCCGGTTGTGGCGCAGAAGCTCCGTTTCCATCCTTATTCCCGTCGTCGTAAAAAGATTTCTCACCCTGCCATTCCACCCCTATTTCCCGGAGGCCGAAATCGTCCGCCGCCTCTACCTCCAGCTCTATGCTGCTATCCTCCAGCACATAGCGGTCGTTTTCTCCGCCTCTCAGGTAAATGGAAGGCTGCTTGTCCTCAACGGGTTCCAGGCGTATCTTCACGGGCCGGGCAGCCGTCAGCCCATCGCTGTCCATCCAGCCAAACTCTATTTCCCTGGGCTCTTTCTCCAAGAGAATATTTGGAATGATAACGCTGTTTCCTTCCACACGGAGCGGTTGCCCCTGCGCGTTCTCCGCAGACTGCAGGCGTTGGGAGGCGGACACCTTCAGCGTCAGCGTAGAGCCTTCCGGGGCGGAAATGACTCCTGCTCGCATGGCTTCCCGGCCCTTGGCGCGCGCCATATAGGCAGGATAGGCCACGACGGCTTCGGCGCCCAGCAGGGAGGGGCGGCTCTTCGGGATGATTTTCAGCCGTCGCACGGCATCCCCTGCAAAAAACTCCAGGCAGTCCGCCTGCTGCATGGGGGGAATATGGATTTTGTATGCGCCGTCCGTAAGGGGCGCTTGCTGGCTCACCCTGTTGCGGAAAAAATATTCTGCCGTCTGCGGACTGGCTTTGGTGCCCTCCGCAAGCCGGATCTCATACAGGAAGCTCTCTCCCAGGGGAATAACCAGGGAATCCGGGGTGGAGTCCAGCTGGGTGAACGTGTAGCGTTCCGGAGGGTTGAACGGGCGGACCCAGCGTTTCAGGGCATTCCCCGCCGCTTCCGGGCTTACCGCGCATACGGCCGCCGTGCCTGCGGCGAGAACCGCCAGCAGGACGAACAGCTTCCTGTGGCTGGGCCGGGGGATGTTCACCGCCAGGTCCCGGGTGGACACTTCGCGGGCTACCTGCTCCATGGCAGCTTCTTTCAGCTTTTCGGAACTGTATTGGAGGCCGCCCTTTTCGGCATCCAGTTCAATGACGCCCAGGAGGCGGTCTCCCAGGGCCGCGTCCGTCCGGGAAATCAGCCGCGCCAGCTGGGCTTCCGTGCGCCTCTGCCACACCCACCGGAAACTCCACCAGGGGATAAACACCGCCAGACCGGCCACGGCAATGAAGAACAGGAACCAGCCGACGGCGGGGGCGTCTCCCACAACCTGTCGGAAAGGTACAGGAGCGCGTAGGAAAGAATGACGGCAATGCCTGCAAGGCATATGGCTTCCAGCATCTTCACCGTTCTGAGGCGGCGGCGGAAAGTTCGAAGCTGCCTGACCAGCTGGGCAGGAAGTTTAACGGTAGTGGAAGGGGGCATGCTTATGCCCGTATTTACTCCATTGACATTGTTTTTGCAAGTTTGCCTCGCGTGATGAAACAAATTCGCATTCTCGGGCGGGCGGGAGTATTTTTCTCGCTGGACTTTACAGTTTGATTTTCTAAAATAATGTTGCGCTTTAAACTTGGCCTGGTTTGCGCGTAGTTAAAAACCAACATATTAGGCCTTACCCATTGACTTCGCCATGCAACAGGGAAATAAAACAACGGCTCCGGAAATTGATTTCGGAGAATTCGCACCAGCCACATACGCCGAATGGCGCGAGGCAGCAGTCGCTGCCCTGAAAGGGGCTGATTTTGACAAGAAGCTTTTTACCAAGCTTGTGGAGGGAATTACCCTGCATCCTATCTATAATAAGTGGGATGAACATTCCCCGGTGATGCCTGCCGGGCAATTTCCGTACCGCCGCGGAACGCGCGCCCTGGGCTATATGGAAAAGCCCTGCGAAATCGCCCAGAGCATTCCCGCTTCCTCTCCGGAGGACTTCAACGCCAAGCTTCTGCATGACTTGGGCCGCGGCCTGACCGCCGTAAACATCCAGCTCAACTGCAAATGCGGACTGAAACTGCGCAAGCAGGCTGACTGGGATACGGCTCTCAAGGGCGTCCGGCTGGACGGGCTTCCCGTATATGTCACTCCCGGTTCCTGCGGTCTGGGAACCCTCTCCATGTTCCTGAACACCTGCAAGGCCGCCGGCGTCAAGACGGCGGATCTCAGGGGCGGCGTTCTGTATGACCCGGTGGGGAAAGCCGTGATGAAGGGATCTCTCTGCGGGGGAAAAGGCATCTGCGCCTACTATGACCAGATGGCCGTAATGACCAAATGGGCCGTCGCCAACGCTCCCGGCTTCCAGACTATCGGCGTCAGCGGGCTGCCTTACGCGGATTCCGGCGCTTCCGCCTTTGAAGAAGTGGGCGCCATGCTGTCCACTGCCGTGGCCTATCTGCGCGCCATGGAGGAACGCGGCCTCTCCGTGGATGAAACTGCGGCGCACATGCGCTTTACGGTCTCCATCGGCGCCAACCTGTTCTTGGAAATCGCCAAAATCCGCGCCTTGCGCGAACTCTGGGCCATCATCGTCAAAGAATGCGGAGGAAGCGAGGAAGCTGCCAAGATCAGGCTCCATGCCCGCACCTCCTTCTGGACCCTCTCCAAGGTGGATCCCTGGGTCAACCTGCTGCGCGGTTCCGCCCAGGCGTTCTCCGCCATCATGGGCGGCGTGGACAGTATTGACGTTCTGCCCTTTGACGCTGCCGTGCGCATGCCGGACGAATTCTCCCGCCGCATTGCCCGCAACTGCCCGCTGATTCTGCTGGGCGAATGCAATCTGGACAAGGTTGTTGACCCCGCCGGCGGTTCCTGGTACCTGGAAAACCTGACGGATGAAACCTCCCGGAAGATATGGGAGTTCTTCCAGAGCATCGAGAAGGAAGGCGGCATCGTCAAGGCTCTCAAAGCCGGCACCATTCAGAAGAAGGTGAACGCCACCGCCGCCAAACGTTACGAACTGGCGGACCAGCGCCGGCAGTCCATCGTGGGCGTCAACCAGTATGTCAACCTGGCAGAGAAGAAGCTGGAGGCGCCGGAAGGCTCCTGCTGCTCCGCCCACAAGGGGCACGGCTGCTGCAAGAATGCGGATATCCAGCTCCCGGAAGTGGAAATGAGCGTGGACTCCGCCTGCAAAGCCGCCGGAGAAGGCTTTTCCACCTGTCTCATCAACAAGGCCCTGGTGGCCGGGGTTGACTGCAAGTGCGGCGAACCTCTGGAAATGGAAGCCCTGCCGAAGCGCCGCCTGGCGGAACGTTTTGAATCCCTGCTCGCCAAGGCTGACGCCTGGGTGGAAGAAAAGGGTTCCCGGCCGATGGTCTTCTTCGCCAACATGGGGCCGCTTCGCCAGCACAAGGCCCGTGCGGACTTCTCCCGCGACTTCCTGCGCGCCGGCGGTCTGGATGTGGTTTATCCGTCCGGCTTCCAAACTCCGGAAGACGCGGCCAGGGCGGCTGCGGAAAGCGGCTGCGCCGTATGCGTCATCTGCTCCACGGATGACACTTATCCGGAAATCGTCCCCGCCTTCTGCAAGGCGCTCAAGGAAATCAGGCCGGACATGATGGTGGCCCTCGCCGGTTATCCGGCCGACCATGTGGAAGCGTTCAAGGAAGCCGGCGTGGACATCTTCATCCACGTCAAGGCCAACTGCTACAACACCGTTGAAGCTATTCAGAACAAGATCGGCCTCTAACAACCACCAACCTATTTCATCCAATGAGCAATATTCCTGATTTTGCATCCGCCTCCTATCCTGAAATCAAGGCTGGTGCCGCAACCCCGGCTTCCGAAACGGAAACCTGGATGACCAATGAACAAATTCCCGTACCGCCCACCTACTCGGAAAGCGTGTACGACGACTGCCTGCACCTGGACTTTACGGCCGGTGTAGCTCCCAACCTCCGCGGGCCGTATGCCACCATGTACGTGGCGCGCCCCTGGACGGTGCGCCAGTACGCCGGCTTCTCCACGGCAGAGGAATCCAACGCCTTTTACCGCCGCAACCTGGCGGCGGGCCAGAAGGGCCTTTCCATTGCCTTTGACCTGGCCACACACCGCGGCTATGACTCCGACCACCCCCGCGTGGTAGGTGACGTGGGCAAGGCCGGCGTGGCCGTGGACTCCATTCTGGACATGGAAATCCTCTTCAAGGGCATTCCCTTGGACAAGATGTCCGTTTCCATGACCATGAACGGCGCCGTGCTCCCCGTGCTGGCTTTCTACATCGTCGCCGCCCAGGAACAGGGCTGCACGCTGGACCAGCTTTCCGGCACGATCCAGAACGACATTCTCAAGGAGTACATGGTGCGCAACACCTACATTTACCCGCCTGATCCCTCTATGAGGATTATTGCGGATATCTTTGAGTTCACCTCCAAGTACATGCCCAAGTTCAACTCCATTTCCATCTCCGGCTACCACATGCAGGAAGCCGGCGCCACGGCGGACCTGGAAATGGCCTACACGCTTGCGGACGGCCTGGAATATGTCCGCACAGGTATCAAGGCCGGCATTGACATTGACGCCTTTGCTCCGCGCCTCTCCTTCTTCTGGGCCCAGGGCAAGAACTACTTCATGGAAGTGGCCAAAATGCGCGCCGCCCGCGTGCTGTGGGCCAAGCTCATCAAGCAGTTCAATCCCAAGAACCCGAAGTCCCTGGCTCTGCGCACGCACTCCCAGACTTCCGGCTGGTCCCTCACGGAGCAGGACCCGTTCAACAACGTTACCCGCACCTGCATTGAGGCCCTGGCCGCCGCCTGCGGCCACACGCAGTCCCTCCACACGAACTCCCTGGATGAAGCGATCGCCCTGCCGACGGACTTCTCCGCCCGCATCGCCCGCAACACCCAGCTCCAGCTTCAGGATGAAACCTCCATCTGCAAGGTGATCGACCCGTGGGGCGGCTCCTACTACGTGGAATACCTGACCAATGAGCTCATCCGCAAGGGCTGGGCCCACCTTCAGGAAGTGGAAAAACTCGGCGGCATGGCCAAAGCCATTGAAACCGGGCTGCCCAAGATGCGCATTGAAGAAGCCGCGGCGCGCCGCCAGGCCGCCATTGACTCTGGAAAGGAACCCATCATCGGCGTCAACAAATACCGCCTGGAGCAGGAAGCCCAGATCGACATTCTGGAAGTGGACAACACCACCGTCCGGGAAGCCCAGATCGCCCGTCTGCAAAAACTGCGCGCGGAACGGGACTCCGCCGCGTGCGAAGCCGCGCTGGAAGCCCTGTCCGAATGCGCCCGCACGGGGGAAGGCAATCTCCTTGACCTTGCCATTAAGGCAGCCAAGGCCCGCGCCTCCCTGGGTGAAATCTCCTCCGCCCTGGAAAAACACTTCGGGCGTCATAAAGCACCAATCAAACTCATTACCGGCGTGTACGCTCAATCCTATGGTCAAGATCCGCTGGTGGAGGAAGTCCGCAAGATGACGGATGACTTCGCCGAACGCACGGGGCGTCGTCCCCGCATCCTCGTCGCTAAAATGGGCCAGGACGGCCATGACCGCGGCGCCAAGGTGGTCTCCTCCGCCTATGCCGACCTCGGCTTTGACGTGGACGTGGGTCCGCTCTTCCAGACGCCGGAGGAAACTGCCAAAATGGCGATTGAAAACGACGTGCACATGATCGGCATGAGCTCTCTGGCCGCCGGCCACAAGGTGCTGCTTCCCGCCCTGGTGGAGGAACTTGCCAAGCAGGGCCGTCCGGATATCCTGGTCTTCTGCGGCGGCGTTATTCCCGCCCAGGACTATGACTTCCTGAAGGAACACGGCGCTGTGGCCATCTTCGGCCCGGGCACCAACATTCCGGAAGCTTCCAGGGAAATCATGGAAGCTCTTAATGAACAGTATGCTGACTAAACGTAAGTTTTTGTTGATCAGTTAATAACCTGTGAGAGGCCGGATGAAGAATCCGGCCTCTTTTTTTGCGAGCGGATTGACTATCCGATGTCAAATTATTTTTTTAAAAACAAGGAATTTACGCAGATGGCGCAGATGAAAAGATGGATTGAAAAAACAAAATGAATTAAAAATATTTCAAATATATTTCATCGAATTTGACTTCCGCAATCTGTTTTGAAAAGAATAAATCATTTATTGTCAACAATTTAAAATATTTATACGTTGATGCTTCAAGATATTTTCAATGCCAGAATTTCTTCATCGGATAGTCAATCCGTTACTGACTGAAATCAGTTGCTGTTTATCTGTACTTATGAGAAAAATCGCCTCTATTTCCATGTTGGCTGTGGTATCCGCTCTTTCCGCGAGCGCCGCTACTGTATTGTTTGATTTTAACAGTTCCCTGCTTCCGGAACCTCCTGCCAAGACTGTTTCTGTAACGGATTCCGGTTCCGGTTTTGTTGCAACCTTGGCTACGGCGTCCTCTTCCGCGAATCTGAGTTCTACCTCTTCCGCGGCCTCCGGAGACTGGGTTTCCTCAGGAACTTCTTTTGATACGCAGGGATTGGATTCTTTCATGGAAAACAAGGTCTCTTTCGGGGACTCTTGGCAGACCTTCATCTCCGGCCCTAAAGGATCTGCGCTCTCTCTGACTATTTCCGGTCTGGTGGCTGGCGCCTCCTACCAGATTGCCCTTGTTACCGGGTGTCCGTTTGAAGGCGCCGGCGCTTGGAATTCCCTGGTAACTTCCAATACCTACGCCAGCGCGACTCCTTCCATAGGTGCGAACTCTCAGACAATTCAGGCCCGGACTCCTACGGGATACACCCTCAGCAACGTTATCGCCAATGAAAATGGGGAAATCACTCTGACGGTAAATACGCCGGGTTCAGCCCATACGCCTACGTTTAATGCTCTGGCTATTTCCGGAGAAACGGCCAGCGTGCCGGAACCGGCTACGGCATCCCTGAGCCTGCTGGGGCTGATGGCTCTGATGGCTCGCCGCCGAAGAGCTTGAGGACCGTTTTTCCGGCAGTTAAAAATATTGTTGCCTGCAGGATTTATCTTGCAGGCAATTTTTTATAATCGTCCTGTTTGAGAACACCGGGCCGGCCGGAAGACCGTTTTTCTCTGGGAGATTCTTGTTCCTGCGTAAATGAGGTTCCAGATTCTTTGACATTGCGGGAACGTTTTTCATCCGTTACTCTTTGCTCTGCCGTGGAAAGAAATTATCATCATTGCGTGGAACGCAACAGGGAATTGATTCCGCCGGATACGGATATATTCCGGGTCATGGACGGGGCAGGGGATGGAATCCCCGGTGTCTTTGTGGATCAGATGGCGGACCGTATTCTCGTTTCCACGCGCGGCTGTTCCATTCCTGTGGACTTGGAAAGCGAACTTCGGAGTACGGGCATGCCTGTATTCCACAAGAAGCTGGAACAAAACCAGAAAGAAGCGCCTTTCCAAATTGCCGGCCCGGCCCTCCCCCTGCAATTTACGGCCATGGAGCAGGGAGTGCGTTTCAAAATAGACATGGCCGCCGGGTATTCCCAGGGAATTTTTCTGGATCAGCGCGACCACCGCCGCCGGGTAAGGGAAAGAAGCGCTCCGGGCATGAGGGTGCTGAATACCTTTGCCTATACGGGAGCCTTTTCCGTTTACGCCGCCCTGGGGGGGGCGCAGACAACCACGCTGGACCTGGCGCAGCCGTGTCTGGACTGGGCCAGGGAAAATTTCATCCTGAACGGCATTGACCCTTCCGCTCAATATTTTTGCAAGGGGGACGCGCGCCGCTGGCTGGAACGGTTCGCCAGGCAGGGCCGAACCTTTCACGGCATTATCCTGGACCCTCCCACATTTTCCCGGGATGACCGCGGGAAGGTGTTCCGGGTGGAATCCCACTACGGGGAGCTGGTGGCCCTGGCGCGCGAATGTCTGGAACCGGGCGGCTGGATGCTGTGCACCAGCAACTGCCGCAAGCTGGGCCACGAGGACTTCCGCAGGATGGTGGCCCAGGCCGTTCCCGGTTTCCGCCTGACCCGTGACCCCATGCCTCCGGATTTCTCCGGGGAGGATTATTTGAAAAGATTGTGGATAGATTGGAAATAAATATTTTATGAAAAATTTTCCTCTCTGTGGCTGACGCATTTTATCCTTTTGAAAATGCTTCCGCTTTGATAGAAAGCCGTCCAATTACTTTTTTCTATGAAAAAACTAGCCTATGTTGCTGGGCTCTTCGCTCTCACGTGTGCCCCTCTCCTTGCCGCTCTCTATGAGGGGCTGGAGGTGGGAATGGACAAGGATCAGGTGCTGAAAACCCTGAGGCGAAGCAAGCAGCTTGAAGGTCCGCCCACGGATGCCCTCCTCGCACGCACCGGACTCAACGGCGTGTTTAAAACCAGGCAGGCCATAGGCGGCCAGACCTTTGCCCTGAACTTTGACTATGACCCCTCCGGCGGCTTGAGGGCCGTTGTCTTCTATTCCCGGAGCAAGCACCGCGGTTCCGAATATGAAACCAAACTGAAATCCGCCTATAAGGCCCTTCTGGTGGGCCTGACGGAACAGTTCGGGGAACCGGTGAACATGCCGGAATGGGTGGCCAGGGAATCTCTTCAGGAAGGCCGCATCCAGTACATGCACATGTGGAAGGTATCTCCCGGCGTTTTCCTCATGTCCGGCCTGGGCAACATGGGAGCCATGGAGGGCTACTTCCCCCTTTTCCGTTTTTCCGGCCCCTCCGGCATGCCTCCCAAGTCCAAAAGGGACAGGGAGGAACTGAAAAGGGAATGGGCGGCCATCCCGGAATTTCCCGGCTTGAAGGAGGCGGAACTCCACATTTCCGACGCCGTGCTCGCCATGGGTTCCAAAAAGTATAAAGATGCCTTTGAATGCTTCCAGCAGGCGGCGGAACTGGGCTGCCCCCGTGGCTACTGGGGCATGGCGTTCCTGTATGACCAGGGCAAATACGGCGTGAAGAGGGATAAGAAAAAAGCGGAGGAAATGCACCGCAAGGCCGGAGCTGCCGGCTATGCCCCTTCCGCCTCCAGATTCGGAGCAGCGTGGCCGGATGCGGCGCGGGTTCTGGGACTAACCGCTGCGGAAGCCAGGGAACAGGCCCGCACGCGCCGCCGGGCGGCTGTGGAAGGCTATGCCTCGGAACAATATAACCTGGGCGTGATGTATCAGACCGGTTTCGGCCTGCCCAAGGACATGGCCAAAGCCCGGGAATGGTTCCAGAAAGCGGCGGACCAGGGAGACGTGCAGGCTAAAAGCGTCCTGAAAAAACTCCGGTAATTCTTTTTCCAACCCATGACCATCATGAGCTTATACGCACAACAACTCGTTCGCTACCCAGAACTGGGCATCTCCCTTGATTTTTCCAAACTTCCGCTGGACGATGCGTTCCTGTCTTCCATGCAGGGGCGGATAGACAAGGCGTTTGCCGACATGAAGGCGCTGGAATCCGGCGCCATTGCCAATCCTGATGAAAAACGCATGGTGGGGCACTACTGGCTGCGCAATTCCTCCCTGGCTCCCACGCCGGAATTGAAGGCTGCCATTGATGGTCCCCTGGCGGACGTCAAAGCCTTCGGACGGGACGTTCTGGACGGCAAAATAACGCCTCCCCGCGCGGAACAATATTCCGCGGCCCTCGTCATTGGCATCGGCGGTTCCGCTCTTGGCCCGGAGCTGGTGGCGGACGCCATTCCTGCGGCGGGGCTGGACATGTTCTTTCTGGACAACACGGACCCGGACGGCATGTACCGGGTGCTGGAATCCCTCCCTCTGGAAGAAACGCTTGTCGTCGTTATTTCCAAATCCGGCGGCACGCCGGAAACCCGCAACGGCATGCTGGTGGCCCAGGATTTCTTCAGGAAGAACGGGCTGGAATTCGCTCCCCAGGCGGTTGCCGTCACGGGAGCAGGCTCCCGGCTGGACAAAACGGCTGAGGCGGAAGGCTGGCTCAAGCGTTTCCCGATGGAAGACTGGGTGGGCGGCCGCACCTCCGTCATGTCCGTGGTGGGGCTGGTTCCCGCCGTGCTTCAGGGCGTGAACGTGGATGAACTGCTGGAAGGCGCGCGCCTGATGGACGAAAAGACGCGCCGGGACTGCGTAAAATGCAACGCCTCCATGAAACTGGCGCTGGCCTGGTACAAGGCTACCGGCGGCAAGGGGGAAAAGGACATGGTGGTTCTTCCCTACAAGGATGCCCTGGTGCTCTTCTCCAAATACCTCCAGCAGCTCATTATGGAATCCCTCGGCAAGCGGCTGGATCTGGAGGGCAACGAAGTCTGCCAGGGCATCTCCGTGTACGGCAACAAGGGTTCCACGGACCAGCATGCCTATGTGCAGCAGCTCCGTGACGGCGTGAACAACTTCTTCGCCACTTTCATTGAAGTGCGCGAATGTTCCGCGGATGCGGTGGAAGTGGAAGCGGGCGCCACCTGCGGAGACTTCCTCCAGGGCTTCCTGCGCGGCACCCGCCAGGCGCTTGCGGAATCCGGCCGTTCCTCCATTACCATCTCCATCCCGGAGGTGAACGCCAAAACGCTCGGCATGCTGATCGCCCTGTTTGAGCGCGCCGTCTCCTTCTATGCTTCTCTGGTCAATATCAACGCCTATCATCAGCCGGGCGTGGAAGCCGGCAAGAAAGCGGCGGGTTCCTTCCTGGCCCTGCTGGGCAGGGTGAGGAGCGCTCTGGGAACCGCCCCGGAAACAGCCGCCCAGATGGCTGCCCGGCTGGATGCGGATCAGGAAGCCGTGTACCATTGCCTCGTGCACATAGCCTCCGGTGATTCCTCCGTCAAGTGGGTGCAGGCTGACTGCGCGGATGAAGACACCTTCTGCAAGGCGTAAAAAACAGGGCATATTATTTCCGGCGGACGCTTATCCGGTTGATAAGCGTCCGTTTTTCTTTTCCGGTCAACCGTGAAAAGAAACCTGCTGCGCTTCTCTTCCCGGGTAATTCCGGGACTGCTGGAAAACAGGAAACGGCATTGTCCGGAGGAAGAAGGCCCCCCGGACGGGACAGGCTGGAAAAGCAGGGTTTCGGCATGCTTTCTTTCTCCCGAAAACTCTGAAAAATATTTTTGTTTTCCGTACAATTTCGGATTGACAAAGCAAGGGGCTGAAGGCATCCTCATTCGACCCTAACTCGCTATTGGGTCTTCTGTTGGCTCCTTTGGTCGATGTTTGGGCAGAATCATTAATTCGACTACAATAATCGATATGTCCACCAATTCCTGCGCGTGCAGCGCATCTACTGACAAATTCGTCTATTCTTTCGGCGGAGGGTCCGCTGACGGTAATGGCAGCATGAAAAATCTTTTGGGCGGCAAGGGCGCCAACCTTGCGGAAATGGCCCGCATCGGCCTTCCTGTCCCTCCCGGATTCACCATCACGACGGAGGTTTGCACTTACTACTACGATCACGGCTGCACTTATCCCGCCCAGCTTGACGCGCAGGTCAAGGAAGGCATTGCCAAAATGGAGCAGATCCTGGGGCGCAAGTTCGGCGATACGGAAGCTATGCCCCTGCTGGTGGCCGTGCGTTCCGGCGCCCGTGAATCCATGCCCGGCATGATGGACACGATTTTGAACCTCGGCCTGAATGAAAAATCCGTGGAAGCCATGGTGAAGGCTACGAACAACCCCCGCTTCGCCTGGGACTGCTACCGCCGTTTTGTACAGATGTACGGCGACGTGGTGCTGGGCGTGCAGAAAACCCCGGATGAAGACCACGAACCTTTTGAAACCGCCATCGCCGCCATCAAGAAAGAACGCTTCGGCAGCGAGGACGTGGAAGACACCAAGCTTTCCGCCGACGACCTGAAAGAACTGGTCTCCCGCTTCAAGGCGCTGGTGCTGGAACGCACCGGCCATGAATTCCCGGAATGCCCCTGGGAACAGCTTCAGGGAGCCATTGGCGCCGTGTTCGGTTCCTGGAACAATGACCGCGCCATCGTGTACCGCCAGAAATACGGCATCCCGTCCGAATGGGGCACCGCCGTCAACGTGCAGGCCATGGTCTTCGGCAACACGGGCGAGGAATCCGGTTCCGGCGTGGCGTTCACCCGTAACCCCGCCTCCGGCGAAAACGAATTCTATGGCGAATTCCTGATGAATGCCCAGGGTGAAGACGTCGTGGCCGGCGTGCGTACGCCCGCCCCTGTTGCTGCCCTTCATGAAGTGATGCCCGCCGCCTTCAATGAACTGGTGCGCATTCGCGAAGTGCTGGAAAACCACTTCCACGACATGCAGGACTTCGAATTCACCATTCAGGACCGCACCGTTTACATGCTCCAGACCCGCAACGGGAAGCGTACCGGCGTGGCCGCTTTCCGCATTGCCTGCGAAATGGTGGAACAGGGCCTGATTGACTGGAAGACCGCCGTGCGCCGCATTCCTGCGGATCAGGTGGACCAGCTGCTGACCCCCATTTTTGACCGTGAAGCCATCAAGAGCGCCAAGGTTCTGACCCGCGGTCTTCCCGCCGGTCCCGGCGCCGCCACCGGACGCATCTACCTGAACGCGGAACGTTGCGTGGAAGCCGCGGACAGAGGTGAAAAGGTTCTGCTGGTCCGTCTGGAAACCTCTCCGGAAGACCTGCGCGGCATGATTGCCGCTGAAGGCATCCTGACCGCCCGCGGCGGCGTTTCCTCCCATGCCGCCCTCGTTGCCCGCCAGATGGGCAAAGTCTGCGTTTGCGGCGCGGATGAAATCATTGTGGACTACAACAACCGCACCGTTTCCGTTGGCGACGTAACCATCAGCGAAGGTGACTACCTCTCCATTGACGGAACGAGCGGCCTGGTATACGCCGGCAAGGTGGAAACTTCCCCCTCTGAAATCATCCAGGTTCTGATCTCCAAGACCATGAAGCCGGAAGACAGCCGCACCTACCAGAACTTCGCCAAGCTCATGCAGTGGTGCGACGACTGCACCAAAATGAAAGTGCGCACCAACGCGGACTCTCCCAAGCAGACGGAAACCGCTATCGCCTTCGGCGCCACCGGCATCGGCCTCTGCCGCACGGAACACATGTTCTTTGAAGGGGACCGGATCGACTTCGTCCGTGAAATGATCCTCTCCACCAAGAAGAGCGACCGCGTAGCCGCCGTTTCCAAGCTCCTTCCCTATCAGAAGGGGGACTTCAAGGGCATCTTCAAGGCGCTCAAGGGCCTGCCGGGCACCATCCGCCTTCTGGACCCGCCCCTGCACGAATTCCTTCCCCAGACGAAGGAACAGCAGCTTGACCTGGCCCAGAAAATCGGCATGCCTGTGGAAGTCATCATGCGCCGCGTGTCTGAACTCCATGAGTTCAACCCGATGCTCGGCCACCGCGGCTGCCGTCTCGGCATCGCCTATCCGGAAATCACGGAAATGCAGGCCCGCGCTATCTTTGAAGCCGCTGTGGAAGTCTCCCAGGAAGAAGGCTTTGCCGTGGTGCCTGAAATCATGGTTCCCCTGGTGGCCTTCAAGAAGGAGCTGGACATCCAGAAAGCCATCATTGACAAGGTGGCCCAGCAGGTATTTGAGGAAAAAGGCGCCAAAGTGGACTACCTCGTCGGCACCATGATTGAAATCCCGCGCGCCGCCGTCACGGCTGACGAAATCGCGGAAACCGCCCAGTTCTTCTCCTTCGGCACCAATGACCTGACCCAGACGGGCCTGGGCATGAGCCGCGACGACTCCGGCTCCTTCCTGCCGCAGTACCAGGAACTGGAAATCATCAAGAAGAACGTCTTCGCTTCCATTGACCAGAACGGCGTCGGCAAGCTGATGAAGATTGCCGTGGAACTCGGCCGCTCCACCCGCCCGGACATCAAGCTGGGCATCTGCGGCGAACACGGCGGCGACCCCGCTTCCGTCAAGTTCTGCAACACGCTGGGCCTGACTTACGTGAGCTGCTCTCCCTACCGCGTCCCGACCGCCCGTCTGGCCGCGGCCCAGGCGGCTCTGGAACAGGAATAAACCTTTTTGTTAAGGGTTAATAGACAAGCCCGTGGTTCTCCGGAACCACGGGCTTTTTAGCGGATGGAATAGCCTTGGCGAATATGGCTTGAATCTGCGGGCCGATTGTCTCATGCGCGCGGGTGGACATACCTTCATAGTTCTCGCCTTTCCCGGAGGCCGCCAATTTCAATTCCGGCGTTTTTTATGCCGGAACCATGCTTTCTGGATATTCGAGCATAGGGTTCGGCTTGATGATTCAAGTATTGATGGTAAAGGCTGAAGAAAAATGACCAACAGTTTATTCCGGATAATGAAAACATGGTTTATTATCCTGCCAACGCTCGCTTCAGCATTTTCCGGTATTCTTCCGCCGGCACTTCATAGGCGCCGAATTTCAGCAGATGCGGCGTTGTCCACTGGGTATCCAGGAAAAGGAACTGGTGCGCCCGCAGGTATTGCACCAGGGCCACCAGGGCAATCTTGCTGGCGTCCGTTTTCCGGTGAAACATGCTTTCCCCGAAAAAAGCTTTTCCCAGGGCTACTCCGTACAGGCCTCCCTGCAGCCCTTCCTCGTCCCAGCATTCCACACTGTGGGCAAAGCCCATCTCGTGAAGCTTGCCGTATGCTTCTTCAATCTGTCCGTCTATCCATTGTTCTTCCGGCTGGTCCGTCCGGGCGCAGGCATGGATCACCTCCGGGAAAGCGGTGTCCATCCGGAGTTCAAAAGGTTTTTTATTCAAAGCCCGTTTGAGGCCGTGGGGGATGTGAAAGCGGTCGTCCAGGGGAATCAGGGCGCGCGGGTCCGGTTCGTAAAAGGAGATTTCTCCCGTTTCCGGGTCCGCCATGGGAAAACATCCCTGGCAATAGGCGGAGAGGACAAGTTCCGGCGTTAATCTGTCATTCATCTGATGTGGTCCAGCAGTTTGCCCAGGGCAGGGGAGTTCAGCGCCTTGCGGTCCGGAGAGGCCATAGGCAGACCGTGGATTTTATCCAGCGGCACGAATTCCTCTCCTTCCCTGAGGAGAGGCGTATCCGTCACATGGTGGATGTAGCGGGTCACCCTGTAGCGGGTAATGCTGTAGGTCTGTTTCAGGACATGGGGCAGGGAAAGGGTGTGCTCGTCCTCCCTCTGGGGGAAGCGGTACATGCCGGCATGGCGTTTGCCCTCCGGGCATTTGGCCAGCAGGACGGATTTGCCGCGGATGTAAAGAATGTCGTGATGCTCCACCCGGGTGACTTGCGGCTTGGGATTTTTGACGGGAAGCGTTTCCGGCCGTTCCGCGGAGCAGAAGGGGCGCACGGGGCACAGCAGGCAGTTCGGGGAACTGATGCTGCAGCAGGTTTGCCCCAGTTCCATGATGGCTGAATTGAATTCACGGGCATGTTCCGGGTCCACCAGGCTTTCCGCGCGGCTCCACAGGTATTTTTGGCCTTCCGTGGAATCCACGGGAACGGAATAATTGTCAATGCGGGCCAGGACGCGCGCCACATTGGCGTCTACGATGGGAGCCGCCTTGTTGAAGGCGAAGGAGAGGAGCGCTCCCGACGTATAGGGGCCGATGCCCGGCAGGCGTTTCAACCCTTCCGCGTTGTCCGGGAACCGTCCTCCGAACTTGTTGACGATTTCCCTGGCGATGGCCTGGAGGGAGCGCACGCGGCGGTAATAGCCCAGTCCTTCCCAAGAGCGCAGGGCCGTCTGCTCATCCACGGCGGCCAGATGGCCCGGGGTGGGGAACTGGCGCATCCACCTGTCATATCTTCCCAGAACGGTGGGAATGGTCGTCTGCTGCAGCATCAGCTCGGAAACCAGGATGTGCCACGGATCCGTTGTCCGCCTCCACGGGTAGTCTTTCCCTTCGCGCCTGAACCATTCTATCAGCGCGTTCCGGAAAGCATGGACGTTAAAATGGGAGGTGGCGTCAGTCATGTTTTTGTTCAAGGGCCCGGCGCATGGAGGAAATATCCGGTTTGACGCCGAACCAGCGTTCAAAGGAGAGGGCCCCCTGGTGAACCAGCATGGAAAGGCCGTTGGAAACTCTGGCGCCCTGAAAGCGGGCTTCCATCTGGAAGGCATCGTCATGCGTCTGTAAATCGTAAACCAGATGGTGGGCGGAAAGCAGTGCGGGGGGCACGGGGGAAGGGTCCGTAGGCTTCAGGCCGAGGGAGGTGGCGTTGACGATCAGGTCCGCATCCTCCACAGCGGCATTGAAACGGGGAGTATTGTTCTGGTGGGCCGCCAGGCGGTCGGAGGCTCCTTCCAGCCTGTGTTCGTCAATGAAGAAGGAACTCAGCCTGTTTTTAAGCTCCTGAAGCTTTTCTTCCGATCTTCCGGCCAGCGTCAGCCGTTCACAGCGCTGCATGGCGCAGGTGTAGGCCAAGGCTAGCCCGGCTCCGCCGCAGGAACCCAGAAGGGCCACTTTCAAATCGCGCAAATCCACGGAAAATTCTTCCCGGATGGCGCGGGCGAAACCCGGGCCGTCCGTGTTGAAGCCGGAGACGGAACCGTCCTTTTGAAAGACGAGCGTATTGACGGAACCAGTGACGCGGGAAAGAGCGTCCGTGTCACTGCACAGGGAACAGGCAGCCTGCTTGTGGGGCACCGTCACGTTGGCCCCCGTGAATCCCCTTTCCCTGAGGAGCCGCACCACCTCCCCGAATTCTTCCGGAGAAGCCTGTATACGGATATAACGGGCGCGAATGCCCGCCGCGTCCAGCGCAGCCTGCTGCATGGCGGGAGATTTGGAATGGGCAATGGGAAACCCGATCACGGCCAGCCTGGCGGGAACGGATTCCCCGGCGTCAAACGGATGTCCTTCATCCAGAAGGTCAGCCAGGGTATAGTAGGGTTTCATGGAAGATAAAGGTGCGGCTTCAGGCGTATGCGGCGGACTATGAATGAAATGCTGCCGGATTTCAAGGCAAACGCCTATCATTCCTTTTCCCCGCGCGGCGGTTTCCGTTCGCTTTTTCCGGAAAGTCCATGCTGGACGGGGGCCGGGAAGGCCGGAAAATCGTCTCTCCCGGAAAAAATACCTTTTCCGTAAATTCACCAGGCGGAACCCGGCAGCAACCGGATTCCGCCCGGAAAGAGTGGGTATGGAATGATTTATTCCCCGCAGCCGCCGTCCTTGTATCCGCAGGAGCGGCAGGATTTGCATTTGCCGTCCTGGACATAGGCCAGGGAGTGGCACTGCGGGCAGAGGGAGGCTCCGTTGAGCATTGTTCCTTCCGGAACCTTTCCGACGGGAATTTCCGGAAGGGCCGGAGTAGCGGGATGCGCCGGAGCGGTGATGATGCGGGGGGGCAGCACGCTTACCGTCGTATCCGGAGCCTGGCCCGGAAGGCTGACGCTGGGGATGGAGAACACGTCCCGCAGGCGGTAGCCGTTGCTTTCAGGGAAAAGCCACGCCAGAATCTTGGCAATCAAATCCACCACGGAAGCGCAGGAGCGGATTTCCGTACAGGTATCCGCCTCCGTATCATCCCCCACGCGGCAGAACCCGGAGGGCTCGAAGGAGTAATTGCGGAATCCCTTAACCACTTCCTTGAGAGGCACGCCGAACTGAAGGGCGGTGGAGAGGAGCTTGCAGTAAGCTTCAAACATGCCGGAAGCGAAGGAACCGACTTGTCCCAGGCGTCCGAAAACTTCCCCGCAGGTGCCGTCCGCATAGACGCCTACCGTCAGGTAGCCCGTCAGCTGGCCTCCCACGGAGAATTTGACGGTCTGGCCCAGGCGGCGGCCGGGCAGCTTGCGCTGGCGCGGCTTGGATGCCTCCGCGATGATTTCGTCAATGGCGTCTGAGCCGGCATTCACCAGCTGTTCCCAGACGTGGTTGGCCTTGAACATGCGCGTTTCCGGGGTATCCACCACGTAAACGGCATTCGCCTTGGAGCCGGCGCGGAAGATGGCGATGCACTTCACGCCCAATTCGTGGGACATGATGAGGGAGTCGTAAATATCCTGCACGCCGGCGGAGACGGGCATATTGACCGTCTTGGAGCACGCGCCGGAGATGAAGGGCTGGAGGGCGCCCAGCATCAGCACATGGCCGGCGGGGGAAATGGCGCGGATGCCGTTGCCGTTGGTGGCGGCGCAGTCAAAGACCGGCAGGTCCTTCTTATTCAGCCACGGAATGGATTCAATATGGGCGGCCCCGTTCACTACGGCGAGTTCGTCCACCGTCAGCACGGCCATGTTGGCAGGGTTGCTGATATAGGCCACTTTTTCCTGAATTTCACTGCGGGATTCCGTGCCGGAGAGCAGGCGGCGCCAAGCGAGGCGCACGGGGCCGGCCTGGTCATTGCAGGGGTCCACAATGAGCTGGTTCACGACGGAATCCATATTCCCCTGGAACGCGGAAATCAGGCCGTCCAGACCCGCCACTTCCAGAGCGGCTTCATTGACGAAGTCTTCCGGGTAACCCAGGGCGCGGAGGCCTTCCAGGGCCAGGCGGTTGAACATCTTCAGGGAGCCGCCGCCCGCCAGTTGCTTCCATTTCACCAGCGTGTAGTCCGGTTCAATGGAAGTGGTGCCTTCGTCATAGCAGCCCAGCGGGGCGGAAATGGTGCCCGTAGGGGCCATTACGGAAACAAACGCGTTGCGGTGCGCCGTGGCCTTGATCACCTTCGCCCACATGTCGGAAGCGGCTTCCGCCAGCTTGGCCGCGGGGGCGATGCGCTCCCTGTTCATCATGGTGGGGGCCTTGAAGCTCTTGAGATAGGCATGCAGGGCATAGGAAGCGGTGAGCCCCTGCGCTTCCGGCAGGATCCCTCCGGCATTGGCGATGATGTTCTCAATCAGGTCGTCCAGCGTCTTGGAATCCTTCTGGGAGGGCAGGGCGCTTGCCAGTTTCTGGGCTGCGTTGTGCAGGCGCAGCACGGCGAGCAGGTCTTTCTTGCTGGCGGGGTATTCCACATAGGAACCCAGTTCCGCGCCCATTTCCGCGGAGGCCGTCCAGCAGGCCGCCGTCAGGGCGCTGCAAAGCTGGGAGGCAATCCAGCGGCCTTCGTCGGAATCGTAAGGCACGCCCAGGGCCATCAGGGAGCCGCCCACGTTGGCGAATCCGATGCCCGTGGTGCGGTACTTGTAAGTGCCTTCCGCGATTTCTTCAATCGGGAAGCCGCCGCGTTCCACATTCAGGTCCGCGCAGACCATGGCCAGGCGGGCGGCGTGGGTCAGGGCGTCCGCATCGAAAACGGGCTTGCCGTCCTCTCCCCTGGTCAGGAAGCGGTAGGCGTTGAAGGAGGAAAGGTTGCAGCTCGTATTGTTCAGGAAGACGTATTCCGAGCAGGGATTGGACGTAGTGATGGTGCCGATGGACTTGACGGGGTTCCACAGGTTGATCACATCGTTATTGTGCACGCCGGGTTCCCCGTTGTCCCAGATGGACTGGGCCATGGCTTCCAGAAGTTCCTGGGCGCGGAACGTCTGTTCGATGTGGGCCGGATTCGTGACCCAGCGCGTATAGGTGTTGCCGTTATTGGCGAGCGCCTGCCAGAAATCCCC